>NZ_CP150481.1:3820027-4138363 GCF_047922965.1 Neptunicella plasticusilytica
GGCTCGCATCAGTCAAATTGAACGTCTTTACGCGAAGGAAGTTTATTCGTTCTATCGTAACAGGCAGGATATCGACGCCATCGTTATTTTTGCCAATGCCGAAGAAACCGAACTGTTGGTGCCCATTATCGAAGCCAGTATTAGTCCATTTTCCGATATGATCCCGGTGTTCGGTTCATCCCGCAGTTATAACCAGGTGATGAGTAATAACTCGCTACGAGACCTGCGTAATTTGACCTTTATTGATATGCCCTGGATGCTACCCCAACATCCCTGGCAAGAGCTGAAACATAGTTTTGATACTTTGTGGCCCAACCATCAAGGTAGCCTGCAACGGCTATTTGCTATGGGTTACGATGCCTATACCCTTATTCCGCACCTGAAGCATATGGCTATTCTGCCAGAATTGAGAGTCTCCGGATTGACCGGACAAATATCACTGGACAGTCATGATGTGCTGCATCAGGAGTTCGCTCTGGGCAAGGTCGAACAGGAGCAGGTTATAAAAATTGAACTGGATTAAACAACGCTTATCTACTCTGATAGGTCAGCAAGCCGAACAACTCGCTTGCCGTTATCTGCAGGAGCATGGACTGAAGCTTAGGCAAAGCAACTACCATTGTCGCCGTGGCGAGATTGATTTGATCATGACCGACGCTGAGCAACTGGTGTTTGTCGAAGTGAAATATCGTAGCCAGTCCAGCCATGGAGGTGCCGCAGAGTACTTTCATTCACATAAACGCAGAAAATTTGAATCTGCAGTTGCGCATTATTTAC
The DNA here is from genome assembly GCF_047922965.1 of Neptunicella plasticusilytica. Taxonomy (GTDB): domain Bacteria; phylum Pseudomonadota; class Gammaproteobacteria; order Enterobacterales; family Alteromonadaceae; genus Neptunicella; species Neptunicella plasticusilytica. Next base: position 3,820,805 of record NZ_CP150481.1, read on the forward strand.
ATGAACACAAATTAAATCCATCCATAACCGCTTACCGTATCGACTTATTGGCGATACAGGGCAGCGAGATTGAATGGTTTAAAGGAGTATAACAACCTGATGATCGAGCAGATTAAGGCCAATTTTACCGAAAGTATCCAGACTAAAATTGCCGCCACCGAAACCATGGCCGAATCCATCGCCTATGCCGCACAAATGATCGTTCACGCCCTCATCAGCGGTAACAAGATACTAAGTTGCGGCAATGGCGGCTCCGCTACCGATGCTCAGCGTTTCTCTTCAGAATTACTCAACCGATATGAACGGGAGCGCCCGAGTTTACCCGCTATCGCGTTAACAGCAGATACCTCAACCTTAACTTCTATTGCCAACGATTATAGCTATGACGAAATTTACTCCAAACAGGTACGTGCGTTAGGCCAATCTGGTGATATTCTATTAGCCATTTCCACTAGCGGTAATTCGCGCAATGTAATCACCGCGATGGAAGCGGCATTGAGCCGGGATATGACCATCATTGCCTTAACCGGTAAAGACGGTGGAGAAATGGCCGGGTTGTTAGGCCCCAATGATATTGAAATGCGGGTGCCATCTAACCGGACAGCCCGAATTCAGGAAGTGCATTTATTGGTCATTCATATTCTATGTGAGAGTATAGATAACAGTTTATTTCCAGATCATAGTGAGGAATAGCATGATTCGTTTAGCATTGGTGTTATCAGTATTAGCCTTGCAGGGCTGCGCTGCGGTTATCGTCGCCGGGGGCGTGGGTGTCGCCGCCTCAGCTCATGATCGTCGTACTATCGGCACCCAGATTGATGACAAGACCTTAACCGCCAGAATTTCCAATAACCTCAGCGAAAACAAGAACCTCGACGAATTTGCCCACGTTAGCGTGAATGTGTTCAATGGCATCGCCATTCTGGTGGGACAGACTCCCAATGACGATCTGCGTAATCAGGCGGAACAAGCGGCCAAAAATGTTCAGCACATTCGCAAGCTACACAATCAAATCCGCATTGGCTCACCGACTTCTACCGGTACTCGGGCCAACGACGTGTGGCTAGCCTCCAAAGTCAAAACCAATCTGATTGCCGATAAGCGCATAGACGGCTTGCATATTGATATTGTGGTGGAAGACTCGGAAGTATTTTTAATGGGTCTGGTCAACGAAAACGAAGCCAATATTGCGGTAGATATCGCCCGTAATATTGGAGGTGTAGCGCGAGTAGTTAAAGCGTTTGAGTATTTAAACTAGCAGGTAGGCAGGTACGGGTATAAAAAAAAGCGCTTAACGCGCTTTTTTATTGTCTTATTTAACCACTTTCAGCTGCGGTTTGCCCTTTACCGGTGGTGTTGCTGGCGCTTCAGTGTTTTCCACTTCATCTTCAGCCAACTCTTCTTCGTCGGTAAAAATAGTACCTGCGCCGTTTTCCTTGGCATAAATGGCTAACACCGCCTTGACCGGCACAAACAACTGCCTGGCTGCGCCACCAAAACGGGCCTGGAAACTGATATCCACGTTACCTACTGTAAGTTGCTGACAGGCGCTGGGAGAAATGTTCAATACAATCTGTCCCTGTTTCACATGTTCCTGGGGAACTTCCACCCCGGGTTGTAAAGCATCAACAACAATATAGGGTGTGAGATCGTTATCCAGAATCCATTCATGGAAAGCACGCAACATGTAAGGCCGGTTAGACGTCATATCCAAACCTATAACGGGTTATGTATTTCACGTTCCTGATCGGTCAATGACGCGACAAAGGAACTGCGTTCAAAAATACGCTTCATGTAGCTTTTAACTTCCTTGCTACCATTGCCGGACAATTCAATACCGAAGGCCGGTAAGCGCCACAATAAGGGAGCCAGATAACAATCTACCAGACTGAATTCTTCACTCATAAAGAAAGGCGTTTCAGCGAACAGCGGTGCCAGGCTCAGAATCGCTTCACGCAATTCGTTACGTGCCACTTCAACATTACCCTGGCCTTTGAGGATTTGCTCTGCCAGTGAATACCAGTCCTGCTCGATACGATGCATCATCAAACGGCTTTGACCGCGAGAAACAGGGTAAACAGGCATCAACGGAGGATGGGGAAAACGCTCGTCCAGGTATTCCATAATAATGCGGGACTGATACAACACCAGCTCACGATCAACCAGCGTAGGCACTGTTCCGTACGGGTTTAAATCAACTAAATCTTCAGGCACATTGCTAGGTTCGACAAACGTAATCTCGACCCCAACGCCCTTTTCTGCCAATACAATGCGTACTTGATGACTATAAATATCTATCGCATCGGAAAACAATGTCATGATAGAACGTTTATTTGTGGCTACAGCCATTAAGCTTCCTCCAAAATCCTAAAAATTGTCTTTGTCATAGATGGCAAAAAAAGGGGCATTAGTGCCCCTTTTCATACTGATTGATCATTATACACGATTTTTTGCAGAATTAATGAACTTCGCGCCAGTATTCTTTCTTCAGCAAATAGACAAAAACAAACAATACTAAAATAAACACAATCACCCAGCGACCGATACTTTCGGCTTCGAGTCTGGCCGGTTCGCCCATATAAGTCAGGAAGTTAACCAGATCCAATACCGCCTTATCATATTCGTCAGGGCTTAGCTCACCCTTGCCGTCACTTTTGATCCCCACATAGCGGTCAACCATTTCACCATCGACCATTCTTTGTTCATAGGTTTTGCTTGGTGTACCTTGCAGTTCCTGCAATACATGCGGCATACCTACTTCAGGGAAGACCAGATTGTTAACTCCCCATGGGCGTGAAGGGTCAGCATAGAAAGAGCGTAAATAGGTGTACAACCAGTCAGCTCCCCTAACGCGTGCGACCAGAGTCAAATCCGGTGGCGCCGCCCCAAACCATTTAGCGGCGGTCTTTTTGTGCATATTGTTGGTGATATAATCACCCACTTTTTCACCGGTAAATTGCAGGTTTTCCTGACCTAGTGCCAACGGAACGCCCAAGTCCTCAAAAGTACGCTGATAGCGTTGATACTGCATCTGGTGACAACCCAGACAGTAGTTCATAAAAGTACGGGCACCTGATTGCAATGAGGCTTTATCGGTTAAGTCGATATTGGCTTCATCCAGATGAACGCTATGACCACCGGCCGCCATGGCCAAAGTCGGCAGCAACAAGCTCAATAGAATGATTAACTTCTTCATTTAGAGATCCTCGCTGGCAGTGGTTTGGTCGTCTCGTTCTTACTGTAAATAAACATCAGTATAAAGAAGCCGAAATACATAACTGTCAGGATCTGTGACGCGGTAATCTTCCAGTTTTCTTGTGGTGTCCCACCTAAATAGCCGAGAAAGATAAACACGCCAGCAAACACAATCAGATTCCACTTGTGCAAACCTGAGCGATAACGCCAGGACTTGACTTTTGACCTGTCCCACCAGGGCAACAAAAACAGGAAGATGATGGCCAGAAACATGGCGCAAACACCCATCAGTTTATTCGGAACGGCCTTCAGGATGGCGTAGAAAGGTGTGAAATACCATACCGGGAAAATATGCTCCGGTGTTTTCAAACCGTTGGCAATTTCAAAATTTGGATGTTCAAGGAAGTAACCGAACATTTCCGGATTAAAGAACATGACATAGCAGAACAACAGCAGGAACACACAGAATGCGACCAAGTCTTTCAACACAATGTGCGGAAAGAAAGGGACAACATCATCAATAATGTCGTATTTGTTGGTGTAATACTCATGCATTTTGAATTTGGTTTTTTCTTCTTCTTTTAACGACCCTTTAGGACGCTTGACTTCAACACCATCCGGGTTATTGGAACCAACTTCATGCAAAGCAACAATGTGCAAGAACACCAAAATAACAATCACTAGTGGTAAAGCAATAACATGTAGCGCAAAAAAGCGGTTTAAGGTGGCGCCGGAGATCACATAGTCACCCTGGATCCACACCACCAAATCCGGCCCGATGCCAGGAATAGCACTGAATAGGGATACAATTACCTGTGCTCCCCAGTATGACATCTGTCCCCAGGGTAAAACGTAGCCCATAAAGGCTTCGGCCATCAATGCCAGATAAATAAACATACCGAACAGCCACAACAACTCACGAGGCTTCTGATAAGAGCCATAGATCATGCCGCGGAACATATGCAGATAAACCACAATAAAAAAGGCTGAAGCGCCGGTGGAGTGCATATAACGCAATATATAGCCGTAATCGACCTCACGCATGATGTATTCAACCGACGCAAACGCACGTTCGGCAGAAGGCTCAAAGTTCATGGTCAACCAGATACCGGTAACAATCTGGTTAATCAGTACGATAGTGGCCAGGAAGCCGAACACGTACCAGAAATTCATATTCTTGGGTGCTGGATATTCCATGGCGTGCATTTTTGCCACACGCATCATCGGAATACGGTATTCAATCCAGTCGAGTAGATTTTGCCACATATTATGCTGCTCCCTCTTCTGACCCTATTAACAAGGTATTGTCATCAATATAATAATAGGGTGGAACGACCAGATTCAGCGGCGCAGGCACGCCTTGAAAGACTCGTCCGGCCATATCAAATTTTGAACCGTGGCAAGGGCAGAAGAAGCCGTCTTTTACCCCTTCAACCATTTCCTCAAACTCACCGTCTTTCTTATGCTGTGGTGAACAGCCCAGGTGAGTACAGATACCGACCAACACCAGATATTCTTTTTTCAGTGAGCGATAATCGTTGCGGGCAAACTCTGGTTGCTGGTTTTCTTCGGAATGCGGGTCACGTAATTTATCATCGTGTTCCCCCAGCTCTTTCAACAATTGTGGTGTGCGGCGCACAATCCACACTGGTTTACTACGCCATTCAACGCGTAATAGCTGACCCGGTTCAACTTTACTGATATCCACTTTTATATCCGCACCGGCAGCTTTCGCCTTGGCGCTGGGATTCCAGGATGCAATAAAAGGCACAGCGGCACCCGCCACTCCTACGCCACCGACAACTGAGGTTGCAATGGTCAGGAAGCGACGCCGACTGTTATCTACAGGCGTATTGCTCATCCACTCTATCTCCAAGTTTTGGATTTATTTGTTATTACTCAGCTTGTATCAACTTGTGGCCTGCGTCTGGCTTGTCGATAACAACCCTGACAGCATAATAAACCCCAGATGACATATTCACTGCTGGACCCGTTTAAAGCTCAATGTCGATATCTAACAGGTATCCCACATGATCTGACGCCAACTCGCGACAACCTTAACAGTGATAAAGCTCTACTGAATAGTGGCTATTGACTTCTGTTCAATCAGACAAAAGCGATAATTTAGTTACAAAGCGCGAAAATGATAAAAGAAAACCCCTTCAAAACACAAGGAAATATGTATAAAACCCTAAATTAATTGGTAAAAATCGCGATTTACTCAAGTCCCGACCAACCGTCGCCAGATCCTTGTAGATGGGGCATAAAAAAACCGGCCACTGGGACCGGTTTTTGATATTTCTCGATAATACCGAAACTTAACGTTTTGAGTACTGAGGACGTTTACGGGCTTTATGCAAGCCAACTTTCTTACGTTCAACCTGACGAGAGTCACGAGTTACAAACCCGGCTTTACGCAGTGTTGGACGAAGTGTTTCGTCAAATTCCATCAGTGCACGTGTGATACCGTGGCGAATTGCGCCAGCTTGACCACCGATACCACCGCCTTTAACAGTGATATACAAATCGAATTTTTCAGTCATTTCAACCAATTCCAGCGGCTGACGAACGATCATACGGGCCGTTTCGCGACCGAAGAATACGTCAATTGAACGCTGGTTAATTGTGATGTTTCCACTACCTGGGCGCAAGAATACGCGAGCAGTAGAGCTTTTGCGGCGACCGGTACCGTAGTATTGATTATCTGCCATCATCTAGCTCCTAAATATCCAAAACTTGAGGCTGTTGAGCAGCATGCTTATGCTCGGTGCCCGCGTAGACTTTCATTTTACGGAACATAGCACGACCCAAAGGACCTTTAGGTAACATGCCTTTTACCGCTTTCTCAATGATCATCTCTGGTTTGTGTGCTTGTAACTTTTCAAAGTTAACTTCTTTCAAACCACCTGGATAGCCAGTGTGTGAGTAGTACATTTTGTCCTGGGTTTTGTTACCCGTAACAACCACTTTCTCAGCGTTGATCACAACAATATAATCGCCAGTATCTACATGAGGAGTATACTCTGGCTTATGTTTACCACGCAGACGACGTGCGATTTCCGTCGCAAGACGACCTAATGTTTTTTCTGCGGCATCTACCACAAACCATTCACGGGTTACCGTTTCAGGTTTAGCAACAAAAGTTTTCATCAATCGTTACCCTTAAATAAAAAAGTTACATTCTGGTTTAACTGCACAACAGTCAAACCGCTAAGACTAAATATATTGATCCCTTCGAATCATTTAGCCGTTCCACTTTCCCAAAGTGGCAGTAACTGGGCAGGGCGCGCATTATACAGATTATGCGCGGTTTATCCAGCCCTTTTATTTGGCTGTAGCCCCTACCCTATATGGTTTTTGTTGTAACGCTTGGTTTTACTGCCTTTCGCCGCTATTTATTGTTGATATTTTATGCTGTTTTAAATCTTTAAATTTATGATCACGCACAAAAAAGCCCGTAAAAATAACGGGCTTTTTGTTTACGCTGCGAGCGTTCGGAATCGCTCTGCAACCATTGGATTATGTAGCTTTTCAGCATAGGCGGCAAGGTATACGTGAGTAGGATCTAAACCGCTCATTTCAGCCATTTTATCTAGTATTTCTTCTCTAGGTATATTTTTGCCATTTCGATATTGACTGAAAGAATGGCGAGAAATACCTAGTTTTTTAGCTGCGGCATAGTCAGAAAGCTCCGCAGTTACTGCGTTTAGTACATCTTGAAAAGTCATAAATGTCAGCCGTTTTGTAGTTCGCCTGTTGAATATAGTCCAACCGTTAAGTCATTTCAATACGTTAAAACCTCGTTGATCTACGTTTAATTTGCATTTAACGTTACCCACACCTTAGGGCTATGTTGTTGGCCGTTGTAGTTCGCACTCACCGCGATACAGCCATTAGCCCGAGGTTTTAACGTTCCCTGTGGTGGCTGATTCGGCCGATGATGCCGCCAATTCTTACAGGGAAAAAATTAACAGGGGATGAATCAAAAATGACTACTGCACCACAAAGCCCAATATCAAAGCTATTGCTGTCTGAGCTTGAAGCGGCAAAAACAAAAGCCGCCAATGCTTATCTAAATGACGAAATCCCAGCTTCACAGCTTTCCGGTTATGCATTCGCATATTTGACCGAATCGGTTAACGAAACTGTTAGACGCATCGAAACGGGGCAACTATGAGCCGCATCGACGTATCACTTACACCAAAACAGATTGAATACGTTGTGTCTGGCCTGAGCGTACAGGCAAAAAACCTGCAAGGTCTGATTCAGACATTTACCAATTCGGGCAGCAATCCGGTAGTTGATGAATTTGTTGCAGAATTGCAGGACATTAAAACGTTACGTTCCAAGCTGAGTAATCTCATTTCATGAAACTTGGCGGCCACAATTACCAGTTAAGACAAAATATCGTCATTGCCTGTTATTTGCTGGCCGTATTTTTTTCTGTGGTGTCTCATAATCTATGAGAGCAGCGCCACGTACTCCAGAATTCAAGCCAGCGGCTAAAGTCGCTAAAAATATTGACTCCGGCAACATGCTACCGGCGATTAAAAAGTGGTATGGCCGAGCCAAAAAATTCGACATCACCATGTCAGATGTGATCGTGAAACAGCGCGGTCATCAAGAGAGAATCAATTTCTATCGTCGTGTTGTACTCAATCAATTAATGCCAGCAATGCTGTCCCTGCACGACTTATTAACCGGTTATTTACCGGCGTCCTGTATTACAACACTTAGCGACCAGTTGAACATCACCACCACCGGACAGGCCGAATATAAAAACGGTAAGAAGGTCGAAAAAGGCGGTAAGAAAAAGAAATCAATCAGCCGCATGAGTCGCGCTATTGCAATGATGCAAGCTTACGGCCTGATTGAAATTGAACATATCACAGACCCCACTACCGGTACTTATTTACCCTCGTTAATCAAATTAACAGATAGGTTTTATGCTGCACTGGGGATCACCGATAAAGAGCTGGAAAACGCCAAGAGACAGCGTATAGGCTACCTGAACTTAAACAAGAAGTATGGCAATGATAATGCCCTGACCTTTGAATCGTTGCCAGAGTTAGCCAGACGCAAGCAACGAGAACTCAGGAAGGAACGCCAAGAGTTCAGACGGGATTTACGCATTAAGCGCAGAGTATCGGCCATGAGCAACGCAGAATTGCATCAGACAGCCCAGAAAATCGTTAATGCAGCCCATTGTCAGGAAGAATTGAACGATATGTCTGACGCCCACTACAGCCGCTTGGTAGAGCATGAGAAACGCTCAATACTCAATCGTGCATATAGTCCACCGACTAGCCACTAAGTAACAACCCTGCATTAGCGGGGTTTTTCACGTTACGCCCCTTGTTTTTACTGCTCAAACCTTAATCAATTCCAAAAAGTTATCCACAAAATCTGTGAGTAACTGGATCCAAAACAACACTTACTAACAATATGCTGCAAGCGGTAAAGATTAAACACTGCAATATGATGGAGATAGTGCAAGGTTGTCGGCTTCGCATAAAACAAAAGACGTGGCCGCTTTTGAAATCAGAAAATGAAAAATCCCATTTTATAACCTGCTGTCTCACCGCGAGCGGTGTATAAAGTGCCTCGCCACTTCGTACCTGCGGTACGGGCGAAGGTTTCCAAAACCTAAGCGCCTGTCATCACTTCTGTACCGTAGTCACTGGATTAAAGCGGGTCTGGTCGCTTCGCTCTGGTTTAGCATGAAGGGGGAAGGCTTGAATATTCAGGGCTACACTGCATATTTATGCAATTACTGATAGATGGTTGAATAATTATTCATTTGCTGTATAAGTAATCACAGGGAACAAACAACGGCACGTTGTGAAACGCCCGTGACTATTAACCTAACCGCTGTGAAGCGACAAAGGAAAATCAATGTTCAAAAAACTACTACCTCCAAAGTCTGTACAGGCTTTATCTGACCAGTTCACCAATGAGCTTGACCAAATCATCGAACGCGAACAATCAAAGGCTGAGATAGCCAGAGATAAAGCGAACATGTACAAAAGTCACGAACTTAGCGCAATGGCTGAAGCGAGTCGCGCACATCGAGCCAAAGGCAAGCTGGCAGCACTTTTTAGCTAATCAATACAATCCTTTCAATCAATCCATTTAACTAACGCTGTGAAGCGTCAGGGGTGTTTACGTGAGTAAAAAGCAAGATATCAACGAGCCGTTAACACGGCGTGAGCAAATCGCTGATGCGCGAAGGCTGGCGGGTGAAATTCAGGACTTACAAGCCAGAGCCAAGCGGGTTATGCCTATTGCGGCCATTCCGATCATCAAGGAAGCGGCAACAAAGCAATCTGTTTTAAATATGCTGGTCGTGGGGTTGCTCAATGAATAAGAAAAAAGCCATTGAGCAAGGCAGAAAAGACTTTGAAACCGGTGTTTTTCGTCGTTTGAATCCGTATAAGTCCGGCTGGCGTCGAAAATACTGGTTTCAGGGATGGGATTCGGCGAGCTGGGGCGAGGAACGGGAGGACTACGACCTTGAGTAATGACAACTTAGGGCATGTTAAATGCCCGTTCACTGGGAATCTGGCCGTTGTTCGTATGAACAAGAAAGACAAGTTGTACTTTGTCAGCGCTGCCGGAATGATTACGCCAAGCTGCAAGGCTGGACAAGATTGGATGGAGTGCAACACGGAAAAGTGGCCGGAGCCGAATCGGCCACCGGATAACATCAAGCTGGAATATGACCACGACAGCCGCGCCCCGAAACCCGTATACGTAAACGGGGCAAAATCTCCGGAAATTCCGAAACCAGCCCCCGAAGCCCCGAAGATAAAACCCGAAGCTTCGGAACATGAACCCGTAAACGAAAAGTCCGGATTTTTGAAAAAACTTTGGGAGGGTGGCGCGGATGATGTTTGAATCTGAACAACCGGAAGCCGAACAGCCCGAAGGAATAGAGAACGAGCAAAACGAATGGTTAACGCTCGAATCTCAAGCAGCTGCATACGACAAAGGCGCTACAGTTTCGACCAGCGTAGAGGGCGAACCAGTCGAGTTCGCAACGGCTGATTTGCTCAGTCCGTTGCTGTCCTCTGGTTTTGCCCTGCTTTGTCCTAAGTGGGAGGTTGAACAAGAAGAGTCGGATGCACTGGCGCAAAGCTGGGGCGCGGTCGTTGATACGTTCTTTCCTTCGGTTAATGTTGATCCTCGTGTTGCCGTTGTTGTTGGGGCTGTTGCCAGTACAGCAATGGTTATCGGGCCAAGAATGGGTAAGCCGCGGACAGAAAAAGAGGCTAAACGACTTGAGAAAAAGAAAGTAGAGCAGGCAAAGCCGGAACGGGAAAAGCTCCCCGTCAATGATAAGCCGGTTGACCCCGTCAAAATCACATTAGATTAAACCAACGCTGTAAAGCGCCGGAGTATTAAAAATGCAAAGAATAGACACCAGCCGAAAGGCTGATATTCGTTATGTCATTGGCTCGACCGGAGCCGGAAAAAGTAGCTACGTAAAAAAAGAGGTCGCCGGAGATAAGCGGATATTGATATTCGACCCTGACGACGAATACGGCGATATAGCCGGAATGGTCACCGTTTACAATGCAACTGACCTGTTAGAACGCGTCAAGGCGGCTAAAACGTCAGATTTACGCATCAGGCTAGTGGCCGAAGGTCAAAAAGCCTTTGAATTTGTCTGTGATGTGGCTTTTACATGGACTAACTGCACGTTAATTGCCGAGGAGCTGGCGGACGTAACCAAGCCGAGTTTTGCCCCGCCAGCATGGGGGCGTGTTGTTCGTCGTGGAGCTAGAAAGCGCAATATTCGCATTTTTGCGACCACTCAACGCCCTGCTAATGCGGATAAAGTCATATTTACCCAGGCAACCATGATCCGAACCGGTTTGCTCGGCAACGATACGGACAGAAAAACCGTAGCTAGTGAAATGGATATTCCGGCATCGGAGATCGGGGCGCTGGATGAATTGGACTTTCTCGAATATCACAAACGAGGACGACATTTATACGGCGGCAACCTCAAAAATGACATTTACAAGAAAATAAATTAACGAATTTGCACATATACGAAGCCCCGAAAACAAGGGGCTTTTTTATGCCTGTGCATTTGGAAACTGGCGGCGAATGCAATCAGTAACCAACACAGGAAAAAATATGAAAGGCATTAGTTTAAAGCAAGTATTAGTCGTGACGCTGGGCGTTGCGGTTTTTCACATTGCACGCAATAAAGTTACCGCTATTCGTCGAATCACTGGTTAATCGGGGGTTCTATGAGTCGCAAATTTAACTTACTACCTAGTTTCTCCAATGTATCAGCTGGCGGTATCGCTACGCTGGAAATTCCGGTTGGCGTTACCTATGACCGGATCATGGTGGAATATGCAGGCGTTACCCTGTCGCAGATTCAAAACATTGAAGTTTTGGTCAATGGTAAGCCTATCTGGCAAATAGCGGACGGTCAGCGACTGCACGACCTGAACAGCTTTTACAAAGAGCGTAACGCAACGGCGGGGGTACTGGATTTCTGGTTTATCCGTCCTGAGTTCGACAACATCGACATGCGCCGCTTAACTGCACTGGGAACAATGGACGTAGCAACGTTTGCAATCAAAATGAAGATTGATAACGCCGCCGCTGCCCCTGTTCTTACTGCCACCGCTGTTAAGTCGCTGAATTCACCACTGGGAATGATTACCAAAATCAAGAGCTTTCCGGCCAGCTCTGCAACAGCAGGATTGAAGGATATTGACAATATCCCGAAAGAAGGCCGACTTGCTGCCGTGCACTTTTTCAAAGACGACATCAGCAAGGTTGATGTTGAAGCCGACAGCGTGAAGGTGTACGAGCTTTCCAAATCGTTAGGCGAAAAAGTACAGGCCGATTATGACCGTGTACCAATGACCGCAAAAGCTACCACAGTGGATTTTGTGACCGAAGGTAATCCGGCTACCGGTTTGATTATCGAAGGTGTGCAGCATTTGACATTCCGGCCAACGCTGGACACGTCAGGCGCGTTTGATGTGGTTGTCGAGTACCTGACAGGCTTTAAAGGCATTTAAGGGGGTACAAAATGACTGATGCAGTTACTGCATTTAACGGCACTGACTCTAGTTTTAACTGGGGCAATGTCGCGAGTCAGGCATTCGATTCCTTTTCCGGTTTACTGGGTTCTTACGCCCAGTACCGTATAGAGGAAAAGAAAGCCGAGAACACCGGAGCCAGTCAGGCAGCGGTAAATAATGCGGTTGAAAAACCGTATAACGTTGGCGCGGTACCGAATCAATCCACCGGTCAAGTTCAAACGGCAACACAAATCGCTGGTTATAGCTTGGACACAAAAACCATGCTGATGATCGGCGGCGGGATTGCACTTGGTCTTGTCATTTTTAAAAAGGTGCTGTGATGAATTGGAAAATGTTTTTCACCACAGTAGCCGCATCAGTATTAGCTGGTGTGGCGCTGGATAAGTGGCGTAACCGAAATCAGGGGGAGTAATGGGCGGATATACGTTGCAGTCAAGCACTAGCGACCAGACGTCGGCCTCTCTCGATTTTGCCAATCAATTTGGCGGCCTCAATAAGACAGTGACGAATGGTGTAGATTCGCGCTGGCTTATTGGTGGTGCCGTCATCATAGCGTTTTTGTTGCTTAAAAAGGGGAAATAATGGGCTTTTTAGGAGGCGGTTTCTTCGGCTCTGGCGGTAAAGCTGATTCCGGCAATACCAGCACCGATGCTCGCAATTATATCAACAATGTTGATCAGGCTAATGCTGCCGGTTCCCGCTATAACGCTAACCCGATATCCATCAACGTTAGCGGTAAGAGCAATGACGGCAATATCTCGATACAACAAACCGATTACGGGGCGATTGATGCCGCCGAGCGTGTAGCGCAGTACAGCGCTGATATGGGCGCTTACGGGATGCAGCTTGTTACCGAATCGTTGAATGACAATATCGAGCGGGGATTGGATAGCGTAGACAATGCGGTTTTAGGCAATCAGTCGGTTGTCGAATTGTCATTGATGAACAGCGCAGACCAAAACAATACGTTAGCCAGCGCGCTTGGCGAAGCCAATCAGATGAATAGCTTTATTGCTGAAAATGCCCTGAATTTTGGGCGTGATGCACTAGACAGTAATACCGGTTTGGCGGAGCAATTCGGTGCGGATTTAAAATCACTGGCGTCTGATTTTGGCGGCTTGATGGCAGACACAACGCAGTCAGCGTTTATTTTTGCAGATAACCAGAACGCCTATCTTGCCCAGGCATTGCAAGATGGTAATCAGTCGGTTTCTGACGCACTAAAAGAAATGGCAATGTTGCAAGAACAAGGGCTGGATAATGCTCTGGATGTTGCCAGTTCTATCAGCATGGATGACGCCGCCGAAGCCAGTACCAGCATGGTTAAATATTTAATGCTGGGTCTGACGGTATTTGGCGTTGCAATGGTTTTTAAGGGTTAATAATGAAAGTTAATTTAACAGCGGGTCAGGCTGTACCGATTCCAGTTGTTGCACGATATTTTCGGGTGATGACTGCCGTCGATATGGTGCATGTTGATATCGTTTCGACAAGCGGCAATAGCTATTTTTCATCTGAGGTCACATCTGGAATAGGGTTGGATTTTTCCGATAAAGTCGATTTTCCGGAGCCTGTTGGCAAAATCACAATCCGAAGCGAGACAGACCAGCAGATAGATATTTTTGCAGAGCTGGCAAAGGTCGATGATGATCGTCTTTCGGGTAATTTTGATATCAACGCCGCTTTATCTGTCGCTCAGACTGCGGCCAAAAGTCACAACGTGCCAGCATTGCAAAATATTGCTGTATCAACAGAAGTGTTGCCGGTTCGCGCTACCAGAAAAAGCGCCTTAATTCAGACTAACGGGCAGGTTTACATCGGTTCCACTGATGGCGTGAAAATGTCCGGTTTATTCGGTTGGGACAATCAGAGCGCTTTAACGTTAATACCTGTTGGCGGCATCGTAGAGGTGCGAATTAATGAGGATTACGATTAATGAGAGTGTTTAGCGTAGGCAGTCCTGATAATTCCGTGTTACGTGATGTAAATGAGATGCCATATTGCCTAACGGCGGTAATGGTAAGTAGTGATGGTTCAACCGGAACAAAGAACATTAATGAAAATGGTTGGTTTAGCGAGATTTTAGGCGCGTATGTAAGCTCAACAACACGAAACTCACCTATAACAGTTGCTAACGCATCTGGTAAAGGTCGCTTTGTGGGGTTTATCGGGCGCTATCTGCCATATCAAACGACCAGCTATGAATTAGAGATTATTGCTGATGGTAACTCTACGATATTTAACCTGACTGATTTACCTCAATCAAGACGGTTGGTTCTCGGCACGTTTCCGCCCTCTGATATGTCGCTCAAAGATAGGGTTGTCATCCCAGCAATAGGGGGTAACTGGTATGCGCAAATGCATGGTATTCCTTTTGAGCAAACGTTAGTTGTTAAGGAGAGAATAGACACTGTAAATGCAATTTCTACAGCCAGCAACAACAATATGTCTGCTGCGCTTTACCACTTAGACGGAAGAATTATTTAATGAAAATTGTAAATTTACTTAACTTTACAGAAGTGACAGCGGGAAACATTCCAGACAATGAATTCAAAGCCATGGTTGTCTATGAATTTGATAGTGCTGGATTTCCTGCAATATTTGAAATCAAACAGGTAACGCCGGAGCTATGCGTCAATTTGCTTGGTTTGTAGTAGTAGGGGGAATGATATTGCTTTTACGCAGTAGCACACAAACTCGCGGGATTCGCAATAACAACCCGATGAACATCCGCGAAGATATGAGGACGGATTACGATTGGATAGGCGAAGCCGCAGCCGATTACGATCCGGATTTTGAAGAATTCGACGCGCCGGAATATGGCATTCGGGCAGGGGTTCGGATATTACGGACCTATAAAGAAAAACACGGTTTAAATACTATCAGCGGCATTATATCCCGCTGGGCACCGGAGACAGAAAATGATACGCAAAGCTATATTAAAAGCGTTTCTCAACGGCTTTCGCTGGATGAAAACCAGCAATTATCCGTGGGACAATATCCAGATCTAGTTAAGGCGATTATTTACCACGAAAACGGCGTCCAGCCGTATACCGACAACATAATTCAAACGGGGGTGAATCTTGGCCTTGCCTAAATATCTAAGCGCTTCTGATGACATAGCGCTGGCCGGTTTATATGTGTTAACCGGTTTTATTATCTGGAAAGCTTATACAGGCTGGCGGGATACAGGGAACGCTGTCGGCAGTTGGCTAGGCGATATGGTCGCGCCGCTAGTCGTGCCGGAAGTGGTCAATGCACAAATAAAGCTGAAATCAGCTTACTTTTTGCCAAATGGTGATCTAACCAGTGAGGCATTACAGGTTATCAGTACCGGTTATCCAAACTTTTACCGAGTGGCGTTTGAAGGTCGCAGGATTAAACCGGATTATTCTTGGTTGGTTGACTCTGGTCAGCCGGTAATTGATGCGGATTATATATGAGCGTTTGGACAGGTATAAAAAGCCTTTTTTCATCAGATAACGTGATTGAAAAAGTATCAAGCGGTATAGATGCAGTTTGGTATACGGATCAAGAAAAGGCCGGTAATTTCCAATGGCTGTTAAAGCTTTATGAGCCTTACAAAATCGCCCAGCGGTTACTTGCTGTGATTTTTTGTGTTCCGTATGCGCTAGCGTTCTTGATAACGTTTGTCGCATCTTTTTTTATTAGTGTTCAGGCTCAGATGGCACTTTTAAGCGGTGATATTGCCACCATTGTCGGAATTGTTGTGGCCTTTTATTTTGGTGGTGGAGCTGTTGAAGGGGTAATCAAAAAGATAAAAAGCAGGGTGGATAATGGATAAACTGTTGGTAGAAATGCTCTCAAGCATTGATGTAAATACAGCATTGATATTACTGCTATTGCTCAGGGTTCACCTGAGAGTCAGCAAGCTAGAAGTAATCGAAGAGATCAGACAAAAGGCATAAAATTAGGTACTTTATATTCTATCAATTTATACAGCGAGAATATTATGTGTGGTCGATTGAATGTTATTGATGATCCACTTGTGAAGTGGGTTAGCCTAGTATTGGGAATCGATTTTGGTGTTACAACCAATACGGATTTACGCCCTACTCAGGAAGTTTCCACGGTGATTAATACACCTGAAGGATACAGCCAATTGAATACCACGTGGGGCATTAAACCTAATTGGTCGAAAAGTTTGCTGATAAACGCCAAAGCTGAAACTGTAGCAACAAAAAAGACATTCGCTAAAGCTTTTGATGAACATCGATGCTTGATACCGGTTAATGGCTGGTATGAATGGCGTGATGAAGGTAATCCACGCAAACAAAAATATCTATTCAGTGCCGCCGATGGCAATCCGTTGTTGATGGCTGGTGTATTTTATCCGAATGAAACGGGCAACCAACTAGTAACGTTAACAACTAAAGCTAATTCGCGTTGTGATGAAATTCATAATCGCATGCCGGTTATTGTACCGGCTGACAATGTAGATTATTGGTTTAGTGCGAAGGTAGAACAGCTTAACCCTTTGCTTGATCCACTAGGTAACGAGAAAATTATTTATTCAGCAGCATAAGATTTCATCCAATATGCTGAGAAGAAAATGATTAAAAAGGTAACATTTTTACAGCTTCTATTTGCCGCTTTTCATCACGCATATCATAGATGCGGGTTGTTGAAATATCAGAATGTCGCATTAACTTTTGCACTATAAAAATATCAACACCTTGCTCAATAAGATGAGTGGCAAACGAACGCCGGAGATCATGCGGTGTGAAGTGACGAACGTCGGCCAGCTCATAGCGTCGTTTTATAATATCGCCCACAGTGCGAGAGCTGATCCGCTTGTGTGTCAATTCGCCAGAGTTACCAACATGGCTAAATATCGCTATATGCTCCTCTCCGCGAAGCTCCAGCCATTTATCCAGCGCATTCTTGGCAAAATCCGGCAAATACACAAACCGCCTAAAACCGCCCTTACCGTTCACCAGTAGCCGGTTATCGGTGTAATCAGCAGAATTTAACAGCGTCAATTCATGCCTACGCAAACCACCACCATACGACACAGCAATAATCGCGCTGTCTCGCACTTCACGCGGAATACATTCATCTGCTCGATAATTGATAAGCTGTTTTAACTCATTGGGTGTAAGCAGCCGACCTGTAGTTCTAGAATTGCCCCTGACGCGCTTAACGTCCTGAACCCTCATAAACGTATCGGTATCTAATATTCGGAGTCTCCACGCTTCCCGGGCTACAGCTTTGACGATAGTCAGGTAATTATTAATGGTCGATGGCTGAATATCGCTATCAATTAAGATCCTCTTGAGCTTTAGCAGTTCAACATAATCAAAGCTCGCCCAGTCATAGTTGTAATAGTCGCTGGCTCCTAATTTGCGGCACATATTGTTTATTATAAACGTACAATTTCTAACAGAGCTGGCCGAATTCAACGAACATAGATAAACCTCTGCGGGGTTTTTATAGATTATTTGGTTATTTGTTTTCATTTATTACGTTCCCTAAGTAATAAAAAGACAGAAAATAAACCAGCAATAAAACATATAAAAACAAGGGTTGCGAAGATAAAGCAGAGGATCATGCCATTTTTAAACAATTTATCGTTATATATCGTTTATAAAACCGGCATCGGGTCGCGCAATATACAGACTTTATCGGATAGATCACGCAGAAATTTCATACAAATTCAATGT
This sequence comes from Neptunicella plasticusilytica, assembly GCF_047922965.1. Taxonomy (GTDB): domain Bacteria; phylum Pseudomonadota; class Gammaproteobacteria; order Enterobacterales; family Alteromonadaceae; genus Neptunicella; species Neptunicella plasticusilytica. The sequence continues at coordinate 3,838,758 of NZ_CP150481.1, forward strand.
TTACCAAAAACAGTATAAATAACCTGAGTTCGGGATAAGCCGCGCCTCTCGATAACCCTCTTTTTGCGCCTAGCGGCGTTAGGTTTGCTAGCAATAGCCAGCTATTACGTACGAAAACCCGCCTCTAGCACTAAAGTACTGCACACTTTTTGTGCATTTGATCCTAGAGTAACTTGAGCATAAGGAAGTGGTCTTTATCGCAGCAACCACTTACAGGGAGTTATTCACTTAAAATAACAAGAGGAGCATTAACATGCTCAATAATTTCAATAAGCTGATTATACGTAACATCCTGCCGGGAATGGTTATCCTGTTGGCGACCATTAGCTCAGCCTGGGCCGGAAGTTGGGCAAATAACGTCAATATTGGCGGCTTTAATAAAGTACATATCTACACACCTGACAGTGTTTCACCTATTGGTCAGGGCAAAAGTCTGATGCTGGTACTGCATGGCTGTGTACAATCAATAGACGTCTATCTTAATGCCAATCTGGCCCAAACTGCCGAACAATATGGCATGGTGATCGCCGTTCCCGATGCCATGAATAAAGCCGGTTACAGCTGCTGGTCTTATTGGCAGGGGACAAAATCACGGACTTCTGGCGATTATAAAAATCTGATTACGTTGGCTAATACTTTGTCCGCTGATAGCTCCCGCAATATTGATCCCAACCAGGTTTATATTGCCGGTTTGTCCTCTGGAGCTTCCTTTGCCAATACCACCGGTTGTTTAGCACCTGATGTGTTTGCCGGCATGGGCATTAGTGCGGGTCCAAGTATCGGGACTAGCTCCAGTGGCGCCTTGGGGCCATGCGAAACCGCCGATGTAGAAAGCCGATGCAACCAATATGCCGGCAGTTATAGCAGTTTTTTTGAAACTCAAGTGGCCTCCATCGCCCAAGGCGAAGACGATACCACAGTCAATCTTTGTTATAACCAGCAAAATGCCGAAGGCATGGCCGATGTGTACGGCGTCAGTCAAATTTCCGGTACTAATACGATTTCAGAAGGGGCCGGGCACAGTGCTGATGAAACGCTTTGGCAAGACGGACGAGTTTCCATGTTATGGTTCAACAATGTGGACCACTCCTGGTCGGGTGGTCAGGGTGCCAGTGGTGCCTATATCAGTGGCAATAGCGTCAACTATGCCAGTTATCTGGCGCAGTATTTTATTGATCATAATCAACGGGTTGATCGTAATAACGGCCCGGAATTAAGCAATATTGATATTAGTGTCAATAACGATACGATCGTTATTGTCGGTACCGCAGTGGATGCAGACGGCAGTGTCAGCACGGTATCCGCCACTTTTACCGATAGCAATAACGCGATCAGCACCGCCACTACTACTGTAAACAGCAATAATTCCTTTACTCTCAGTAGTGGTAGCTTGTCCGACGATTTATATGTGATCAGTATCGTAGCCACAGATAATGACAATGCTGATAGTGAAATTTATCAGGATACAGTGCGCGTGGGTCCCGAACCTCCGGCCAGCGCCCCGCAAATTAGTAATCTAGATGCCACAGTTAACGGCCAGTGCGCCACGATAAGCGGTAATGTCATCGACGCTAACCAGAATCTGGCTTCGGTGGATGTGCAATTTGATATTGGCACAGTATCGGCGCAAATCAGCGGCACAAATTTTAGTGCCGAACAATGTAATTTACCCGGCGGTACTAATGTCGCCAATATCACTGCAGCAGATTTAACCAATCTGGTTTCCACCGACAGTATCAGTTTTGAGATTGACGCAGGCCAAAAGGCTACGCTGGATCAACATATCAGTGCTGGTCGACTGGACTATACCAACTACGCCAATTGCTATCTGGAATACAGTACTAACAGTTTTACTCTCAACGAAACCCAGGTTGGAGTTGAGCAATGCCAGTGGCAAGATGATGATGCCAGCTGCGTTGGCCCGACCCAATCCTGCAGCGGCGCTTCTGGCGGCGAAGGTAGTGAAGAACCGGATGAGTGTTCAGAGTTCAGTACCAACAATTACAGCCATAAGCTGGCAGGACGAGCGTACAGTACAGGTTACTATTATGCGCCTGACTATTTTGCTGCCGGTAGCGACGAGCCGTTGTCAGGTTCAACTTATGGTATCAATACATTGTATTCGACAGATGACAGCAATTGGCATTTGGGAAGTTGTCCAGAATAATAATACTTGAAAATCCACAATGAAGGGACGCCAAACGGCGTCCCTGTTAACAACTCTATATACTAGGGCGTGTTGATCTTTGGTGTGTGTTTTTGCAGCAGTTTGTCGCGTATTTATACAAGGCAGAGTGAGTGTGGTGTAGTTATTCTACATGAATGAGCGATAACGCGGTAGAAATGCGCTACAAACACTGCCCCCACGGTTTTAAACAAAGGGGTTCAACCCAACACCTTCTGCTCTTTGTTGCCGGATTTTGACTTAGAACCCTTTATTTTAAACGTAAGGGCCTGCAACCCGGCGTCGCGACCAGAAGGTGTTGGACTTGAACAAAATTCATACACCAAAGATCAGCACGCCCTAAAGTATCAGACCTTAAAGTGTCCCACCAGCTGGTTCAAGCGCTGTGACAGCCCTTTAATTTCCTTAGCCAGGTTATCGTTCGATTCCGCTACCGCCGAAGCAATAGTGGTCTGATCATTCAATTGGTGCAAACTTTGGCTAATGGCGTCAGAAACCTGCATCTGTTCATTGGTGGCCAATGCAGTTTGTGAAGACATATCATTTACAGTAGCAGACGACTGTTGAATACCCGTAAAGACTTCATTGGCTTTTTGAAACATTTCAACCATTTGGTCGGCATTTTTCTTACCACTGGATATTGCGTCGGCCGACAAATTGACACTAGTGGTAAGCTGTTCAATCATAGTTTGAATGTGATTAGTACTTTCTTGCGTGCGGGTCGCCAGGGTTCGCACTTCGTCGGCAACCACTGCGAAACCCCGCCCCTGTTCACCGGCTCTGGCAGCTTCTATTGCCGCATTGAGGGCCAACAAATTGGTTTGTTCTGCAATACCCCGGATGACGTCCAATACCGAGGCGATTTCTCCTGAATTTTTCTGTAATTGGGCTGAACTATCCAGTGCTTTATCCATATCGGATGACAGTTGACTAATTTGCCGGTTAGATTTATCCACCACCACGATCCCTTCGCCGGACATTTCAGTGGACTTTTGCGCTTCCTCGGCGGTGGTAGAAGCAATAGTCGCCATCTCCTTGTTCGAGCTATTCATCTCATACACGGCGCTGACAATAGACTCGGACGCGACTGTCAGGGAATTAATCACCGATTGGGTTTTCTCTGCTGATTCAGCTAAGGTCACTGTTAACTCGCCCAGAGCATGTCCTTGGCCCAAAATCGATTTAATCAATTCTCGAAGGCTCTCGACAAAATTATTAAATTCAACCGCCAGTTCGCCAAATTCGTCTTTTGAGCTGACATCGATACGTGCAGTCAGATCTCCTTCTCCCGAAGCAATTTCATTAATTCTGCTGGTCAGAAAGTTAATCTGTTCCGTAAGTTTTTTCGGCACTGCATAGCTAAACCAGCCGGCTATCGCCACCAGGATAAGCAAGACGACTAATGATATTGATTTAAACGTGGCGACATCACTTTCAAGCTCTTGTTGCACTTCGGTGGACTTGCTTTCTGCCGCTACACCGGCCTTATCTAGCACACTGCGTAATGATTCAAACCTGCGGGTTGATTCAGCGATACGTGGGTCCGAAGTATTCAATCCACCATTCAAACTTAATTCAACTACCTGATTTGATGATTTCAACCAAGCGGAATATTCTGCTTCAAAGTCACTAAAACGTCTGGCGACATCCGGCCAATCTGACAAATATTGACGGTATTGATTAAAGCGCTGTTCAACTTGTTCGGCGTTTTCCTTAAGTGCCGCTTTCTCTTCATTCACGTCACCCAATTTAGCGATAATATGCGTTTCAGCCAATTTTGCCTGATATAAATCCCGGTCCGCATTCAGCACCACAGATATGGCACTCAGAAATTTACTGGCCTGAGCGTCCAATGCTTCTTCCTGCATACGCAACAATTGCGACAGCAGCAAGAAAGTAATGAGCAGCGCGATTGCCAGTAACACTATAGGTAACGAACTTTTTACGCGGATACTTTGCCAATTCATCTGAATACCACCTTAATAATGAATATCAATTCAACCCGACTATTACGTTAGTTCAACTTTGCTCACTTGGCGATGAATTACATTAAATTAACATTTAATTACTGCAAACAACTTGTTGATAACCATCAATTTAATTGATTCGGGGTGGTATACCTTAAGATTAGTAAATAACTGTCAAGATAAACTGGCGTTTAAGGCAAATGCTGTAAGGCGAGGTATTCGCGGCTCTGCATTTCTTTTAGTCGGCTTAAACAGCGCTTAAATTCGAAATCTAACTGGCCTTCGGTATACAGACTATCTATCGGCACCGCTGCCGATAAAATTAATTTAACATTGCGTTCGTAAAATTCGTCGACCATGGCAATAAAACGTCTGGCGGCATCTTCATTGTGGCGCCCCATCTGTTTTACCGCCGACAACAATACAGTATGGTAACAACGGCTAATTTCCATATAGTCGGTCTGGCTGCGTGCGCTTTCACACAACACATTAAAAGCGAACATGACAACGCCATCCGCATCTCTTAGGCTGGGCAGCATACGGTTGGATATCTCGATTTCCCTGTTTTGATGTCCTTGCTCAGGTGCCAGTTGTTCAAAATAGCGGTGTAAATTGATACTTGCCTGCTCGTCCAGCGGTGAATGATATATCTCAGCTTGTTCCAGGGTGCGCAAACGATAATCGGTGCCACTATCCACGTTGACTATCTCACAATGTTGGTTAATCAGTGCAATGGCTGGCAAAAATCGTGCACGTTGTAGTCCGTTTCGATATAACTCGTCAGGAATAATGTTGGAGGTTGCCACCAGCACTATGCCGTGTTTAAACAATTCTTCAAACAGTGTGCCCAGAATCATGGCATCAGTAATATCGGATACAAAAAATTCATCAAAACAGATTATTTTTGCCTCATCGGCAAAGCGCTGCGCAACGATTTTAAGCGGATCAGACTGTCCCGCCAACGTTTTCATTTCCTGATGGACACGATGCATAAAACGATGAAAATGGATGCGCATCTTGCGTTTTATGGGCAAGCACTCGAAGAAGGTATCAACCAGGTAGGTTTTACCTCGCCCAACGCCACCCCAAAAATACAGTCCCTTCAGTTTTTGCTGCTGATCATGGGACAGAAACCACCTAGACAATGCCTGTAATGGCCCCTTTACCGAACGCTTGGCCAACAGCTCATCGTACAGGCGTTGTAAATGCATCACTGCCTGTTCTTGCGCCAAATCATGCACAAAGTCACTGCTTTTCAAATCTTGCTGGTATTTTTGCCACGGAGTTAGAGGTATCATATAGAACTGCTATTGCCCTGTTGGTCAGTAATTAATTAAAGAATTTTATGGCCGCATAGTTTGCTTAGTGCTTATTATTAAGTAAAGCGTATGTTGAAGATTGTGGAGGTTTTATGGATTTTATAACGGGTTTGTTACTGCTGCTTGCCGGTGGTGTGATTGGTTTTTTTGTGGCCCGCTATTGGTTAGCGCAACGCAATGATAACGGTACCGACAAAAATACCGAAAATACCATCAAGGAAATACTGGCGGAACATACCAGCACACATTTGCGTGAATCACGTCAGCTGATATCTGCCATCGAGCAACAGTGTGCTGCACTAAAATCACAGTTTGACCATTTTGAAGTGAGTGTATCGGATGCACAACAAGACCAGGAAGGTAACAAGCTGACTTATTTTGGTGACCAGGCCAACGCCTATCTGCGCCATAAAGCCACTCGCAGCAAAGCTGAGCCGGCATCTTCAGATTACCAGCCACTGGACTACGCGGGTGGTAATTCGGGATTGTTAAGCGGAGATAGGAAACAACGAACCGGCACATCTGAATAACCAGAGGCGGTTTATCTTTCCTAGGGAACTTTGTCAGGGTTAATTGAGTCAGTAGTTTCGGTGTTGAAAAATTCTTTTCTATCCCTATTTCAACGATCTAACTTAATTAACCTGGAGTGTTTCCCGAATGAAAAATGCTGTAATTCGTACTGTTGCTGCGATTACCTTATCGGTCGCAGTAATGTCATCCACATTCGCAGCCATCCCTTTTTTTTCTGATGACGATAAAGTTCCCTCATTAGCGCCCATGCTCGAAGAAGTCACCCCAGCGGTGGTGAGCATCTCGGTTGAAGGTACACAGGTGTCCCGCCAGCGGGTACCCGAGATGTTTAAATACTTCTTTGGCCCTAACGCCCCAGATGAACAAGTGCAGGAAAGACCCTTCAGAGGTTTGGGCTCTGGCGTGATTATCGATGCTGACAAAGGTTATATTGTCACCAATAACCATGTTATCGATAACGCCAACGAGATTCGGGTTAAATTAACCGATGGGCGTGAATTTGACGCCAAAATGCTCGGCTCAGATGAACAAAGTGATATTGCCCTGCTGCAAATTAAGGCCGACAATTTGGTCGCACTGAAAATGGCAAATTCAGACAAATTGCGGGTCGGCGACTTCGTGATTGCCATCGGTAATCCGTTTGGACTTGGTCAGACCGTGACCTCAGGCATTGTCAGTGCCTTGGGCAGAACGGGGCTGAATATCGAAGGCTTTGAAGACTTTATTCAAACCGATGCAGCGATTAACCGCGGTAATTCCGGCGGTGCATTAGTCAACCTTCATGGTGAACTGGAAGGCATTAATACCGCCATTCTCGGCCCAGGCAATATCGGTATCGGTTTTGCTATTCCCGCCAATATGGTCAAAAGTCTGACCGATCAAATTGTCGAATTTGGTGAGGTACGTCGTGGCCTGTTGGGGATCACCGGTAGCGATCTGGATTCCGATCTGGCCGATGCAATGGGACTGGACATCAACCAGGGCGCCGTTATTCGTGAGGTTACGCCTGATTCTGCAGCGGACAAAGCAGGTTTGGCAGCACGTGATGTGATTACCGCCATTAATGGCAAAAAAATTCACAGTTTCCTCGAACTGCGAGCAAAAGTCAGTACACTGGGCGCCGGTTCAGAAATCAAGCTGACGCTGGTTCGCGATGGCAAGACCCGCACGGTGACCGCCACCTTGGGTGATTTTGAAGCCAGTAATATTACCGCCAAGGAGATCCACCCGTCATTAGAAGGTGCGGTGATGTCAAATGGCAAAACCAAGAATGGTGACAAGGGTGTCGAAATCAGCGAACTGGCTGCACGTTCACCTGCAGCCAGAGTCGGTTTGCAGAAAGGCGATGTCATAGTAGGTGTCAATCGTCATCGGGTTGAAACCGTCGCGGAACTGCGTAAGCAACTAGAAGACAACCCGCGTGTCATTGCCTTGAATGTTAAGCGCGGAGACAGCTCAGTGTTTCTGGTAGTGCGTTAAATCTATAGGGCCTGTTTGCTGTTGGTGTGTTTTTGCAGCAGGCGCTGAATTTGAACAAAATTCATATACCAACAGCAAACAGGCCCTAATAAATCTGACAGATAGCGGCATTGCGCCGCTATCTTCTGTTAATAGTCAATGGTATTATTTTTGCAATTTTTACAATCAGTTGACTGAATATCATAGTGAAAAAACGTTCCTGGGGTTATTTCTTTAGCAAGTCGATCATACTTGGCATCGTCGTATCTCTTGTCATGTTGATATTGATACCCGATCTACGCCAGGGGTCGGGACTGGGTTTTCGTTTATTCAACCAGCAAGCCAATTTAACTGATCGGGTCAGTTTTCACGATGCTGTCAGATCCGCAGCCCCTGCGGTAGTAGATATTTTTAGCCAAAGTATCGATACCAAACCTTTTCCTTATCGTGGCCAATCGATTGAAAAAACCAGCCTGGGTTCAGGTGTGGTAATGAGCGAACAAGGTTATATCCTCACTTGCTATCACGTTATCCGCAACGCGGAAACCATTCTAGTCAGACTCAGTGACGGACGTATTCTGGAAGCTCAACAAGTCGGTTACGATCCCTTTACTGACTTGGCAGTATTAAAAATAGAAGAAGAAAACCTGCCGGTTATCACCCAACAGGAGCAAACCAATACCCGTGTCGGGGACGTAGTTTTGGCCATAGGTAACCCTTACAACCTGGGTCAGACCATTACTCAAGGTGTGATCAGTGCAACCGGTCGTAACGGCTTGAGTAATTATATCGCTAATAATGGTTATGCCGGATTTATCCAGATGGACGCCGTATTAAACCAGGGTAACTCCGGAGGTGCATTGGTGGACTCAAACGGCGTACTGATTGGTATTAATAATGCCAATTTCAAAACCCTGGACAGTCAGAACCGGGTTAAGGATGTGGCCGGCATTTTCTTTGCCGTACCCTACGAGCTGGCGAAAAAAGTGATGGATGCGATCATTGCTAATGGTCGGGTCATTCGAGGCTATCTGGGGATTTCTGCCAAAGAAGAGTGGGACACCAAGAACAACGCCCTTTATCCCGGCATTCTGGTGGAAGACCTGGAACCTTTTGGACCGGCCCAAAAAGCCGGTATCAAAATGGGCGATATTTTGACCCGGGTCAATGAACAACCAATTGAAGGTGTGTTGCAGGTACTGGATATAGTCGCCGAAACAAAGCCCGGCACCACACTGACCTTTGAAGTCATCCGTGACAAAAAAGTGTTAAATATCCCCGTCACTATTAGCGAGCTGGGAACTAGCTAACCCTTACCGAAAGGGTGTTAGCTTATCCGGCGAATATTAGCACCCAGCCCATTCATTTTTGTTTCAATATGATCATAGCCACGGTCAAGATGGTAGATGCGATCCACTATGGTTTCGCCCTTAGCAACCAAACCGGCGATAACCAAACTGGCCGAAGCACGCAGATCTGTTGCCATCACTTGAGCACCATTTAACTTGGAATGACCACGACAGACAGCGCTATTGGTTTCCAAATCGATTACCGCCCCCATGCGCTGCAATTCAGGGACATGCATAAAACGATTTTCAAAAATGGTTTCCGTTACCACCCCCGTTCCGCTGGCAATGGCATTTAACGCAACAAACTGGGCCTGCATATCAGTAGGAAAACCGGGATGAGGAGCAGTTTTGATATTAACGCTAGCGGGACGCTTGCCCTGCATATCCAGCTCAATCCAGTCTTCACCACAAGTCACTTGAGCACCGGCTTCACGCAATTTACTGATGACGGCATCCAACGTTTCTGGCGCGGCATTCAGACATTTTACCTTGCCGCCTGTGGCGGCAGCGGCGACCAGAAAAGTACCGGTTTCGATCCGATCCGGTAACACCCGATAATCACATCCATTCAGTTCGGCTACACCTTCAATGCTGATTTTGTCAGTGCCGGCATGAGATACTTTTGCACCCATCTGGTTTAAACAGTTGGCCAAGTCAACAATCTCGGGCTCTCGTGCAGCATTTTCCAGTATGGTGGTTCCTTGTGCGAGCGCAGCTGCCATCATCAGGTTTTCAGTCGCCCCGACACTGACCATATCCATAAAGATACGCGCGCCTTGTAAACGTCCGTTGATTGAGGCTTTAACATAACCTTCCTCAACCACTATCTCCGCGCCCATCTGTCGTAAACCATTGAGGTGTAAATTAACCGGCCGCGCACCAATAGCGCAACCTCCGGGTAACGAGACTTCTGCTTTTCCGTAATGCGCCAGCAACGGGCCTAGTACCAAAATGGAAGCGCGCATGGTTTTGACCAGATCATAAGGCGCCACACAGCTTTGCAGCTTGCCGGTATCGATAGTCACTGTTTGGTGATCCAGACGTTCAGTACTGGCTCCCAACTGGGATAGTAATGCCAGAGTAGTGTTGATATCACGCAATTCCGGCACATTGGTAAACCGACATTCCTGTTTGGTCAACAAACTGGCAATCAACAAGGGTAAGGCTGCATTCTTTGCGCCGGAAATGGTGACTTCTCCCCGCAACACCGTGCCCCCCTGAATACACAACTTTTCCATTACAGCGCTCCTGGCATCAGAAATTTACGTTCCTTTTGCCATTGTTCAGGCGTAAAGGCTTTGATGGTCAGCGCATGTAAACTTCCATCAGCAATCTGCGCCTTTAATGGCGCATAAATGAGTTGTTGTTTTTTGACCCGGTTCAGGCCTTCGAAAATTTCGCCAACCGCGATTATTTGAAAATGAGAACCTTCACCGGTAACTACCAGTTCAGATAATGTCAGGGATTGTTTTAAAATGGATTCTATTTCGGATATTTGCATGACCAATCTATGTTTGGAATAAATTGACCTTATTGTAACGGTAAAAGGCTTTCAACGTCGCTCATTTTTGCCAACTTAAGCAAAGAGGTTGGAGTATTAATCAATTTCAACGATTTTTTTTGCTGTTCGCACTCTCCGACTAACTGGATCAACCAGGCTAGTCCTGCCGTATCAATAGCTGTGACCCCTTGCAGATCGAACACGAGATCCGATTCTATTTGTTGCCATTGGGCTTTCCTGTTCTGCCAAGGCTGCGCCAAGTTAGCGCTATTTAACGCGCCACGGAAATCAAACTGCTTATTGTCGTTAAGCACAATATTCAACTTTTCCAACTTTAGTTACCTTCTTTGCTACTGGTATCTTTTAACACTATTGGCTGACTGTTTTTTTCCTTTAACATGTTGATAACTTTGTCGATACCGTCCTGACGGATAATGCCTTCCAGTTCGCTTTGTTTACTGGACAATAAACTAATACCCTCAGCTACCATATCAAAAGCTTTCCATTCGTCGGTACGGGAGTTTTTGCGTACCTTAAAGGCAATTTTAATATCAGGCCGCCCGGGCTCTTTTACCAGCGCACGAACCGTAACCATGCGGTCATCGTCTATTTCTTGCTTGGGTTCAAATTCCACTACTTGATCGTCGTACTGAGCCATGGCAATAGCATAAGTGGTTACCAGATAATCCCTGAAGACCTGAATAAACTCCGGAATTCGCTCCTGGGGCACCGATTTGAAATGTTTACCTAATACTTTGAGTGCCGAAAACTTGTAATCCACGTGGGGTAACAACTCTTCTTCCATAATTGCGCGCAGCAAATCCGGATTCTTGTCGATTGCCGCCCTTTCGCGTTTGATACGATCAAAGGTTTTGGTGGCAGCATTTTTTACCATCAAATAAGGATTATCTTCCGCCTGAGCCACGGCTAAAGTGGAGATAGAAAGGCCAATGACTAACACTAGCGTATTGACTAATTTGCCCAACATATTAATTCCTCTAATCCTTCGATTTGCTAAACAGGAATTGACCAATCAGATCCTCTAGAACTAATGCTGATTTGGTATCTTCGATGTAGTCACCTGCTTTTAATGTGCCAATACCATCAAATGAGAACCCGGGCTGCAATCCGACATATTGTTCTCCCAATAGCCCCGAAGTCAAAATAGCTACCGAGCTGGTTTCAGGAAAATTAGTATATTCCTGTGCAATAGTCAGTGTAACAACCGGGGTAAAATCTTTGTCATCCAATTTGATTTCGGTGACTCTACCTACTATCACACCACCAACTTTAACAGCTGAACGCACTTTAAGGCCGCCGATATTATCAAATTTAGCAAACAACTGATAAGTCTCACCGTTACCACTCATTCCCCGGTTCGCCACATGTAAAGCCAACATCAAAGCCGCTGCTATGGCTATTGCGACAAATATACCGACCATTAATTCAATCTTACGCGAATTCATTTTATTCAATCCCAAACTCTATTTGTTGATCCCAAACGCTATTCAATCCCGAACATAAGCGCTGTCAGAATAAAATCTAGCCCTAAAACGGTTAACGAAGCATGCACAACTGTTTCAGTTGTGGCCTTACTGATCCCTTCCGATGTCGGCAGGCAGTCATACCCTTTAAACACCGCTATCCAGGTCACAACAGCAGCAAAAACCAAACTCTTGATAACCCCATTTAATACATCATCGTTGAAATCAACGGTTGACTGCATAATTGACCAATAACTGCCACTATCCACCCCCAACCAGTCAACGCCAACCAGATGACCACCTAAAATACCCACAGTGCTGAAAATAATTGCCAGTAGCGGCATCGAAATAATTCCGGCCCAAAAGCGTGGAGAAATAATCCGGCGTAACGGATCAATGGCCATCATTTCCAGACTACTCAGCTGTTCGGTCGCTTTCATCAAGCCAATTTCTGCGGTTAACGCAGAGCCCGCTCTACCGGCAAACAATAGCGCTGTAACCACCGGTCCGAGCTCACGTAACAACGACAATGCAACCATCGGCCCCAAGCTATCTTCGGCACCGTAATCAACCAGAATGGTATAGCCCTGTAACGCCATTACCATGCCAATAAACAAACCCGATACCACAATAATCAGTAGCGACTGCACCCCGACCACATAGACTTGCTTGATCACTAGTGGCAAATTTTTAAGCGGTTTAGGCCAGGCAACAATTGCACCACTGAGTATTCGAGCAGCGCGTCCTAAGGCGGCTACTTTATCCAGGGCGTGGGCACCCAAATCAACCAGCCACATCAGTATTTTCCACCCTTTAATAATTGCTGTTTCAAATCTTCAGCCGGATAATGGAAAGGAACCGGTCCGTCAGCCTGACCTTGCAAAAATTGTTGTACCAGCAAAGAGTCACTATTGCGGATTTGCTCGGGACTGCCTTCACCAATGACCTTCTGATCGGCAATGATATAAATGTAGTCGGCAATACTCATGACCTCATCGACATCATGGGTCACCACCAGACTGGTCAGATTTAATGCATCGTTCAAGTCTTTAATCAGCTTAACCAATACTCCCATCGAGATAGGATCCTGACCAGCAAAGGGTTCATCATACATGATAAGTTGCGGATCCAGTGCAATCGCCCTGGCCAATGCCGCGCGACGGGCCATACCACCAGACAATTCACTCGGCATCAATTCCGCAGCACCGCGTAATCCCACAGCTTGCAATTTCATCAAGACTACCAGGCGAATCAACGACTCGGATAATTTAGTGTGCTCTCTTAGTGGATAGGCAATATTGTCAAATACTGACATTTCGGTAAACAACGCGCCGCTTTGGAACAACATACTCATATGGCGTCGCGCTTGATACAACTTGCGACGATTCATGGCAGGAATGGATTCACCGTTAAACAGAATATCCCCCTGATCCGGCTTCAGCTGCCCACCAATCAATCTGAGCATAGTGGTTTTGCCAATCCCGCTGGGGCCCATTATCGCAGTGGTTTTACCGCGTGGTATTTTCATGGAGATATCCTGATAGATAACACGCTGGCCGCGTTTGAAAGTCAGGTTATTAATTTCTACCAGATAATCCATTTTTTATTTGATGATCCTAAATTTGCAATGAAGGCAGGTGTATCACCTGTAACAGTTGAAACTACTAAGTGGTGCCATTCTAATTAATTTCAATATAGATTAGAAATATTAAAAAGTTACAAAATGTAATTTCAATTACACTTACGCTAATCATACCTTTTATTGGCGCATAACGATACTGACAGATCCGTTACTTCAGTAAAAACTGATAAAGCAAAGATTGACCATAGGCAAAGCGCCCTGTTTTTGCGACAATTCCGGCAAATTAATAAGTAGACGTAAATTGATGATAGTTGATGTTGCAATTTTTCTGGTCGGGTTGACGTTATTAAGCTGGAGCGCTGATCGTTTTGTTTATGGCGCATCTGCATTGGCTGGTAATTTAGGCATTTCTCCGATGATTATCGGCTTAACTATTGTGGCAATGGGTTCTTCGGCACCGGAAATAATGGTGTCTTTTACCGCATCTTTTGCTGGCAATCCGGATACTGCAGTGGGTAACGCACTGGGTTCCAATATTACCAATATTGCATTGGTATTGGGGGCCACTGCCTTATTTAAACCCATGCTGGTTGCCTCGAGTACCCTGAAAAGGGAAATGCCGATGTTAATCGCCGCAACATTGCTCGGTATATATTGTCTGGCTGATCAACAGCTATCCAGAAACGAAGGCATTGTACTAATCATCGCTTTTTTTGTGGCGATTTTTGCCGTTTGCTGGTTATCCATGCACGCCGACAAGAAAGACCGACTCGAACAGGAAATTAGTGACGAACTGGATCTTGATGTCAAAATGCCTAAAGCACTGATGTGGTTAGTGATAGGCATGATTTTGCTGCCTGTGAGTGCCCAGTACATGGTCGGTTCTGCAGTTAATATTGCCAAATTCTTCGGTATGAGTGATCTGATCATCGGATTGACTATTATCGCCATCGGTACCAGCTTGCCAGAACTGGCGGCCAGTGTAGTCAGTATGCGCAAAGGTGAAGATGATATGGCGCTGGGAAATATTATCGGTTCGAATATTTTTAATATTCTGGCCGTTTTGGCGATGCCCGGATTAGTCGCACCGGGCAGCGTAGATGCCGATGCAGCAGGTCGTGACAGCTATGTGATGTTGGCACTCACCCTGTTATTGGTGATTTTCAGTTTTAATTTCCGCGGACAGCGCAGAATTAACCGTTGGCAGGGCGGCGTGTTGCTGGCATTGTTTATTCTTTATCAAATTATTCTGGTGGTAAATCACTGATGAGCGTTGTTAAAACCTTGTATGGGGAAATCGATTCCCGTTTGATTACCAAACTGGCCAAAATCAAGTTGCTGGCATGTGATGTAGACGGAGTGTTTTCCGATGGGCGGATTTATCTGGGCAATGATGGTGAAGAACTCAAAGCATTTCATACCCGTGACGGTTACGGTATTAAAGCTATCCAGAAGCTGGGCATACAAGTCGCCGTCATTACCGGGCGTTCGTCGAATATTGTTGAACGGCGCATGCAAAATCTGGGGGTTGCCCATATTATCCAGGGTGAGGAAGATAAAGGTCCAGCGTTACAAGCTCTGACAAACAAACTGAAATTGGCCCCCAGCCAGATTGCAGCAATGGGTGACGATATGCCTGACATAGGTATGTTTGAGCTGGCCGGAATACGTCTGTCGGTAGCAGATGGTCACCCTTATGTTCGCCAGCAGGCCGATTATGTTACTTGCCTACATGGCGGTTTTGGCGCAGTGCGTGAAATCTGTGACTTAATCCTGCATGCGCATAAGAAACAGAACCAGGTACATGGTAGTAGTACATGAGCAAAGTTTCGATCAGCATTTGTCTATTATTTTTATTGGTACTGGCACTCAATCTGGAAGACTGGCTGGCCGATTCACCCATTCAGACAACAGAAAACACCGAAGAAGCCTGGCAACCCAATTACCAGGCCAATGAAATGCAGAGTACTTTGTATGACAAACAAGGTAACATTAACCATCTGGTTTATGCCCAACATATGGAGCACTATCAACTGCTCGGTTTTACCTTATTTGAACATCCGCAATACACTATATTTACCCAGGAACAGGATCGTCCCTGGAAAATTAGCGCGACAGAAGGCACTTTATACGACGACAACCGATTACATTTGGAAGACAATGTCATCGTGCAGAGCATGGATAAAGAAGGCTTCGTGCAGACAATGCAGACAGATTTCATTGAAATCAATCTGGATAGCAGAACATTAACCTCAGACCAGATTGTGACTATTACCGGCAAAAACTATGTGATGCAGGGCACCGGTTTTAGTGCCAATCTGGACAAACGTACATTTGAGCTACTCAATCATGTTAAATCGACTTTTGCACCCGGCCTTATCAATTAAGGTCTGTTGCCTGACATTATTATTAACACCTTTGTGTGCACTGGCAGACAAGGATGACTTCAAGCAACCGCTGGAAGTCATGGCGGAAAATCAAAGTGCCGACGGCATCGAGAAATCCGGCTTTTATCGCGGTAATGTCCACATAACCCAAGGCAGTTTGGTGATCGACGCCGACGAAGTGGACGTAATTGCTAAAGATGGACCAGGCAGTGAAGTGTTTATTGCCCGCGGTAAACCTGCCAGCTATCAGCAAAAGGCCGATGACGGCAGTATCATTAAAGCCATTGCAAATGAAATAAGATACACGCTGGGCGACAGGGTACTGACCCTAAAAGAGAATGCCGAGTTCCACCAGAAAAGCAGTATGGTCAAAGCAGAATTTATCGAGTTCGATATGGAAAACGAACAATTCAAGGCAAAAGGCGGCAACGATGATGATGGGCGTACCATCACCATCTATCAACCGGACACACAGGAAAAGCAAGATGGCAACCCTTAAAGCGACCCATTTAGCCAAATCCTATAAGTCCCGTCAGGTTGTCCGCGATGTCAGTCTGGAAGTGTCTAGCGGCCAGATCGTCGGCTTACTTGGCCCTAACGGTGCGGGGAAAACCACTACTTTCTATATGATTGTCGGTCTGGTTCCGCTGGATAAAGGCCAAATATTTATCGATGATCAGGAACTGACCCTTCAACCTATGCATGTGCGAGCCCGCAAAGGCATTGGTTACTTGCCGCAAGAATCGTCGATATTCCGAAAATTAAGCGTCTGGCAGAATTTGATGGCGATTCTGGAAACTCGCAAAGATCTTAATTCGGCACAGCGAGAAGAACAGGCGGATGCGCTATTGGACGAGTTCAATATCAATCATATCCGCAACAGTTTGGGCATGAGTTTGTCAGGAGGAGAGCGTCGCAGGGTAGAAATTGCCAGAGCTTTATCGGCTAATCCCGAGTTTATTTTGCTTGACGAACCCTTTGCTGGCGTCGATCCTATTTCAGTAACGGATATTAAAAAAATTGTTAATCACCTCAAGGACAGAGGCATTGGGGTATTAATTACCGACCATAATGTTCGTGAAACACTTGATGTTTGTGAAACAGCCTATATCGTTAGTCATGGGGAACTTATTGCCCAAGGCAGCGCGGAACAGGTGCTAGGCAATCAACAAGTACGAGATGTATACCTGGGTGAACAATTCAGGCTATAGTTAATAAACGTATCACCCAATATTTGGGCAAGATCACGCCTTATCGGATTTTTGAATTAACGGGACACAACAAGAAGTAAATGAAGCCCTCATTACAGCTAAAATTTAGCCAACAACTTACTATGACGCCCCAATTGCAACAGGCCATCCGGTTGTTGCAACTGTCTACTATTGATTTACAACAGGAAATTCAGGAAGCGCTGGACGCCAATCCCCTACTCGAAGCCGAAGATAATCAGGATAGTCCGGAAACAGAAAAAAAA
Organism: Neptunicella plasticusilytica; assembly: GCF_047922965.1. GTDB lineage: Bacteria > Pseudomonadota > Gammaproteobacteria > Enterobacterales > Alteromonadaceae > Neptunicella > Neptunicella plasticusilytica. The sequence goes on from NZ_CP150481.1 coordinate 3,855,995, forward strand.
GACTCAGATACTGAGTACGAAGCCTCTGACAGCATCGAATCAGGCGACGCACTGGAAAAAAATGAACTGCCCGATGAATTACCGATAGACTCCACCTGGGAAGAATACTATAGCGCTTCCTCTGCACCGGCCTCTTCAGGTAGCAGTGACGATGATCAAATTTATCAGGGTGAAACCACCGACAATATCCAGGAGCATTTGCTATGGCAGATGCGTTTAACTCACTTCAGCGAAACCGACGTCGCCATTGCAACAGCCATTATTGATTCAATCGATGAATCCGGTTATCTGACCGTCAGTACTGATGATATTCTCGCCAGCCTCGCCAATGAAGAAGTGGATATTGACGAAGTCAACTGCGTGCTAAAACGGATCCAGATGTTCGATCCTGTCGGGGTAGGTTCACGCAATCCGACTGAATGTCTGATGGTCCAGTTAAACCAGTTTGCTCCCGACACCCCCTGGCTGGAAGAAGCCAAACTGCTGATTACCCAATATATGGACTTGTTGGCCAGCAAGGATTATCGCACCTTGATGCGTAAATCCCGCTTAAATGAAGAACAACTGCGCGAGACTATTCGCCTGATTCAGACACTGAATCCTCGTCCTGGCAATGCGTTAATTACCTCTGAACCGGAATATGTAATCCCCGATGTGTCGGTGATGAAAAAGAACGGACGCTGGGTAGTCGAGCTGAATCCGGACAGCTTGCCCAAACTGAATATTAACCAGCAATACGCCGCGATGAGCCGCAGCGTCAAAAACACCAGCGACAGCCAGTTTATACGTTCGCATATGCAGGAAGCCAAATGGTTTATAAAAAGCCTGCAAAGTCGTAACGAAACGCTGCTCAAAGTATCCAACTGTATCGTCCAGCAGCAACAGGGCTTTTTTGAATATGGTCCTGAAGCGATGAAACCAATGGTACTCAATGATGTCGCAGAAATGGTGGATATGCATGAATCGACTATTTCGCGTGTTACCACCCAAAAATATATGCACACACCAAGGGGTATTTACGAGTTAAAGTATTTCTTCTCAAGCCATGTAGCCACCGAAAACGGCGGTGAATGCTCCTCCACAGCGATACGGGCATTGATCAAGAAGTTGGTAGCAGCAGAAACCCAAAGTAAGCCTCTAAGTGATAGTAAAATTGCGCAGTTGTTGGCCGATCAAGGCATTATGGTTGCTCGACGAACGATTGCGAAATACCGTGAATCATTAATGATTCCACCGTCTAACCAACGTAAAAGCCTGCTTTAGCAGCTTGAACATCAAATTTAAGGAAGTCGCGATATGCAAATCAATCTTACTGGCCACCATGTCGAAATAACTGACTCACTGCGTAACTACGTAGATTCTAAATTTACCAAACTGGAAAGACATTTCGACCATATCAACAACGTTCATGTGATCCTTAATGTAGAAAAACTTAATCAAAAGGCGGAAGCCACACTGCATTTGCATGGAGCAGAGGTGTTTGCCACCTCTGAACGCAATGATATGTATGCAGCAATCGACAGTTTAATTGACAAGCTGGATCGACAGGTCATTAAACATAAAGAGAAAGCCAGCCGACACTAGGGACTCAATTGAGTCGTAGAAGTTAATGAATATTAAAGACATACTCACTCCCGGCTGCACAGTTTGTGCAGCCGAAGATTCCAGTAAAAAGCGCATTCTGGAAACCATCGCCAATATTGCACACCGTGCGTTGCCACAACTCACTTCTGATCAGATCCTCGACAGCCTGCTATCCCGGGAAAAAATGGGTAGCACCGGCATTGGCAATGGTATTGCCTTGCCTCACGGACGACTGGATGATCTGGACAAAGTGCTAGGAATATTGGTGACCTGCCAGAACGCTGTCAATTTTGACGCCATCGACAACAAACCGGTGGATATTTTCTTTGCATTACTGGTTCCGGCCGATCAGGCTCAAGGCCATCTACAAACCCTGGCCACCATCGCGGGAAAATTGAATGATAAAGATATCGTCAAACAACTGCGTCAGGCCGAAACCAATCATGAGCTGTATGAGGCAATTATATGAAGCTGATGATTATCAGCGGCCGTTCCGGTTCTGGTAAATCAATCGCACTGAGAGTATTGGAAGATCTCGGTTACTATTGTGTAGATAATCTGCCAGTCAACTTACTGCCTACCCTGACCCATACGGTAGTAGACGAATATGACCAGGTGGCGGTCAGTATCGACGTACGCAACCTGCCGAAAAATCCGGATGAACTGGTGGAAATTCTCAATTATCTGCCCGATAGCTGGGACATGAACATTGTCTATCTGGATGCCAGTGACGATGTGCTAATAAAGCGTTTTAGCGAAACTCGTCGATTACACCCATTGTCGAGACATAATAAGTCTCTTAGTGAAGCCATTATGGCTGAAACTAAACTACTCGCCCCTATTATTGAACGGGCGGATTTGTATCTGGATACCGGTGAATTGTCAGTACATCAGCTGGCTGAACTGGTCCGGGAGCGGATTTTAGGTAAAAAGAGTTCTCGTCTGGTTATAGTGTTTGAGTCTTTCGGCTTTAAACATGGTATTTCCAAAGATGCTGACTATGTTTTTGATGCACGTTTTCTACCCAATCCTCATTGGGAGCCGGATCTTAAACATCTGACCGGACTGGACAGCGCAGTACAGACCTTTTTAGGCGCACAACCTATCGTCACCAAGTTTATCTGGCAAATTCAGAATCTGATCACTACCTGGTTACCTCATCTGGAGCGTAATAATCGCAGCTACGTGACTATTGCCATAGGATGCACCGGTGGACAACACCGTTCGGTATACGTGGCAGAATCGCTATGCGCCAATATCCGTAACACCCATCCCGATGTGCAAATTCGTCATCGCGATTTAAACCATTAATTTGTACAGGTAAAAACCGCTAATGAATCGAATTGAAAAATCCCTGGTGATCCAGAATAAATTAGGATTACATGCTCGCGCCGCCACGCAACTGGCCAAATTAGCCAATCAATTTGACGCCCAGGTCACGATCCAGCAACAGGATAAAAGTGCTTCGGCAAACAGTGTATTAGGGTTGATGATGCTGGAAAGTCATCAAGGCAAGGAAATCACCGTGATTAGCGAAGGTGTCGATGCTATCGCAGCAATGGATGCCGTCGAAGAACTGGTTGCCAAAAAATTTAATGAAGCCGAATAGCCCCACTGTCCTGTTTTAATCCTTGGTTGCCGGTGTCTTGGCATACCCGACCGGGTTTGGTTCTTCACTTCCATCTCATCTTTTAGTTATCGGATAGGTATAACACCGCCAAAATGTTCGGTGTGAATATCTTGCCGTTTCAAACTAAAGCAGTCATTCTGCTAAAAATTCTGCTGATCTCTCCTGTCGCTTCCTCTAAACTAGCAGCATAAAATCAATAAGTTGCGATGAGCCTTTGATTCATGTCCGACAATGCCGAACAGCAATACAGCAATAGCCAGCTTCAGATCATCAGTGATGCCCTGAATAATGGTATGTATGTGCAGGTTCGCAAAATGCTGCACAATATGCCGGCATGTGACGTGGCACTGTTACTGGAATCGACCACTTCCAGGATTCGGTCCGAGCTTTGGCAATTGCTGGATGCTGAATTCCACGGCGATGTACTGGAAGAGCTGTCCGAGGATGTACGTAACGGTATTGTGCGCAGCATGGTGCCGGAAAAAGTCGCCGATGCCGTTGAGGATATGGACACCGATAACATGGTGGAGCTGTTACGCAGCTTACCGGACAATACGGTGCAGGAAGTCCTCAATTCAATGGATCATCAGGATAGACTGCGGGCCGAAAAAGCCTTGGCTTACGGTGAAGAAACCGCCGGCTTTGTGATGAACACCGACACCATTAGCCTGCGTCCCGATGTCACTATTGACGTGATCTTGCGCTACCTGCGCCTCAAAGGCGATGTACCGGAAGATACCGATACCTTTTATGTGGTCAACCGTCACGACAAGCTGACCGGTTATGTGCCGGTCACCAAGCTATTAACCGCACGCACCGATATGACCGTCAAGGAACTGATGATCAAAAATGCCGAAGGAATTCCGGTTGATATGCCGGAACGGGATGTGGCTAAACTATTTGAGCGTTACAACTGGCTTTCGGCACCGGTGGTTGATGACGAAAACCATCTGGTTGGTCGGATCACCATTGATGATGTGGTGGATATCATCCGTGAAGACGCCGAGCACTCGATGATGAGTATGGCCGGCTTGGATGACGAAGCCGATACCTATGCGCCAATCATGAAAAGTACCCGCCGCCGCTCGATCTGGCTGGGAGTGAATTTATTTACCGCCTTAATGGCTGCAGCAGTCAGCGATTTATTTGAAGCCACATTAAGTCAGCTAGCCGTGCTGGCGATTTTGAATACCATTGTGCCGAGTATGGGCGGTGTTGCGGGCAATCAGACCCTGACTCTGGTTATCCGCGGTATGGCATTAGGTCATGTCAGTCCAGGCAACTCACGTTCGCTTATCTATAAAGAGCTGGCAATTGGGGCGCTAAACGGCTTGATTTGGGCCGTGCTGATTGCCTCTGTAGTGGCGTTATGGAAACAGGATTTAACTTTAGGGGCGATTATTGCCTTCGCCATGTTGGTGAATATGATTGCCGCCGGGTTAGCCGGTGCGACGTTGCCGGTCATAATGCAACGGATGAAAATTGATCCCGCGTTGGCCGGGAGCGTTATTTTGACCACTATTACCGATGTGGTCGGCATATTTGCTTTTCTGGGTACCGCCACCCTGCTACTCATGCCATGACAGGGCATTCATCAATGAAACTGCATCCCAACGTATGGCTGTTAATGCTGGCCCAAGCCTTTATTGGCTCCACGGGTCCACTCATTGTCTTTGTTGGCGGCTTTATTGGTATGCAGTTGGCGCCTTCACCAGCGCTGGCCACCATGCCCGTGGCATTTATGGTGATTGGGATTGCTATTTTTACCCTGCCAATTGTCCGCATGCTTAGTATAGTTGGCCGTAAAAAGGGCTTTTTACTGGCCATCAGTGCAGGCGTACTCAATACGTTTTTTTGCGCCTATGCCGTCACTATTCAACATTTCTGGTTATTCTGTTGCAGCATCATACTGTTCGGTATTCCGTTATCTACCGTTCAGCAATTCCGCTTTGCTGCAATGGAATCCGTGTCACCCAATAAAGCCGGTCAAGCCGTATCCGTATTATTGTTGGCAGGACTGGCAGCGGCTTTTATCGGCCCGGAACTGGGACTGGCCGGAAAAGACCTGTTTGCCATCGAGTTTGTCGGTTCGTTTATATTGCTGGCAACCTGTCTGGTCGTGGCCCTGCTTATACTGTTGTTCATCACGCCTACAGACTCTTCCCAGACCAACACCAGCGGCCAGGCCAGATCTTTAGGCGTTATTATGCGCCAACCGGTATTTATACTGTCACTGAGCAGTGCCGCCGTCGGGTTCGCGGTGATGAGTTTTATTATGACTGCCACCCCTATCAGCATGCATGTGCATCATCATTTCAGCATGGAACAAACCAAGTGGGTCATTCAGAGCCATATCATCGCAATGTATCTTCCCTCATTGCTAACCGGTATCGTGGTCAAAAAATTTGGCCCGTTACGTTTGCTAATCACCGGGATACTGGCCTTGGTGATATGTATAGTGGTCGGTTATATCAACCAGACTTATAGCCATTTCTGGTTTAGCCTGGTGATATTAGGGATTGGCTGGAACTTTATGTTCGTTGCTGCGACCAGTTTGTTGCCGCAGAGTTATCGTGAAAACGAAAAATTCAAAGTCCAGGGCATTAATGACTTCACTATTTTTTCGGTTCAGGCCGTCGTGTCACTGTCTGCCGGCTGGGTGATGCAGGAAGCCGGCTGGAATATTTTGCTGCTGTTGAATATCCCGTTAATCATACTGGTGTTATCCAGTATCTACTATTGGCAAAGAAGCCAACAACATGTCGTTCCGCCAACGCCCTCGGCTCTATAACTGACCTTTTAAGCGGGTACCTGTTGCAACTTTGTGCCCCGGTAGAAAAAATATAACGTCACAATAATGGCGGCAATAGGGATAAGTGAGAAGTAGAACGCCGTTTGACCATTGAACTTACCAAATACAATACCAGTAATAATTGACCCGGTGGTGCCTCCCAGGGCCGAGAAAATAACAATCAATCCCGTCATGGCCGAGTGCTGCACTTTAGGTAAGGAAGATAACATGATGGAATTAATTGCCGGGTAAATCGGTGCCATAAATAAACCGATTAGCGGGAAAATAAATGCAGCTAACGGTGCGTCTGCCCAGCCGCTTTCAGCGCCAGGATGAACCTGGTTCGCCAGCGGCATGGAAACCAGCACCAGCCCTGCCATGGTTAACAAACAAAAATTCAGCAACAGGTACCAGTTTACCTTGCGCATTAGTACACCGGCTGCCAGACGTCCAATCGCCAGACAGGCTGCAAAAATGCTGGTTGCCTGCACGCTCATATCGGCGGGCAATTGCAACACCTGATTGTTGAAGGTCGGCAGCCAGGTTCCAATCCCCTGCTCAATAAGAACATACAAAAACGCGGACAGAATAAATACCAGAACCAGCGGCTGATAAGCCAATCTGAGCATATCCATAAATTCCGCCAGTCGGCTGGTTTGTTGTTCATTACAAGGATTACTGAACGGCGTCTTTAATAACAGCAAAAAGTTGCTAAGCGTCAGTACCACCAGCAACCAGTAAGTATTTAACCAGTTGAGTGACGCAGGATCGCTGCCATCAATAAAAGTGCCGAATAACCAGTAGGCAGACAACACCCCGACCATAAAAGTACCTTCAATCATATTTAACAGCGAGGCGTGATGTTGCGGACTGTCGCTAATCAGACCGACTGTTGAGTAAAGCGACACTTTAATAAGACCGAATGCGATACCCACCGACAGAAACAGCACCTTACTCATCCAGAAAGCCGGGAATAACGGCATTAACAGACACGCCAGGGTAACCAGTAAACAACCGGCCATCATCGCTTTACGGTAACCCATTCGGGGTAAATAGGCGGCAAACAGGAAAGACACCAGCGCAATGGGTAAATCTTTGTAGCCTTCCAGTATGGCGGCCGACTCTTTGCTGACCGAGAAACTGTTAATCACCTGCAAGATGACGATCCCGACGCTATTGAGCAATATGGCAAAAACAAAATAGGTCAGTAATAGCGAAAACAATATTTGATTTTTATTGGTTGTCATCCGTTTATCCTGAGGTGAAATTAAAAAGTTAAACTATTGATCCACTTTTGTAAGCAGATTTTGATCCTAGTGTACCGGACAATAACAATATTGCAATCGATTGCAACAAACGCTAATCTTCCGTCATTAGCTCAGTTTTTCAAACAGGTTTACAGTGAAACACCCGATAACAGCATTACAATTTGATTTACACCCGTGGCAAGTTTCGACATCCGAATGGAACAATGACAGCGCAATGCATCAGGAAACCCTGTTTGCCGTCGCAAACGGCTATCTGGGTACGCGCGGTACCATGGAGGAGCAACATGGCAACAACCATCAAAGCTGTGAGGGAACCTACCTTAACGGCGTCTATAGCCGCGAAAAAATAACATATGGCGAAGTCGCTTATGGTTACGCCAGTCATAACCAGAAAATGCTGCAGGTGCCCAATGGCAAAGTTATCCAGTTGGAAATAGACGGGCAAAGGGCCCATATCCAAGATGCCCAGTCAAGCTGTCGTACCCTTGACTTGGCCAACGCTGTATTCAGTAGGACTATGCACTGGCAATCAGCCAGCAATAAAAAAATCACCCTGCAAAGCGACCGTTTTGCTTCCTTGAGCCGACCTAATTTGCTCTGCATCAGAATCCAGCTTGAAGCGGTTAATTTTGAAGGCAAGGTCAAGCTGTCATCGCTACTGGATGCCGATTATGGATTTGCCGCCAATCCTGATGATCCCCGTGTTGGACAGCTCAATATGGCTGAAAGTTTGCAGCTGATAACGAGCGAGGTTAAAGATCTCCAGGCGAGCATGTTGCATCGGGTCAGGGGTAGCTCTTTCGTGGTCAGCTCGGCTATAAGCCATACCCTGCCAGATAACGTCAAGTCGGTAACCGAGATTCACCACAACCAGCAAATCGGCTTCGACTACGAACTGGAACTGAAAGCCAATCAACCCGTAACCTTAATCAAATATGTGTCTTACCAGCACAGCGAACAGGATAACCCGGCCACCTTAGAGCAACATAACAAGCAATTACTCGATGAAGCCAGTCAACTGGGCTGGCAGCCTTTATATCAGGAACATCAGCAGCAGGTCGCGGACTTCTGGCTGCATAGCGACGTGGAAATTAACGGTGATCCGGCATTGCAGCAAGGTATCCGCTTTAACCTGTTACACCTTTTTATGTCAGCAGGAAAAAACGGCAAGAGCAATATTGCCGCCAAAGGCTTAACCGGACACGGCTACGACGGTCACTATTTCTGGGACTCCGAAGTCTACGTGGTGCCATTTCTACTGGCCAGCAACCCCGCACTGGCCAGGCAGTTTCTGTCATTCCGCTATCAAACCCTGGATGCCGCCCGGCAACGCGCCAGACAAATGTCGCATAAGATCGGCGCGCTGTATCCCTGGCGTACTATTGGTGGTGAGGAATGTTCGGCTTTTTTCCCGGCAGGCACGGCCCAATACCATATTAATTCGGCCATTGCCCATGCAATAAAAGCCTACTTTAATGCAACCCGGGATTGGGATTTTATGTGCCGTCAAGGCGCAGAGATGTTGTTTGAAACAGCACGACTATGGGTTGAGATAGGCCATTTCTCTGCTCGTCACAACGGCCAGTTTTGCATCGATATGGTCACCGGACCGGACGAGTATTCGGCACTGGTCAACAACAACTTTTACACTAATGCCATGGCCCGCGAGCATCTGCAGTTCAGCGTTACCATCGCCAAGCGTATGCAACAAGATTATCCCGAGCAATTTGGCCAGCTTTGCCAGGACATCAGTTTACAGCCGCAAGAATGGAAACTATGGGCTCAGGCAGCAGACAAGATGTATTTAGCTTTTGATGACGAATTGGGCATAAATCCGCAAGACGACAGCTTTCTGGATCGGGAAAAATGGGACTTTGACAATACCCCGGCAGAGCATTATCCGCTGTTATTGCACTATCACCCGCTGGTCATTTACCGCCATCAGGTACTTAAGCAGGCGGACGTGGTGCTGGCAATGTATATGCTGGATGACAAGTTCAGTCTTGATCTCAAAGCCCGCAATCTGGCCTATTACGAGCCGCTGACAACCCATGATTCTACGCTATCCAGCTGTATTCACAGTATCGAATACGCAGAGACCGGAGACTTCCAGCTAGCCTACCAGTTTTATCATGATACGGTACGGATGGATCTGGATAACCTGCACGGTAATACTGAACATGGAGTTCATACAGCCTGTATGGCAGGCTCATGGATGGGGATCGTTCACGGGTTCGCCGGCGTTCGATATCGTAACGATGAACTGTATTTTGCCCCCCATTTACCTGCCAGCTGGCAATCTTATCGTTTCAATCTGACCTATTTGGGACGCCATATCCAGGTTGGCGTCGAAGCTGAACAGGTAAGCTACCAGTTGCTCAGTGGTGAACCACTATGTATCACCCATGTCGATGCAAAAATCGAGCTTGTCCCGCATCAGACTATAACCGTTAGTTTATAAGGCAGCCCATGAGTATTAACGCATTTATATTTGATCTGGATGGTGTGCTGACTGACACCGCTGAGTACCACTATCTGGCTTGGGCAGAGCTGGCCAACGAACTTGGTATTGCCTTTAGTCGCGAAGACAATGAACACCTCAAAGGGGTGGACCGGATGGCGTCACTAGCCTTTATCCTGGATAAAGGCGGCATCACTTTGGATGAGGATAAAAAGCTGCAGCTGGCAGATAAAAAGAACCAGCATTATCAACAATTGATCAACCGGATGTCCCCGGAAGATCTGTTCGAAGGGGTACTCCCCTTGTTTGACCAGTTAAAGCAGCAGGGAATACGTATTGGTCTGGCTTCGGCCAGCAAGAATGCCGCATTGGTACTCACACGACTGGGTATAACCGATGCTTTCGACTATATCGCCGATGCCGCAAAAATTGCTCAGGGCAAACCTCACCCCGAAATATTTCTCACTGTAGCAAAGGCGTTGGATATACCTGTGCACAGTTGTGTTGGGGTTGAAGATTCGATCGCCGGTTTACACAGTATTCTGGATGCTGGCATGCATTCGATTGGAATAGGTGATGCTGAGGTATTGGCCGCTGCCGATCTGGTTTATCCAACCATAGGGCAACTTGATCTGGCTGAGATTACAACAGAATTCTAATGAACGGGCACAACGCCCGTTCTTTAGCTTCTTAAAGTTTACCTTGCTGGATTTGTTTATGAGCATAATCCACAGCACGTGCGGTAAGGGCCATATAGGTAATACTTGGGTTCTGTGTCCCTGAACTGGTCATGCAAGCGCCATCGGTAACAAATACATTCGAGACATCATGCATTTGATTCCATTTATTTAATACGCTGGTTTTGGGATCACGCCCCATCCGCGCGGTTCCCATTTCATGTATACAGGCACCTGGGGCGGTTAAACTGTTATAACTTTTGATATCCACACAACCTGCAGCTTCAAGCATCTCGACTGCACATTTCACCCCATGTTCTCGCAGCTTCATTTCGTTATCACGTAACTTCGCATCAAAAGTAACCATGGGCAAACCATGTTGATCACGCTGGTTAAAATCCAGGTACATGCGGTTTTCATGGTAAGGCAGCATCTCGCCAAAGCAGGTCATGCCGACCTGGTAGGGACCGGGTTTAAACACTTCTGCTTTTAGCTCTTCACCCACCAAACCTTGCGGATTATTTTGCACCCGCATAGCGCCGCCCTGGTAACCAAAACCACGGATATAGTCTTTTTGTTTAGTTTGTTCATCGATATTAGTAAAACGCGGTATATAAAAACCCGTCGGCTTGCGTCCCTGATAATAGTCATCTTCATGGCCGGGAAGTGTGCCTGACGCCCCCATGCCATAATGATGATCCATTAAGTTGTGACCTAACTCACCGCTGGTGTTACCCAAACCATTGGGAAAAGAATCGGAACGGCTGTTAAGCAAAATAGCCGCTGTTGCGACGGTACTGGCATTACAAAATATAATACGAGCCTTGAAATCAATGACTTCACCGCTGTTGGCGTCTTTAATTCTTACTCCACTGGCTTTTTTAGTCGCTGCATCATAGAGAATTTCCATTACAATACTGTCGGCTCGCACAGTCAAATTACCGGTTTCCTTCGCAACCGGCAGTGTAGACGACAGGCTACTGAAGTAACCGCCAAAAGGGCAGCCCCGCCAGCAGCGATTGCGGCTTTGACACTGTCCTCTTGGACCTTTATGTACCTCAGGATTATATTCGGTCAGGTGTGCTACACGGCCCGGGGTGACGACTCTGTCAGGATAGCGTTCTGCCACAGCCTCCCGTACTTTTTGCTCAACACAATTAAGCTGGAAAGGCTTTAAAAACACGCCGTCGGGTATTTGTTTTAAACCTTCAGCCTGTCCTGCTACCCCAACGAAGGTTTCAACGTAGTCGTACCAAGGGGCGATATCGGCATAACGAATTGGCCAGTCAACGGCTACACCGTCGTTTAGATTGGCGCTAAAATCAATATCACTCCAACGATAACATTGTCGGCCCCACATGATAGAACGGCCACCAACATGATAACCCCTTATCCAGTCGAAACGCTGGTCTTCGTTATAAGGATTTTCGTCGTCTTTGTTGATCCAGTGTTTGTTGTCTTCGTTAACCCACCAATTCAGGCGATCCTGTTTTTGATAGTGTTGCTGCTTTTCGGCCAATGGCACTTTGTTGAGATTGGGTAAATCCCAGGTATCCATATGAGCGGTGGGATATTCACCATGCTGCACCATGCGGCCACGTTCAAGCACCAATGTTTTGTAACCTTTTGTACATAATTCCATCGCGGCGAAGCCGCCACTAATACCAGAACCAATAACGATGGCATCAAAGTCTTTATCATTCTTCATGTTTATATTGCCCATGCTTTACCGCCTAATTCTGCAAGCGATACACAAGGTTTGTATTCACCGGGAACAGGAAGATAATTTAAATAGTTTTCTGCAATCTGTTCCGAGAGCAGATAATAAACCACTGTTTGTTGTTTAATATCCGTATAGGCCCAATAGGCGTTATCCTGTTTGTCACTTCGCTCCAGAGCGCGTAACAGATCGGTTTGCTGAGCCGGGGCCAGTTGCGCAAAATTGTTAGCTACAAGAAATTGGCGCAGATCGTTAAAAAGCCCGCTGAATTTTTGTTGATAGTCCGGTTCAAAAACCACCGCACACATATGATCCATCACCTTGTTGACGCCAACATCCGACGCTGAGGGGCTGTCGGTTTTAGGTAAAATCACATCCATTATTTGCGTGAGTAATTGAAAGTCATCAGCAGCAAAAAACTGCGGAGCTGATGAAGCGGACGAATTTAGCTGGTTGCCGGAGCCGGATAACATGGCTGCCGTCACAGGAGCACATAAGGCTGTACCGGTCAGCATCGCGGCATATTTTAGAATTTGTCTTCTATCCATCATGGTTACCTTGTTAATCTGTCACCATATACAGCAACAAATAGGTTACAAACTGACAACAAAAATACCACGATTTAGTGAAACTGGATCAACTGACGACAAATCATAAAAAAGTTGTGGAAAAACAGAATAAACGAAGGTTTGGCGATAACCTCTGTTGGGCAACGATGGTAAACAGACTCCAATTAAAAATGCGCTTTGCGGCTGGACTCCCGTACCACCAATTGCACATCCATAATTTGCGACCCTACCGGCTTACCGGCAATTTTATTCAGTAATTTATTCACCAGCAATTTACCGCCTTCCTGAGTCTGCTGACGTATAGTGGTTAACGAAGGATGGCAAAACAGCGACATAGCCACGTCATCAAAGCCAACTACCGCAACTTCATCCGGCATATTAATTTTTTCAGCGGACAATTTTTTCATCGCGCCCAGCGCAATCACATCACTGACGGCAAAAATAGCATCAAAATTAATCTTGTTTGCCAGCAATTGTTCGGTACTACTAAATCCCGACTCACTGGTAAAATCAGTTACCTGATAAAGCTCATCCCGTATCGAGATACCCGACTGCTCCAGAGCCAGACAATAACCTTGCCAACGCAACTCCATTTCGCTATGGCTGATATCGCCTAGAAATGCGATATCACGACAGCCATGATTAATCAGATGGGTGACGGCTAAATAAGCGCCCATTTTATTATCACTACCCACAGTACAATAATTGGTGCCGGGTAAACTCGCTCCCCAAACGACAAAGGGCAAATCACTGGCTGCCAATGCATCAATACGCTGATCATGTACTCCCTGACCGATCACAATTAATCCGTCAGCCCGTTTGGAATCGAAATAGTAGTTGCGCCAATCATTGGATGCAGTGCGGGTATTGGTTAGCAACATATCGTAACCATGCAAGGTAAGTTCGTCGGCAATAGCGCCGAGAATATCCAGCAGCCAGGGATCGGAAATTCCACGACCGGTCTGATCTTTAAATAGCACTACAACGGCGATAGTATTGGTTTTTTGTAGCCTTAGTGCTCTAGCTTTAGCATTGATCTTGAAGTTGTGTTGTTGTGCAACTTGCTGAATTTTAGCGCGGGTTTTTTCACTGACCAGGCTGTTATTACTCAGTGCTCTGGAAACCGTTGATTCAGAGACCCCGACAATTTTGGCAATATCCGCAATCGATTTCACTTGATCTTGCGCCACAACATGCTCCTGAACAGACTAACTTGATTTTATGCGGGTCATTATTATTCAGTTATTGCTTAAATGCGAGGAACAAAAGCTTGTTGATCAGCGAGATGCGGTTCAACAGCCAGAAAGTTGGCGACCTGTAATTTGACTGCCCAGGCCGCCAGACACACACTTTTTACTAGAAATTATAGCCAACACTCAATCTGACTGAGCGGGGCAGAATATACCGACCATTTGGCGCCGCCGGATTGCGTGGATCGCCTTCGGTCAGCCCCAATTTATCGGTCAGGTTATCCACCGAAACACGCAGGTTAAAGTTGCTGGTCATCTCCCAGTTTACTCCCGCATCAATCTTGGTGTAGCCATCCAGTACGACTGTATTGCCATTATCCGACCAACGGTCATCTACGGATGCGATCGTTCCATACAAAGTCAGATAGCCGCCATTGTCCAGCTCTATGTCATAACTGGGAGTAATGCGTACCTGCCAACCGGGTTGGCGCTGTGCTTCATTACCTTGGTTACCGCTGGAGCTCTCGGTAATTTCGGTATCCTGAATTGTCGCGTTCATATTGATATTCAAACCGGACTCGAATACGTAGTTGGCATCAATTTCAAGGCCGGTTGCTTCGTTTACGGTCAACTCGGCTGGCGCGCCCGGTACTAGCGTATTAGAGCTTTCCACTTCGTTAAAAAACGCGGTGGCATACAAGCTGTAGTTGCTACCCGCCAGTTTGTAGCCAATCTCGCTTTGTTTTACATCGAAAACTAAATCGTTGCCATTTTGATAGTTGCCATAATTATCGCGGAAGTCATCAAAATAAGGCATTTTGCTACCATTATTGATACGCACGAAAATTCCTGAATTATCAGTCAATGCGTAGTTACCACCCACAGTCCAGGACGTAGAATCCTCGTCGTAATCCACGGTTTTATCGATCGCGCCATCCAGCCCTTCGTCCACCGAGTACTGAATAACGTGGTTCTCTCGACGCACACCTAAATCCAGCGTCAGTTGATCGGTAACGTCATACTCGAACGCAGCGTAGAAAGCCCTTGTCCGACCATCCCCGGTTGAATTGATATCGTAGTTCCAGCCGCAGCTGTCGGCATTGTCATTGCAATCAATCCCGGTCAGATTTTCTCCCCCCTGGGCAATCACATGATAAGACTGGTTACCAATGGACCACCAGTCGTTAGCCGAATAACTGGAAGCATACATTCCGAAGGTCATTTTCAGTGCATCAAGTTGTTTGCTGAATGCCAGATCATTGGTAAAGGACTCTATTTCTTTACGCACCACCCAACGACCTATTTGCTGAACCAGAGTGGACCCCGAGTAGGTATCTCCACTTGCAACGCCTACCGCACTTTCGCCATTGTCAGCGACTGAACTCAAGGCCACAGGATTGCCATCAGGCACCAAGCCCAAGGTATCGGCATCACCTTTGGTCAGATTAAAGCGATCGGTAAAGGTCCAGCCATTGCCCAGCTCCAGATTAATCTTGCCGCCGGATATTGAACCATCCCAACCACGACCCTCACCCAAATCAATGTTCTGGGTTGTACCGTCCGGACCGTATTGAATGGTAGCTTGTCTGTTCATGGTGCCAATTTGGGTATAGCCTGCATCCACACCTGATACCAGTGGAGTGGGTAAATACCAAACCCCATGATCATCAGTAATACGTGTATATAAATTAATCTTGCCGTTATCCAACTCTTTAGTCAGGTTAATGGTGAATTGATGACCTTTCTCACTAGTAAAACCTGCATCGCGTATGCCCGGAGAACTTTTAACATAACCCCCGATCATATAGTAAAAATCATTACCTAACTCACCACTAATAACCGCATCCAGGCGCTGCAAGTCGTAATCCGAAGTAGTGTATTTTACCGTTCCCTCGGTACCTGCGGTGCCTTCTTTGAGCATAAAGTTAGTTGTTAAGCCAGGTTGGCCATTGGAAATAACCGGGTTGGGGCCACCACGTAACGCCTCCATAAAGCTGACGGTTTCGTCCATCCGGAATAATGACGAATTTTCCAAAAATGACAGTGTTGGCGGTTGGAAAACGGGAGCACCTTCAAGCTGCACGGTTAAAAACGGAGCATCACCACCACCCGGCATACCACGAACAAAGACGTTAGCACCGGCCACCCCGCCCGAACTTTCCGCCCAGACTCCGGGCACGGCAACAAATAATTCAGCCGTGCTCTTGGGAGCCAGCTTGGTCATCGTCTCTGCCGACAGATTGGTAATAGCGTAACTGGCATCGACTTTTCTTACCGCCGTACCCCCCGGTGTACCAGTAACAACTATTTGTTCGAATTCGTTTTTTTCTTGCTGTTGATTGTCTTTTTGCTGTGCATGGGCCGCCCCCATAGCGACAGATACTGCCAGTGCGATTGCCAGCTTGTTATATTTCATTGTCTCAGTTCCCAAGTTAACGATTGAATAAATCAGGATCCTGCATCGTCGTGTATTATTTTTACTGCTGTACAACGGACGCATTATTATTTTCCCAACTGTTGTGAAATAAAATTAGCGGCTTTTGCAATCGATTGCAATTTAATTTGCATTTTTTTTACAAAAAAGCGTATTTCACGTAACAAAAAATAATTGAACTCGTTAAATTAACCAAGAAAGCGCGCAGATTGACGAAAATCGTCCAGGTTTTGCTGATATCGATTGCAATACGGTTAATATACAAACTTGGGATGAAGTAATATTAAAAAGGGCGTCATCCTTGACGTTCCGACAACAGGTTTCGGTAATCCGGACGTCGATGCATATAAAAGCGCCACACTCATTACATACAATATAGTCCAGAGGGACAGCCGAGCATCCTTGTCTTCAGCTTTGCTACTGCTTCATATCAATAGAGCCTGTCGAACTTTTCGGTATATGAATTGTTCAACAGGCTCTGACTAGCCTAGCGGGTGTTAGCGCAGATATCCGTTGTCAAATGCATCGAATTGTGAATATTTGTAATCACCTGATGAGCTGCATTAAAGCCTCTGTTATGCTAGCCGCCTTACCTGTAGTGGAGTTGATCTTGAAGAAGTTGCTTTCAACTATTTTGCTTTGCGGGCTGTTAATCACCAGCCTGACAGGCTATGCCTGTGAATTGGCCGACCAACACTGTGTGCCACAACGCAGTTGGCAAATTGCCGTTGCAGTTGGAGCCGGCGTTAAGCTTAATCCGCTTTACGGCGGAGATAATATTCCTCTTGTGGTGTTACCCGATATCGCCTGGTATGGCGAATCTGCCTATTTCGATAACGGTGAATTAGGCTATCAATGGATTCAGGATAATCCGTTGTCGCTGGAAACCTTTGTTGCAGTCAACACCGAGAAAGCCTACTTCAGTTTTTGGCATCCAGCCAACGTACTGTTTTCAAATATGGAATTGAGTAGCAGTTTTTCACCTTCACAAGAGCCTAAACGCCGCGTTGATTTTGATGACGCCGCTCATCGTGACTGGGCGCTTGACGCCGGCCTTCGCGCCCATTGGATTACCCGTTCAGGCGAATGGCGGTTAGCAGTGTTAACTGATGTCACAAATACTTATAATGGCCAGCACCTCGATGTGAACTATCAACATGCATGGCAAATTAATCAATGGACATTATCGACAACATTAGGCTTGCAATGGAAGAGTCGCCAGTTGCTCAATTATTATTACGGATTAGGTGACAGGGATAATGTCGGTGACGGTTTTCAGTATCAGGCAGGTAGCGGCTGGTTCCCGTCTATTGGTTTGCTGGCCAGAAGACCTATTTCAGAACGCTGGTCGTGGATTATGCGCGCCAATTACCAGCACCTGCCCGAGTCAATGCGCAATAGCCCTCTGGTGGAACGTAATAACGTGGTCAGCGGATTTATTGGAGCGGCCTATCAATTTTGACAGGGGAGCACCTTGAAAGGATTCGGCTTGATGTTTTTGTTGTTGATGGCGACAACAGAAAGCCAGGCAACAGAACCCGATTGGCAAGTATTGCCTGATACCTGTGTGGTAGACAAACCGGGGGATCTCTGCACCATGTCGCTGACAATTTCTGCGCGGAGTTTGCCGAATGATACTTATTGCCTGTACTTGGCTGATCAGAAGCTCGAATGCTGGCAGACAATAAAACAATCTTTCCAAACTACTATCCGTTACGGACAAAACAGCCGACTCGCTTTGGTTAACAGCCGCGATTATGTTGTACTAAGTGCCGATCTTAAAATTAAAACTCTGCAATCCCCCCAAGGCCGACGCAGGGTTCGCAGCCCCTGGAGTATTTTCTGATGACGAATATATTGCTGGTTGAAGATGACAAAAGGCTTAGTAGTCTGGTGGCCGATTTTTTAACCGAACAAGGCTTCAAAGTGACTTGTCTGTTTGATGGCAGCACTTTGCAACAACAAATAGAACGCAATCCACCTGATATATTAATTCTGGACGTGATGTTACCCGGTCAAGACGGCTTTTCTTTGTGCCGCACGATCCGGTCATCCTACGCCGGTCCGCTGTTATTTATGACTGCCCGTGATGATAATTTCGATCAGGTACTAGGTCTGGAACTGGGTGCCGACGACTATGTGATCAAGCCGGTGGAACCCCGTGTATTGCTGGCCCGGATCCACGCCTTACTGCGCAGGGTAAAATCCACAGCCAGTAAAAAAGATCACCGGCAAATGAGCTTTGGGCAACTGTTGATTAACAGCGCATCCCGACAAGTCACGCTGGCGAGTAAACAGATAGCCCTGACCAGCCACGAATTTGATTTACTATGGATGTTGGCCGAGAATGCCTCTCAGGTAGTGGATCGAAATAAAATTTATGATGAATTGATCGGTCGTCCCTATGACGGACTGGATCGCTCTGCCGATGTGCGCATTTCTCGTCTGCGTAAAAAGTTATTTGATAATCAGCAAAACCCCTACCGAATTAAAACCATATGGGGTAAAGGATTCTTTTTTGTTCCTGATGCCTGGGATTAGGTCGTCGGGCTGAGGTACTGTCGCACTATGGCCAGATTATTCATCAGTTTATACCTTGTCATCGCCCTGTCTCTTATTTTACTGGCGGCGGCAATGGACAATCTGTTTTACGATGATACTCCTCAATCCTCTCCCGCCGCTGAATCGGTCGGCGTGCTATTCAGACACCTCTATCCCAAACATGATATTAGCCAACTCGCCGCCAAATCAGGCATGCATATGTCCTGGAAGAATCCGGACAGCCTGGCCTGGCCTGATTCCATCCAAAAGAGACTGCAGGCCGGACAACCCGTGGTGATCCATGACAACATCAACCGTCAGCAGCTTTATATTCAAATGGTCGATGGTCGCTTGCTGGAATTGACCTTTAACCAGCAAGTCCAGCAGCAGACATCCTATTTATTATACAGCAGTCTGTTTTTCGTCTTGTTAAGTATTCCTTTGGCATTGTGGGTGTGGCCGTTGTGGCGAGATTTGAATGCACTGAAAGCCGCCACCCAAACATTACATGCTGATGGTTCCTTGGCCAAAGTCGAATTATCTACCCATTCCCCGTTAAAACCCATTGCCGACGCATTTAATCAATTGGGACTGAAAATCAAGCAATTGCTGTTAAATAAACGCGAACTGACAGGCGCTGTCGCACATGAATTCCGCACTCCATTGGCTCGATTGAAATTTGCATTGGCACTCAAACCACAAGTGGGAAGCTCTCCCTGGAAAGCCATGAGAGAAGACGTCGATGAGCTGGAATCACTGGTGCAGGAGATGCTTGACTATTCCAGTATGGAAACCAGTGCGCCAGAAATGGATATGTCGGAAATTCCGCTCAAACAAATCTGCGAAGATATCGTCAATAAATTAGCTTATCAGCACGATAAGCATCTGCACGTAGAAGGATTTGACCATATTATTATTGCTGATGCCCACTTTGTGCAACGCTCGTTGCAAAACCTGCTACAAAACGCACTGCGCTACGCCAGCAAGGAAATCTTTATTCGTATACTGCGTCAGCACAACACTATTATTCTGTATGTGGATGACGACGGACCGGGTATTGACGAAGAAAATCATGAACGTATATTCGATCCCTTTTATCGTCCCGATAGCAGTCGTGACAGAACCAGAGGTGGCGCCGGCCTTGGGCTGGCCATCGTAAGACGCATTCAGCAATGGCATGGCGGCACCTGCACGGTAGAAACCTCGCCACTGGGCGGCGCCCGTTTTGTTCTCAGCTATCCGGCTATTGATGCAGAACCGTTAAATAACCTGACCTCCGGATAAATAGCGACATTCCAATTGTTAGCGCTCTATAAGTGGTCCGTGTTAATGAAATGTTATTGACATCCATGGGCGATAAATGTAATCGTTTACAGTTAAACCAGAGCCATCACCTAAGGAATTGATTTATGGCCATTATTTATGTCTCTGTGGCGATTCTGTTATTAGTGTTACTGATCACTTGGGCAAAATTGCACCCCTTTCTGGCCTTTTTAGTCACGTCTATTGTGGCTGCAATACTATTGGGGATCCCGCTTGAGTCCATTCCCGCTACCCTTGAAAAAGGTATAGGTGGTCTACTTGGATCACTAGCCGTAATAATTTGTCTGGGTGCCATGTTTGGAAAACTGGTATCGGAAAGCGGCGCAGCGCAGCAAATAAGTACTAGCCTGATGAAGCTGTGTGGCGACAAATATATTACCTGGGCGCTGATGCTGACCGGTTTTATTGTGGGTATCCCGTTATTTTATAATGTGGGCTTTGTGCTTTTGATTCCGCTGGTATTCTCGGTGGTCTATCAAACTAAATTACCGGCTGTTTATCTGGGCATTCCCTTATTGGCTGCATTATCGGTGACACACGGATTTTTGCCTCCTCATCCATCACCAACAGCATTAGTGCCCCAATTTGGCGCCAATATGGGTCTCACCCTGGTTTACGGCTTAATTGTAGCTATTCCCACCATGGCTCTAGCCGGACCTGTTTTTGCTAAAATGCTGAAAAATATCGATAGTCAGCCTCTGGAAACCTTCAAGCCGGCAAACATCGAAAGTAACAACTTACCCAGTGCCTTTAATAGTTTTGCTACCAGTTTATTACCGGTAGTTCTGATTGCGGGCACAACAGCGTTGCCCTATTTGACCGGGGGTGATCATAGCGCTTTGACTTTTATCAAGTTTATTGGTGATCCTATGGTGGTCATGATTCTGGCATTGGCCATTGCCACTTTTACGCTGGGATTATCGCGCGGTATGAAAATCAGTAAAATCATGGACAGCTATTCGGATGCCATTAAAGATATTGCCGTAATCCTGTTGATCATCGCCGGAGCCGGTGCGTTAAAACAGGTTTTTGTAGCCAGTGGCGTCAGCGCCGATATTGGTGATGCACTGCAAAGTATTGAGTTAAACCCGCTTTTACTGGGTTGGCTGATTGCCACCATTATTCGTATCTGTCTGGGCTCCGCAACAGTAGCCGGTCTAACCGCCGCCGGCATTGTTGCACCATTGGTATTATCCACCGATGTCGATCCTAATCTGATGGTCCTGGCCATTGGTGCTGGCAGCTTAATGTGTTCCCATGTCAACGATTCCGGCTTCTGGATGTTTAAAGGCTATTTTAATCTGAACCTGAAGGATACCTTTAAGTCCTGGTCACTAATGGAAACCATTGTTGGTGTAGTAGGAATTATTATGGTGCTGATACTGGATGCGGTGCTTTAAGCATTTAAATTGAAGGCACACCGCATCAGGTTATTTAAGCCTGCTCGCCGGCAATTCTTATATTCAGCCATTCAATCAATTTGGGCAGGTCCTGTTCCAATGCCTGTTTAAGCTCTTCCAGCCAGTCATGCACATTTTCCCACCAGGCAGGGTGATCTTCCTGTTGAATCAAATTTGCAACCTTACGCACATGGCATAAACCAATGGAGCTGGCCGCTCCCTTGATTTTATGCGCTTCTTCGCACACCCCTTTTTGCTGCTCCGCAGCCAGGTTAGATTCCAGCACGTTCAGATATTCAGGCATTTTTTGCTGAAACATTTCCACGCTGGTCAACAGCATCTGGGCGCCGATGGTATCCACTAACATGGTCAAATTGGTAATATCCAGCACCGATTCATCTTGCACGGGCTCAGCTTGATTGTTCGACACAGCTTGTTCCTTATCTTGTTGTATTGGGGCTAATAACTGATTCATCACTTCGGTCATGCGACTGACTTTAATCGGTTTGGCAATCACATCATCCATACCGTTATCCAGATATTCCTGACGGGTTTTTATCACATTGGCGGTTAATGCCACAATCGGCGTTTGCTCGACAAGGTTTTCATCGTGCAACACATTTGCCACATCAAAACCGGTCATATCCGGTAGCTGAATATCCAGTAAAATTAAGTCAAATTGCTGTTTTCTGGCCATGTCGATGGCCTCGTTACCCGTCATGGCCACTGCAACACGATGGCCCATTTTTTCAAGCACCGCTTTGGCAACCACAACATTGAGTTCAATATCTTCAACCAACAAGATGTTTAAATTACTGACTAACAATTTAGGTTTCTCTACCGGTGTGGAAATCACCACCAGCGGAACCTCGATAATAAACTGGCTTCCCTGACCCACGGTACTTTCAACCTTGATCTCGCCGCCCATCATTTGCACCATCTTCTGGCATATTGCCAGTCCTATACCGGTGCCGGTCGCGGAGCTGAAATTGTTGTCCTTAACCTGATAATACATGGCAAAAATTTTGTTCAACTCTGCAGAAGGTATACCGATCCCGGTGTCGGACACCTTAAATTGTAACACCGGCATACCGGCATCATTATTGACTTTGTTCAACTCAAAGCACACTTTACCGCGCTGGGTAAACTTGACCGCATTGTATAACACATTCCATAGCACCTGGCGCAAACGGGTGCTGTCTGCTTCGATAAATGGTGGTAAGCAATCCGAAAATTCGGTTTCATAGTCCAGTCCTTTTTCACTGGTAATTAAACCGATAACACTGTTGAGTTCCTTGAAGAACAACTTGAGATCGACACTTTCTTTTTTCAGTTCAAGCCTGTCACGCCCCAACTTGTCCAGATCGATAATATCGTTAAAAATGATCCCTAGGGTCACCGCGCTGGTGTAAATGGTATTGACCCAACTGAGTTGCTCGGATTGCAATGGTGTATCTCTGAGCATCCGGCTAAGACCAACAATACCGTTTAAGGGGGTGCGCAATTCATGGCTGATAGTAGCAATAAAGGCGGTTTTATCCCGGCTAGCTTTCTCTAACGCCATTTCCGCTTCTTTTCGTTTGGTAATATCACGACCAAACGCCAGCAATCCTAAACGGTTGCCTTGATTGTCGTAGAACGGCACCTTGCGCATTTCATACAAACGCTGATGCCCACCAGCAAACTTTAACCAACGTTCCTCGGTAATCCCGACGTTGGATTCCAATACCTCCTGATCACTGGCAACGATATCGCCAGCCACATCTTCGTCAAATACATGATGAGGGGTGAGTCCCAACAATTCAGCTTCGCTTTTACCGGTCACTTGCTCGGCAATACGATTACAGCCGGCAAATTTTCCCTGCTCGTTGCGGTAATAGATTAAATCCGGTGAAGCATCGATAATGGATCGCAGTAACATGGATAAACGCTGAGCCTGCTGTTCTTTTTCGGTACGCTCCTTAATTTCCGATTCCAGATCGGCATACAGTTCTTCCAGTTCCTGCTGCGCCTCTTTACGTTGTTCAGCCTCATAATTGAGCTGGTGTATATTGTTCTGCAGCTCCCGATTCAGCAGAATATCTTCTTCACGTAAACGTTCAAGTTGACTCACCACCTCGGTCAGATTGCTGCGTGAAAGTTCCAGCTGCTTGACCAGTTCACTAAAGAAAAATAGTACCCAGGGCGCACTGAGCAAAGTTAAAATAATCGCGGTGATAAAATCCACTAACTGGACTTCACCTGTCACCTGCATTCGCAAGAAATACGATCCCACCAGCGTAAAAGACAGCGCAATAAACACAAACAGAAAACTGGCTTTAAGCGTTCCTGCCTTTTTAACAAAACGTGCAAAGCGAAAAGCCCAGGAATCTGCTGGCTGATGTTGTTGCATAGAATAAGTACCCCGATTCCGTTATATGAACGATCTGAATAAAAATGCTAACATTAGCGGTCAATTCATCTATGGATTGACCTTCTGGATATAACTTGAATTTAGTAAATTCAATCCCATATCGGGTTTTATCCCAAATTGTCCTGCTTAAACAGGCTTAAGCAGCAATTTATTTTTTAGCGGGTTGGTTGTTTTTAACCTAACAACTGAAAATCAGCGTTATGGCATTGCCAGACGATTTTACCCCAATTAGATGCAGTTCGGAGTAGTAATGCCAACAAATTTACCTGATGTCGCCAATCACCTGACGGCTCAAACTGAAGGAGTCCTTGAGCGCGTCGGCATGAGCAACATTGAAGTGCCATTAATGCTGGCCAGCGATGACAACCACCCCAGGATGGTGAGCGCCAGTGTTTCGGCCTACGTTAACCTTATCCAGCCACAAGCCAAAGGCATCCATATGTCACGCTTGTATTTGTTACTGGATAAACTGTCCACTGAAGACAGTCTGACCGTCAGCAGTCTTGAACAGTTGCTACAAGAGTTTATTACCAGTCATGGTGATTTAAGCGACAGCGCCCAGGTTATCGTCAAGTTTGACTATCATATGCGTCGAAGTTCCCTTGTCAGTGGCAAACAAGGTTGGAAAGCCTATCCTGTAGTCATCAATGGACAATTACAACAAGGTAAGTTGTCGATCGAATTATCGCTGGATGTCCCCTATTCCTCTACCTGCCCCTGTTCTGCGGCCTTGGCCAGACAATTGATTCAAGAAGCGTTCCAGCAGAAATTTGCCAACGACAAGAGTGTCGAGCTGGAGCAGATCCATGACTGGCTGGGCACCGTACAAGGTATTGTTGCCACTCCTCATAGCCAACGCAGTGTAGCAGAAATTAAGGTTCAGTTGGCTGAAGGCGTGACAGAATTTCCGATTAAAGCACTGGTTGACGGGGTGGAAAACACTCTTAAAACTCCGGTACAGGCGGCAGTAAAACGTGAAGATGAGCAGGAATTTGCCCGCTTGAATGGCCAAAATCTGATGTTTTGTGAAGATGCCGCCAGAAAATTAAAATATCTACTGGACAATACCCCGATATTTTCTGACTTCTGGCTTAAAGTGAACCATCTCGAATCGCTACATGCCCATGATGCCGTCTCTATCGCGACTAAGGGCCTTGAAAGCGGGTATAAGGCCTAAGTTAGCCTGAGCTCTGGATAAGTTAGATTGTTATAACAGGTCGATATCAATTCAGTCCCCGTTTATTTTTGGTGCCTATAATGGAACAGTCGCTGGAAACAAAGGAAACTTAATGAAAATCGTCAAAATCAGTCTACTAATATTGTCATTCAATGCGCTGGCTTTTGAGGAGGTTAATATGGATAACTTTATAAAGCAGCAAATTGAACATGCCAAACAAATGTTGAATCAGGAGTTTGCCTCTGCAGGCTCCCCAACAATCAAGCTGGCCGAAAAAGTCATTTGGCCTAACAAAGCCTTAGGCTGTCCCCGTGATGACGTCAATTATAACCAGGTATTAACAGACGGGATTCGGATAGTGTTATCGGTAGATGGCAAAGATTATATTTATCATGGTGATAGCAAGGGCAAATTGTTTTTATGCGATCCTTCCAAAGTATCCACCATTTATCGCACAGGCTGGCAAAGCGCGGAATATTAATACAATAGGGCTCATTCAATTGTAAAAAAGGCATCCAATTGGATGCCTTGTTACTTTTCATAGCAGATAAAAAACTTATTTTTTGCTAAAACGTCTGACAGCAAACAGGCCAATTAAGACTAGAGCTAGCATTGGTGGCTCTGGTACAACGGAAGAGTTAACAAAACTCACGTCGCCAAATAAGTAATTACCTTGGGCATCTATGGCATCAAAGTAATTAGCGCCAGCCAGCACATCATAATCAACAATAACTTCATTGCCATTTATATCAATCAGATCAGCAAAGAAGACTTGTAGATTATTTAATAAACCGTCAACCGTAATCGGATATTCAAAAGCTGCCCAGGCATCACCAAAAATATCATCTGCCATGGTAAAAATAGTTCCGCCCAGATTAATCTCGAAATTGAACATCGGATCAAGAGTGGCATCCACTTCTGCTTGAGCATTGGCATTCATCGTATCAAACTCCAGAAAACCAATCACACCAGCAAATCCGTCACTAAGACCAAATGCGTTACCCGGATCAGCGACCACATTATCCAGATAGATATCATGGTGCACAAAAGCTGCGTTGGCATTCAGGCTTGTCAAGGCGATAAATGTAGCGGCGGTTAAACCTAATAATTTCTTAAACATAGTTGTTACTCCTACTGCTTTTATTATTGTTGTATGCCGGATTACCGCGATGGCGATTATCCGGCACAATGTTTATTAACGATTCACTTCCACTAACGTGAAACCAATATCTTGTCCTTCACCATTTTCGAAGCTGACGCCTCCCAGATAGTGTTGACCTTCTTCAATATTAACCATACTGAATGACACTCTTGTTACACCACCATCACGGGCAATCGAACTGGCACGAACACTCAGATTATTTTCCTGATCAGCCACATGGAATTCATTCAGATAGTAATAAACTCCTGGTGCACCATTCAGGTTGTAGCCATGCACAAAAGCAATATATACGTTACCGGCAGCTTCATCATTCAAAGCCTCAGGATCCACAATGGTCACAGATTCATCAGAGGTAACTGAGGTACTGGTACCTACTTGTGTACAAGACCACTCATGACATGCATAAACAAATAAATCCAGGTCCATTGCCGCATCAGGTAGTTGCTCTGTATACAGTGCAAATCTCACCGCTTTGGTGCCTGGTTGTACGGTCATCACATTGAAACCAAGGCTATCTTCATTAAAGGTAAATGCCTGATCTTCATCCTGGTAAACCAGTCCAAGGTTATATTCCGCTTCAGCCATACCATGACCGTTGGCAAATAACCGACCGTTATAATTGGTGGTCACTGGAATGAGTATCCGGGGGCGCTCAGTATCGGCCTGATAAACCAGTTCAGATACCACTTCAATTTGAGGGGGCAACACGGCTTTAACTGATAAGGGGATACGCGCATTATGAATGCCGTCCGACCAACTAATAGAACCAAACTTCCACGCATCCAGTTGTGGATTATTTTGCGATAATGTCACCGCATAGATGCCTAGTCCGCCGTCAGCAATGGTCATAGAGCTGGCTGAAACAAAGCTGCTTCCATTATAAACCAGCACATTGACATCAACACCTTCTGGCGCTTCCACTGTGGCATTAAACGTCGCCGCTGCACCAGATACGTTAGTAACGTAACGGATAATGCTACGCGGTTGGCCTAATTCCGAAACGGTAATACTAGGCTGATTATAATCAGCGCCCCCCAAATAACCGGCGTTCTCAAAAGCGCCGCAGGAAATTCCGTAGTTATTCGGTACCGATGCCGCCTCATTTGCTTTGCCACAAATAAAACCGAGATAATCATAAATACCGGCGTCATAAACCAGACCAGGATTAACAGCACTATTAGGCACCACATAACCGGCCCCCATATCGAACGGAGTCGCTGGAGTTGACTCATCTTCTTTAACAACATTCTGACGGGCCGTCGTCATAATCGCAGACTGGATTGCAGCTGGAGACCAATCTGGATGGGCTTGTTTTAACAAGGCGCCTATACCAGCGATATGCGGACTGGCCATTGAAGTGCCTTGCAAATAGGCAAAATCATCACCTTGGGATGCTGCCGCCAGAATTTTCACTCCTGGCGCGGTAATATCGGGCACCATTAAGTCAGCAACGGCTAGATTAGGGCCACGGGAGCTGAAATCAGCCATGATATTGCCATGCTCTTCAGAGGGGAGCTTATAGGCAGTAGATAAAGTCATCGATACCGCAGTACCAGAGTCAATATCACTCATAATAGTGTTACCATTTTCGAGGCTAATCATCACTGCAGACACTGTTGCTGCCGGATCGCCTGCCATGGGAATGGGAGCATCTGATACATTGTTGAATACCACAACCGCAGAGGCACCCGCCGCTTCTGCATTGGCTATTTTAACAGTGAAATTACAGCCACCGCGTTGTAGCAAAGCAAATTTGCCCGCTATTGATTCCGGATTAGTCACCGCAGAACATGCGTCTAGTGGCGTAACGATAGCGAGCTCGCCTGTAATCCCTTCTTCATCGAGGGGTTTGTAGGCTCCTTGGGGGGCCTCGATTACAGTATCAGCTAATGTACCGGTATTCACTCTGGCGGCGTCGGCCAAACTGAAACCTTCATAAGTCGCGGCAGCAGTATTGGTTACCCAGGGAACCGGCATACCAACAGTACTCACATCAGGCCCATCATTACCAGCCGATGTGACTGAATACACTCCCGCAATTGATGCATCCAGAAATGCCTGCGCGGGTGGAGTTAACAACGTGGTTAAGCTGCCACCAATAGAAAAGTTAATGACGTCAACGCCATCTTCTACCGCCGCTTCAATTGCAGCCATTGTATCGCCGTAATAACAACCAGAATCATCGGGGTCAACCAGATCCCAACAAGCCTTGTAAGCTGCGACTCGCGCTCTGGGCGCCATACCACTAGCGATACCGGCGTCCGCTCCCTGATAATCAGCCGCAACTACATTACCTGCCGCAGTAGAAGCCGTATGTGACCCATGACCATCAACGTCACGAGGAGACACAATTTCGTAATCTGCCAGTGGTCCTACTGAACTGGCGGTCTCGTTAAAGTACTTGGCGCCAATCAATTTGTTATTACAGGTAAAGGTAGGATCAGTTGAATTGTCGCAAGTTCCAGTCCAGCCTAATGCTGCAGGGTCTGTGTATGACCCGTCGTCGGCAAAGCTGGGATGCTCAGGGTTAATACCAGAATCAACCACTCCCACAATCACATCTTCACCTTGCAGGCCCGACATATGCAGGCCTCCCGCTTCGGTTAAACCCAGAAAGAGTGGGGTATTGGTGGTGTCCATCTGCATAGCTTCTTCACGCCATACATTTAACACATCTGGACTAGCTTTAAGTACCTCTACCTGCTTGGCAGACAGTTTCACACTAAACCCGTTAAAGGTATGTCCATAAGTATGCAAGGGTTGTGCTATACCCGTTGCGGCTATCAGCGAATTACGCTTAGCGGTTAACTGGGCTAAATAAGTCTGGGCCGAAGAGGACTGAGCATTATAATTAATCGATATAGCGTTGGCCGAAACGCGTTTTGGAATATTATCCAGATTAACCGAATGCCGAATCGCAGATTCGCCTTTCATTTGAACAATATATAACTCTTTGGCCTTGGCAACGGCTTTATTGGGTTGCGTATCACTTAATTGAAGTTGACTTCGATCAATATCTGATGCGGCTGCCGAGACGCCGAACGACAAGACTAGCGCACTGGATAGAATCCCCAGGCGACGATAACTAACATTTTTCATTTAACTTTCCCTATATCTTTTATAATAATTTTTAATTTATCTGCAGGGCTTTTTTATCTGTCCTTTACCATCTGGAATATCCAAATGTACGACTTGTAGGGCAATCGAAAAAAGCAGACCGGAGAAATAAAGCAAATTACACGCCACAGGCGTTATAACTATTTTTATATTAGATATAACAATAAGATAAGTTCTATAAATGGATTTAAACGAAAAATAGATACTTCGAAGTGTAAAAAAAACCGACACAAATTAGATTAAAAATCAATCAACGCATTTTTTATACAAAGCGGCTAACTTATTGTTTATAAAGCGCTTACATTAAAATTTATATTTCAAAAACAGCAAGCAACGTACAGATAACCCACATCGAAAAGTTTTAAAACTAATATTTTATGCATTTTTTATGGATGAGTATTCAGCATTAAAATAATTAATGAATTATATCCTGAACCTGTGACATGCGATCAAATCAGTCACTATTCACTTAACAATCCAATTTATTATTAGGCTTACTCAAACCACTTATTTATGCAGATCAAATAGTTATTTATGCAACTTACAACTTGCCATATATGCCAGCCTATCAAAGCTGACCTTGTTGTTTTTTATACAAAATCACCAAAATGACTAATGGAGAACAATCTATTCTAATCAAATTTAAACTAAATAAATTCAAATAGTTAAATTAATTATTAACAAAAAAACCATATGAAATACGTGGACAAAAGCACAGAACAATTGATTTTAGAATCCGAACTAGGTATGTTCTCCTGTTCCGGTCTGGACAAATGCATAAAGATTCCTCTTATTACTAAACGGAATCACTAAACGCGAAAACGCGCAAAGACGGAACCCCAACACAACTTCTGTAGCCTAATATTAGGCGTAGTAACTTATTAATTTTTTAAAACTTCCAGCCAATCTACATGTTGAAGGAGCTAATCATCATGAGTTTATATCATCCTAATGATTCGCGGGATAATTGCGGCTTCGGTTTAATCGCCCATACCAAGGGCGAAGCGAGTCACAAGCTGGTACAAACAGCGATTGAAGGACTTGACCGGATGCAGCATCGGGGCGGTATTGCTGCCGATGGCAAAACAGGTGACGGTTGCGGTTTGCTAATGCAAACACCGGATGCTTTTTTCCAACATGTTGCCAAACAGCAAAGCTGGACACTGGCGCAAAATTACGCTGCTGGCATGATTTTCCTTAGTCAAGATCCGATTAAAGCGGAAATGGCTCGGGTAGTACTAAATGAAGAACTCGATCGTGAAACGCTGAATATATTAGGTTGGCGTGTGGTGCCAACCAATCAGGAATTGCTGGGCGAGTTAGCGGCAAGTTGCGTACCGCAGATTGAACAGGTGTTTGTTAATGCGCCTAGTGGCTGGAGTTCACACGATCTGGAACGTCGCCTGTTTATGGCACGCCGTCGCGCAGAAAAACGTTTGGCGGAAGATGAAGAATTCTATATTGCCAGTTTGTCATCACTGGTCACAGTGTATAAAGGGCTCGTGCTGGCAGGCGATTTGCCCAAATTTTATCTGGATCTGGCCGACGATAAAATGCAATCTGCCATTTGCGTATTCCACCAGCGCTTTTCTACCAACACCTTACCACGTTGGCCGCTGGCGCAACCTTTCCGATTTTTAGCCCATAATGGTGAAATCAATACCATTCGGGGTAACCGTGACTGGGCCAGAGCACGTACTAGTAAATTCCGTACACCATTGATCCCCGATTTACATGAAGCGGCACCTTTCGTTAATGAAGTCGGTTCAGATTCGTCGTCGCTGGATAACATGCTGGAACTATTTTTAGCCGGTGGCATGGATTTATTCCGCGCCATGCGTTTACTCGTTCCACCTGCATACCAGAATAACAAAACCATGGATCCGGATCTAAAAGCCTTCTATGAATTCAATTCCATGCATATGGAACCCTGGGACGGTCCGGCCGGGATAGTGTTAACTAATGGCCGTCATGTGGCCTGTAATCTGGATCGCAACGGCTTGCGTCCAGCCCGCTATGTAATGACCAAAGATGGCTGGATCACACTGGCATCAGAAATCGGTATCTGGGATTACGAGCAAAAAGATGTGCTGGAAAAAGGCCGGGTCGGTCCGGGCGAAATGCTGGCAGTGGATACTTACACAGGCAAAATCTGGCGCACCAATGAAATCGACAATGATTTAAAAGGTCGTCATCCTTATCGTGAATGGTTAGATAAAAACATCCGCCATCTGACCCCTATTGATCAATGCGAACATCCAGAAATTGGTAAACGTTTGTTCGACGATGACATGATGAATACCTACTTCAAGCAGTTTAACTACTCCTATGAAGAAATTGATCAGGTGGTGAAAGTGTTGGCAAAAGATGGTCAGGAAGCCACGGGATCAATGGGTGACGACACCCCAATGGCGGTACTGTCTTCCAAACAGCGGACTATCTACGATTATTTCCGTCAACAATTCGCCCAGGTCACCAATCCGCCAATCGATCCATTACGTGAAAACCATGTGATGTCACTGGCCACCTGTATTGGCCGTGAAAAAGACGTATTCAGTGAAACATCGGGTTATGCCGATCGGGTATTATTTGAATCGCCCATCATGGTCTATACCGATCTGAAACAACTGCGTAACTATGATCCCGAATTTTACTATTCCGAATTTATTGATCTGAATTACAAGCCCGCCGAAGGCCTGAAAAATGCCATCAAGCGCGTCTGTGATCAGGTGGAACATTTGGTTAAACACAAAAAAGCCGCGTTCGTTATTTTGACCGACCGGCATATCAAACCTAATTTGATCCCAATCCCTGCAGCCATGGCAGTGGGTGCCGTACAACGCCGCCTGGTGGATAAAGGCTTGCGTTGTGATGCCAACATTGTGGTAGAAACCGCTTCAGTGCGGGACCCACATCATTTTGCGGTATTGATTGGTTTGGGTGCCACTGCGATTTATCCGTTCCTGGCTTACGAAATTATTGAACAACTGGTTGAAAGTGGACAAATAGACCAGACGCCTCTGCAGGCAATTATGAACTACC
This sequence comes from Neptunicella plasticusilytica, assembly GCF_047922965.1. Classification (GTDB taxonomy): domain Bacteria; phylum Pseudomonadota; class Gammaproteobacteria; order Enterobacterales; family Alteromonadaceae; genus Neptunicella; species Neptunicella plasticusilytica. Next base: position 3,888,494 of record NZ_CP150481.1, read on the forward strand.
GTAAAGGCATCAATAAGGGCTTGTACAAAATCATGTCCAAGATGGGTATTTCCACCGTCGCCAGCTATCGTTGTTCAAAACTGTTTGAAGCCATCGGGATCAGTAATAATGTGGTTAAGGTCTGCTTTAAAGGCATTCCCAGTCGTATCCAGGGCGCCGATTTTGAAGATTTCGAACAGGATCAAATCAACCTAAACCGTATTGCCTGGCTAAAGCGCAAAACCATTTCCCATGGTGGCCTGCTCAAATATGTGCATGATGGTGAGTATCACAGCTATAACCCTGACGTGGTCACCACGTTGCAAAAAGCCGTGGTCAGTGGCGATTATGCCGATTATCAAAAATTCAGTGCCTTGGTGAATGAACGTCCGATTGCGACGTTGCGAGATCTGTTGACTCTCAATCCGCAAACCGATTCTATCTCTATTGATGAGGTTGAAGCCGCCGACAATTTATACCCGCGTTTTGATACCGCGGCGATGTCCATCGGGGCATTGAGCCCGGAAGCTCACGAAGCACTGGCAATTGCCATGAATCGTTTGGGCGGTCAATCCAATTCGGGTGAAGGTGGCGAAGATCCAAAACGTTTTGGTAACGAACGTAATTCCAAAATCAAACAAGTGGCATCAGGTCGCTTTGGCGTCACTCCACATTATCTGGTTAATGCCGATGTTATCCAGATCAAAGTCGCACAGGGTGCCAAGCCCGGCGAAGGCGGTCAATTACCCGGCGACAAGGTCAATAAATATATCGCCGAACTACGTCACTCGGTACCGGGCGTGACCTTAATTTCACCACCGCCACATCACGATATATATTCTATCGAAGATTTGGCCCAGCTGATTTTTGACCTTAAACAGGTTAATCCAAAGGCATTGATCTCGGTTAAATTAGTATCCGAACCCGGCGTCGGCACCATTGCCTGTGGCGTGGCCAAAGCCTATGCCGATTTAATTACGGTGTCCGGTTACGACGGTGGCACCGGCGCCAGCCCGCTAACTTCAGTTAAATATGCTGGCAGTCCCTGGGAATTAGGTTTAGCCGAAACCCAACAGGCACTGGTCGAGAACGGTTTACGTCATAAAGTGCGGGTACAGACCGACGGCGGGTTAAAAACCGGGCTGGACGTAATTAAAGCAGCCATATTAGGGGCCGAAAGTTTCGGTTTTGGCACCGGTCCTATGGTCGCATTAGGGTGTAAATATTTACGAATTTGCCATCTCAACAACTGCGCCACAGGCGTAGCAACTCAGGATCAAACCCTGCGCGATAATTATTTTATCGGCCTGCCTGAAATGGTAATGAATTACTTTAAATTTATTGCCCAGGAAGTGCGTGAAATCATGGCCGGACTTGGCGTGAAAAAACTCGACGACCTGATTGGTCGCACCGAATTATTGAGCGTGCTGGATGGTATTACCGCACGCCAAAACAAGCTAGATCTTAAACCGATCCTGGCTAAACCCACAGCTGGCGATCACACCCGTCTGTTTTGTAGTGAAGAAAACACACCGGCAGACAGAGGCGATCTTAACCAGCAACTGCTAGTGGATTTAAAGGGTGCAATTGAGCGTAAAGCCGGCGGTATATTCAAATATCCCATTCGCAATACCGACCGTTCAGTAGGTGCGATGGTATCCGGTAGCATTGCCATAAGTCACGGCAATAGAGGCATGGAAGAACATCCACTCAAGCTGCACTTTACCGGCACCGCAGGACAAAGTTTTGGGGTGTGGAATGCGGGTGGACTGGAAATGACATTAGTAGGTGACGCAAACGATTATGTAGGTAAAGGTATGACCGGTGGTAAGTTGGTGATCCACCCACCTGCTGGAGTGAGTTTTAGCACTCAGGATAGCGTGATTGCCGGCAACACCTGTTTATACGGTGCCACAGGGGGAAAATTATTTGCCGCAGGTTGTGCGGGCGAACGTTTTGCAGTACGTAATTCCGGTGCCATTGCTGTTATAGAGGGTATTGGGGATAACGGTTGTGAGTATATGACAGGTGGGATCGTCGCCGTACTGGGCCGCACAGGAGTTAACTTTGCGGCGGGTATGACCGGTGGCTTCGCCTATGTGCTGGATGAAAATAATGACTTTGATCAGCGAGTTAATGGTGATCTGGTCGATACGTTGGGCATTGAAGATAAAGTAATTTTGTCGGAACACTTGCGTGGTCTGATCAACCAGCATTATGAAGAGACCGGTAGTGAGCACGCGCTTAACCTGCTAACTAATTATGCTGAGTATTTACCTAAATTCCGCTTGGTAAAACCTAAAACCAGCGATGTTAAAAACTTACTTGGCCACATTAGTCGCTCGACTGAAGAGCTACGTGTGCAGGTTAACTAAGGAGGCGTTATGGCAAAAAATATATACCAGTTTGTTGATGTAGAGCGTATCGATCCTCCCAAAAAGCCGGTGATCATCAGACGTGCAGAATTTGCTGAAATCTATCAGCCAATGAGCGACACACAAGTGCAAGGTCAGGCAGATCGCTGTCTCGACTGCGGTAACCCCTATTGTGAATGGAAGTGCCCGGTACATAACTATATTCCTCAATGGCTGAAACTGGCCAATGAGGGACGTATTTTTGAAGCAGCGGAATTATCCAGTAAAACCAATACCTTACCCGAGGTATGTGGACGGGTTTGTCCGCAAGATCGTTTATGTGAAGGGGCTTGCACCATCAATGACGATTTTGGTGCTGTGACCATTGGTAGTATTGAGAAATACATTACCGATACCGCGTTTAAACAAGGCTGGCGGCCGGATATGTCCAAGGTGATCCCCACCGACAAAAAAGTCGCCATTATCGGTGCCGGTCCCGCTGGTTTAGGCTGTGCCGATATCCTGGTACGCAACGGGGTTAAACCTGTGGTATTCGATAAGTACGAAAAAATTGGCGGCTTGCTGACCTTCGGTATTCCTGCCTTCAAGCTGGAAAAAGAAGTGATGGAATTACGCCATCAGATCTTCGAAGAAATGGGTATCGAATTTAAGCTCAATACCGAAATCGGCAAAGATATCCCGTTCCAGCAACTGTTAGATGAATACGATGCGGTATTCCTCGGCATGGGGACCTACAAATATATGCAAGGCGGTTTTGACAATGAGAAAGCCCCCGGCGTATACGAGGCGCTGCCTTATCTGGTGGCCAATACCAACCGATTGATGGGACTGGAAAAAGATCCAGCCGATTATGTCGATATGAAAGGCAAAAAAGTCGTGGTACTGGGCGGTGGTGATACCGCCATGGATTGCGTTCGCACCGCTGTTCGTCAAGGTGCCGAGCATGTTATCTGTGCCTATCGCCGTGACGAGCAAAACATGCCGGGATCTCGCCGTGAAGTGCAAAATGCCCGCGAAGAAGGAGTCGACTTCCAGTTTAATCTGCAACCTTCTGACATTGCCGTCGATGACAATGGCGATGCTTGTGGTGTTCATATGGTCAAAACCGAATTGGGCCCGCCTGATGCCGCCGGACGGCGCAGTCCGCAACCAATCGAGGGTTCAGAGCATGTGTTAGAAGCCGATGCGGTGATTATCGCATTTGGTTTCCAACCCAGTCCCAGCCCCTGGTTTGCCGATTACGGCATTATTTTGGATGAAAAAGGCCGGGTACGCGCACCTAAACAAGGTAAATTCGCGTTCCAGACCAGTAATCCTGCCATTTTCGCTGGTGGTGATATGGTACGGGGTTCCGACTTGGTGGTGACTGCCATTGACGAAGGCCGCAATGCCGCTAACGGCATACTGGATTATCTGGGTGTGTAAATAGATGCAATAGTTTATAAAAAGGCACCTGAAGGTGCCTTTTTATTGGATTTAAATCTTAGCCAGTTTTTAAATGAAACCAACATACTGAAGAATTACAAAACGCAAACGATCACGTTCAAGTCTCCCGATTTGTTTAGCTTCGTAAATATCTATAACGCATTTGAATCTGTAATTGGCGTAACATTTGCGCTGCCTTCCTTGACCCTGCTTAAAATTTTACGGGCGCTTAGAACATATTTCTCAGGAATATCTTTAGAGGATGACTCATCTATTGCAACGGTAGTCATTCTGTTCCATTCACCAATTCTTGGGTCATCTGACTTGGCAACGCCCAAACTTATTGGCCCCCAGCCGGACATATTAAATTTTAAATAATATGTTTTTCCAGACTTGATTTCTCCCTTGGCCACTCCCCAAGATCCTTGAACGTACACCATAAAAGTGTGCGAACCCGGATTAGTTTTATATTGAAGAAGTGTCCCCGCACTCAATGTTCCAATAAATTTGTCACTATCCCATACTTCAACTTTCGCTCCATCTCCCATAAAAACGCTTCGTCGTACGATATTTACCATTGCCTTATCCGGCTCAATCTCATTCTGAAATTTTACTTCTTTCATATTTGCGAGTCCGGCACAACCTGAAAGACTCAGTACAATGGCAACAAAAACAAAACGGTTAAGAAATCTAAACACGCGAAAACTCCTTTTTAATTTATTATCAATTTACTCGGATAATTTGCTACATTTTTAGCTGTTCCATAACGACTAAATGCAAAATTTGTCCATTTAATTCGCTATTCCCTACTTTAACCTTACTTTTATATCAATTGATTAGCTAGTATGGCCTATTCAATTTGGCGTACTACAAGCAAACAAAGTGCATTTATTTTGGCTAAATTCAGCTTTTTATTTAATACATTAGGTGATATCTGGTAAGTAAGTGCATTGCAGCATCGAATCGTGAGCTGAATTTACATATGCCCATTCAACATTGACATGCTGATAGAGCAATAACCTAATCGAATCATTAACTTAGTCGGGACTTTTTACTCAATGAACAATTTCTATCTCATACTGGTGTACTTGCTGATTGGAATACTGCTTAGACGTATCCGATCGATTCCTGACAATGCCAGTTTGGCGCTCAACAGCTTTGTTCTGTACGTCAGTATGCCAGCAGTGATTTTGCAAAAGGTTCCATCTATAAGTTTTTCCGGGCAATTGTTGATCCCGCTACTTACCCCCTGGATATTACTTATTCTGGTTGCGTTACTGATTATTACCCTGGCCAAGTTGTTAGGCTGGTCCAAACAGGTGACGGGTGCATTACTGATAGTGCTGCCGCTGGGGAACACCTCCTTTTTAGGCTTTCCCATGGTAGAAAGTTTTTACGGCCATACTGCCATGCCCTATATAGTGATTTATGACCAACTGGGCACCTTTATCGCTCTGGCTACCTACGCCACTATTATTGCCACGTTATACGGCAATAGTGGCAATCCGCTGTCCTGGTCCAAAATTCTGCTAAAAATTCTCAGCTTCCCGGCTTTTTTGGCATTGCTGATCGGGTTGGCATTCAGACAGCATGAATATCCCGCTTTTATTCAACAGTTGATTGATAACCTGAGCCTGACCCTGATTCCTGTGGTGATGGTGGCGGTAGGGTTCAGTCTTAAATTGCGGCTGGACAACCATCACCGTGCACCTTTCTTGATAGGGCTTGGTACCAAATTATTATTAATGCCGTTGTTCACATTTATTCTGTGGCAAGGTATGGGACAGGACAATCTGGCCGCAACAGTATCCATTTTTGCCGCCGCCATGCCACCGATGATTTCAGCAGGCGCCGTGGCAATTATAGCCGGATTAGTCCCGGAGCTGGTCAGTGCACTAGTCGGCATTGGATTATTATTAAGCCTGATAACATTGCCGGTACTACACTGGCTATTAACGCTGGCTTAAGCCATTCTGCTATAAAAATTTGAACATCACTGCAAGGAATAATAACAATGACAAACCTAAGCAAATTGATTAATAACATTTGTCTGGCAATAATTGCCTGCTTTCTCTCAACGGCTAGTGCGACCGAAGTCGAAACCGATAAACAGGCAGTACTCAAGGTTGCAGACAAGATATTTGATGCAGTCAGCAGTGGCAATCCGGACGATTGGCGGGCGCTACAACTCGCTGAGGGCGTCAATATTGCCCTGATCCGTCAAAAAGACAGTGATAACCAGGAGTACGCCATGCGTTTGGTGACGAACGAAGCCTTTGCCAGCAAGGTTAGTCCCAGTGAGCACCACTATATTGAACGCTGGACAGAAACACCGACAGTATTACTCGAAGGGCCGATGGCAGTTATCTGGGGCAGATACGAGTTTTTAATCGACGGCAAATTATCCCATTGTGGCATCGATTCGATTGATTTGGTAAAGCAGGATGGTCAATGGAAAGTCGCCAATGTTATCTGGACCATGCTTCGTGACGAATGTGAATAGAGAACATTGCATGTCCACTGACCGAAAAAATATTCAGCGCTTTCAGGATATCCCCAATATCGGCCCGGCGATGGAACGGGATTTTATCCAGCTGGGTTTAAAGCAACCTGCCGAGCTGATTGGCCAGGATCCTTATCAGTTATATCAACAATTAAGTACTATCACCGGCGTCCGTCAAGACCCCTGCGTACTGGATACCTATATGGCCGCAGTCGATTATATGCAGGGCGGTAGTGCGAAAAAATGGTGGGAGTTTACTAAACTGCGGAAAAAGAATTACCCACAGTTATAATCATTAACGTCAGATTGACCAACCCTAAATCGGGATGATTCAATCTGACTCTACATTTCTACAGTTTATTCGTAGCGCAGGGCATCAATCGGCTCCAGTCTGGACGCTTTCAGAGCGGGGTAATAACCAAAAAAGATACCAATCATGGCCGAAAAACCCAGACTCATCATTACCACATCAGGATTAATCACCCCACCGGCACCAATGCCATAGTTATTGCCCAGAAAGACAAATCCGTAGGCAATTAATACCCCAATTGCACCTCCCAAGCCGCACAACACGATAGATTCAATTAAAAACTGGCGTAAGATATCGGCCGGCTTGGCCCCTACCGCCATGCGCAGACCAATTTCACGGGTGCGTTCAGTCACCGACACCAGCATGATATTCATAATGCCAATCCCGCCCACCACCAGACTCACTGACGCCACCCAGGCCAACAAAGTGTTAAACACCTGCATGGTTTCAGCGCGCGTGGCAATCATTTCCGACACATTACGGATACGGAACATATCCTCTCCGTTAGCCGGAATACGCATCCGTTGACGCAATAGTTCCGTCATCTGTTGCTCGATATAGTCCATATCTTCACCGTCGTACACGCCCACTTGTATAAAGCGTACCGACTTGGGATTAGTCGAATCAATACCGGTAATTTTGGTACGCACGGTTTTAATCGGCAGGAAAATCACATCATCCTGGTCCTCACCACGCGCGTCTTGTCCCTTTTCCGCCAGAACACCAATCACCGAGACATTGAAATTCTGCACCCGGATGGTTTGGCCCACAGGATCACTGATACCAAACAGTTCCTTGCGCACCCGTTCACCAATAATTGCCACTTTGGCGCCGCTTTTTATTTCCTGGGCAGTAAATTGACGTCCAGAAGAAATCAGCCAGTCGCGAACCTGAAAATAACGGTTATCAATCCCGTTTAAGCCGGTAGACCAGTTCAAATTGCCGTAGATCACCTGACCATTAGAAGACAAATAAGGTGCTGCGGCTTTCACCCCGGGTATCTGTTTTTCAATTAAATTGGCATCATCTTCATTAATTCGTACCACTGAGGCAGAACGCGCTCCACCACTGGATCGAAACGAGCCGGTGACGAAAAACACATTACCCCCGAGGGATTTAATCTGGTTATCAACCTGTTGTTGGGCACCGGCGCCCATGGCCACCATGATAATCACCGCCGACACGCCAATAATAATACCCAACATGGTTAAAAAACTGCGCAACATATTAACCCGCAACGCCGTCATAGCGGTTTTGAGTAAAATCACGATTTTCATGATAAATCCTGCTGAGCAATCTGGCGAGGCGACGGATTGACTTCATCAGCCACCAACTCACCATCCCGAAAGATCAAATTACGGCTGGCAAACTCGGCAATATCCGGTTCATGAGTGACCAGAATAATAGTTTTGCCCTGACGATTCAGTTGTTGAAACAACCCCATCACTTCTAGCCCGGTTTGGGTATCCAGCGCACCGGTAGGTTCATCAGCCAGAATCATCACAGGTTTGTTCACCAGAGCGCGGGCAATCGCCACCCGCTGCTGCTGGCCACCGGAAAGCTGTGACGGGTGATGCCCCATGCGTGATCCCAACCCAACTAATTCAAGACACTCCTTGGCCCGCTGCGGCCATTCTGACTCGGGCACCTGAGAATACAATAAAGGTAAAGTCACATTATCCAGTGCGGTAGTACGCGCCAGTAAATTAAATTGTTGGAACACAAAACCGATGCGCTGGTTACGAATGGTTGCCAACTGGTTTTTGTCCAGTTTGGACAGTTCCACCCCATCTAGTGAAATATGTCCCTCACTGGCAATATCCAAGCAGCCAAGCAGATTCATCATGGTCGATTTACCGGAACCGGATGGTCCCATAATGGCCACGAACTCACCCTGTTTAATTTCCAGATCGACACCTTTTAAGGCCCACACACTCTCTTCACCCATGTGATAGACCTTTTTTGCCTGCTGTACCTTGATCAATACCTCAGACATTAGCCGCCGATCCTTTGTGCGCGCACAATCACCGGATCACCACCCTGTAATTGGTCACTGACAATCTCGCTGTATTCCAGATCAGCAATACCTACCCGTACATTGACTTTATGTGGCTGGCCATCTCTTAACACCCACACTGTGCCTCGCGAATATTCAGCATCTTTGTCGCCACCGGCAAAGGCTTTACGACGCTGTTGATTAAACGCCTGATATTGTTCCATTTGTTCAGGAGTCAAAAAGCTTTTTAATTCTCTGTCTGTTTGACTGCGAACTTTTTTCATCATTTCGCGCGTATCCGGTGGTGGACCAGGCATAGCAGAGCGTGAACTGCGTATTTCCTGCATGGATTGCTGCATGGAAGTCATTACTTTTTCCAGCTTGCCCTGCTGAGCGGTATCCAGCCCCAATTTTTCCGATAGCAGCTCAACCCGATCAGATATATCCGGGCCAATATCATTGCTGGCAGTCTGATTTTCAGGGCTAAAACGTAACGCCGAATTTGCCACTCGCAATACGTTACTGCGCTGCCCCAGAATGATATCCACATTAGCCGTCATCCCGGGTAGCAGCAGTAGATCCTTGTTTTCCAAACTGATAATAACTTTATAGGTAACAACATTGTTGGTCACCGTAGCCGCTTTACGTACCTGAGAAACGACACCGGTAAATTTACGTTCAGGGAAGGCATCCACGGTAAATTTAACCGCTTGCCCCTGTTTGATCCTACCGATGTCAGCCTCATCCACATCGGCTTCTATCTGCATTTTGACCAAATCCTGGGCGATCGAAAATAATACCGGTGCGGATAAGCTGGCCGATACCGCCTGCCCTTTATCTACCTGACGGTCAATAATCACACCATCGACAGGCGAACGAATATAAGTCCGATCCAGATCCAGTTTGACCTGTTCCAGACTCGACTGTGATTGCAGTACTTTAGATTCGCCGACCAGAATGGCGGCCTTAGCCGTATCAATGCTTACCTTGGTCAGTTCATAGGCGGTTTCGCTGATATCCAGTTCCGATTCACTGACCAGATTTTTACTGCGCAGCTCGCGGGTACGTTGAAATTCCCGCTCCGCCAGCGCTTCTTCGGCTTTGGCCTTGACCAAAGCCGCCTTTAGCTGCGCTAATGACGCCTGGGACGACGCCAAGTCAGCTTCACTCTGTTTAAGGCGGGATTGCACTGTGCGATCATCAATACGGGCAATCACCTGGCCGCTGGTAACAACATCGTTAAAATCGACATTCAATTGGGAAATCAGGCCAGATAATTCAGAGCCCACATCAACTGTTACCACCGGCGATATAGCACCTGACGAGTTGACAGTGCTTTCAATATTGCCCAACGACAAAGGCTGAGTATGGTACTTAATTTGTTGCTCGGTTTGCTGCGGCTCAATAAACCACCAAATCACCACAGCGAAGATCGCAAACAAGACCAATATTTTTGTTACAGACAGCTTGTTCATAGACAGCATATTCAAATTCAAGACTTAACAGGAGTGCGATTAAATCACGAATTATACGACAATACTGTCAGATTTTTGTAAAGCCAGCGACGGAATCTGTTTCAGTAAATAACCATCGCTAAAACCGTCTTACAACCCCAACCGGTATTTAATTTGCTGTGCCAGTCGTTCGACATTAGCCCGGCCTTCATCGATCAGTTCTTCAGCTCGATGAAACTCCATAATGCCTACACGCCCCAGCTGAGGCTCAAGCAAGATATCGGGTGGCTCGCCAGCTAAACGAGAACGAGTGACCCGATCCTGCATAATATCCAGTGCACCGGACATGGTGCCAATCATGGTGGGGGATTTTTTGGGGCGGGGTAAGTTAAGATTATCACCTTCTCCAATCGGTGTTTTCTGCTCTTCGACATCTTTTTGGCGACTTTCATCACCCCACCATTGCGCAACCACACTTTTGCTCTTGCTTAAAAAATTAGAAAATTGATCTTCACTGGATTTTTGATCTTCTTCCAGTTGATCTTCATAGGCTGAATAAAAATTGGAATTCAGGTTAACTGCAATCACAATATCAGCGCCCATCTGACGGCAAAGAGACACCGGCACCGGATTTACCACCGCGCCATCCACCAGCCAGGTTCCACGATACCAGTGAGCTGGAAAAACAGCCGGAATCGAGCAGGATGCCCGTACCGCTTCGACCACATCACCATCGGTAAAAGACACTTCGCGGGCCCGATACAAATCAGTTGCCACTGCACCAAAGCGCTTGTGTAATTGCTGGATATCTTTAGGTACAAAGTCCTCCGCCAGTTTAGTAAAGACTTTTTCACCGGAAATTAATCCACCACGCTGGAATCCTACACCTAATAAACCAGCCACTTGCCATTCGGTAAAACTACTCACCCACTCCTTCAATTCAGGCAATTTATCGTTAGCAAAAGCCGCTCCGACATAAGCACCAATCGAACAACCGGCCACAATATCAAACTCAATCCCCAGCTCCTGCAACGCCTCAATAATACCAATATGCGCCCAACCACGAGCGGCACCACTTCCCAACGCCAAACCGATTTTTTTACTCATCCAGACTCCTTATTGAGAAATACATTATTCGTTTAGCAGCATGATAACTGACTTGCACAAGCCAGCACCATCTAATCGCAGTATCGCGCCAAAACAGGATTAAACGTTGAATGTGTCATTCACCGTTTATATTACTCTGCTAAACGTCTTGTTGTTGATAAACACAGTGGCAGCTTCAATACTCCCTGACTGTTCAATTTATCAACAATAAACTGCAAGGATGTAACAATAATGAAGCCGACAAGTATTGTAATCGCCGTCGTGACGTTAATGATTTTGTGTGGGGGTGTACAGGCCCAACCAGACAATATCGATTCAGATCCAGATAACACTGCAGTCGACTCACCTATTGTGGTCGGCAAATCCTACACATTTCGTTCATCCGTATTCGCTGGCGAAATGAACATATCAATTTCTGTATCCTTACCGGATAAATACTTGGAGGAAGAGCATAGCTATCCTGTTGTCTACGTATTAGAAGGGGACTATCTATTCGATGCCACCCGATCCATTAGCACCTTCATGGCCAGGCGAAGCCACATGCCATCCTCTATTGTCGTAGGTATTGAGGCGGGGACATTTGAGCATCGAAAGAATATGGCCGTGCGGTTGCACGGAGGGCAACCGGACAAATATGTGCGTTTTTTAAAAAACGAGTTGATTCCTTATATCGCACAACACTACCGCGCCAATTCCCATCGCACTTTGGTGGGACTGTCACCAACTAACGGCGTCGTATTTGACGCATTTCTCAATGAGCCAGGACTGTTTCGCGCTTATATCGCCCTAGCAACTCACTTTGAATGGCCCCCTGAAAAAGACACTCGATTAATTGATGAACTAATTAGCCGAATTAAAGATCCCGGCTATCCAGAAACTGTCTTATATATGGGCAGAGCAGACAGCGACCTTGAATCCAGTCAATACGTTCAACGTGCATTTGACGACGCGATAAATAAGCTGGGAAAAGTATCTAAATCTAATGTCATAAGCCAAATCGACGTGTTAAATAATGAAGAGCACTATCTTATGTCTTTAGCAGGATTAAGGCGGGGATTTCGGTTGATCTTTCCCTATAACCAGATCATGTATTCGCCCACGGTATCTACCTCTGCAGATCCTGCCAAGACACTTAAACAAGAATATCAGCGTCGCTCGACGGTATATGGATTTGATGTTTACCCTGCAGAAGACGGCTACAATTTCAATGATCATTTATTAGGTCTGGTGACAATATTTGAAAAAGCCAGCAAGTATGCACAAGCTATTGATATGCTTAATCTTACGATTGATTATTATCCAAATTCAGCCAACGCACATATGAGATTGGCCAAGATTTATCACCTGACTAACGACAAGCAAAAAGCGATTAAATACGCTGAAAAGGCAATATATTTGGCAAAACAGTTTCACCCGGTACTGGTGGAGCAATTCAATAACCAGTTGAGTCAGTTTAACCGACTATAGTTAAATAAATTAACCGCATAACCTACAAGACTCAACAGTCGAAGAAACAGGATTACGATCATGCAAAACCTCAGTCGTCGTCGTTTTATACAGTGGAGCAGTGCCGGATTAGCTTTGGCTGCTAGTTCTGCGTTACCGGGATATACCCACGCACTGTCCAATAAAAAGTTGGGTGTCGCGCTGGTAGGGCTAGGTTACTACAGCCGAGATTTACTGGCTCCTGCTTTGCAACTGACCGAATTTTGCGAATTGCGCGGCATCGTCACCGGCAGTCCGGAAAAAATTCCGGTTTGGCAACAACGTTACGGTATTGCCGATAAAAATGTGTATAACTACGACAACATGCATGAAATCGCCAACAATCCCGACATCGATGTCATCTATATCGTGGTCCCCACGGGCCTGCATTTAAAGTACGCTGAAATAGCCGCCAATGCAGGTAAACATGTGTGGTGTGAAAAACCCATGGCTATGACTGTGGGGCAATGCCAGCGCATTATTGATGCCTGCAATAAAAACAAGGTTAAACTGGCGGTGGGGTACCGGATGCAGCATGAACCCAACACCCGTGCCATAATGCAATATCATCAACAACGTCCCTTTGGCGAACCCACAGGGTTGATTAGCCAGGCCGGATACGCCGGTAACGGTGCCGATCCTGATTACTGGCGTATGCAAAAACATATGGGTGGCGGCGCCATGTACGACATGGGCGTTTATCCTTTGAATGGAGCGCGTTTTATTAGCGGTCTGGAGCCTGTGGCTGTCACCGCCCGGCACGAAAAAAGCCATCCTGATATTTTTACCGAAGTCGACGAGACCACCTATTTCACCCTGGAATTTCCAGATGAATTGATAGCCGATTGTGCCACCAGTGTAGTGAAAAGCTTTAATCAACTCAGGGTGAACTGCGAAAAGGGCTGGTATCAGTTGGCCCCTATGCAATCTTATAGTGGGGTAACAGGCAAAGATAGCAAAGGTAAAATCTGGACACCTTTTGCCGGTAACCAGCAGGCCCGGCAAATGGATAACGATTCTCTCGCTATTTTGGGTCAGGGTCCCAGTCTGGTCACCGGAGAGGAAGGCCAACGCGATATTCATATTGTGGAGAAAATATTTGCTGCGGCCAAGAATGGTAAACGCATGGTCATCTGATCGGCGTGCAATCGTCGCCCGGAAATATACCCAATAAGCGGGTGGTATACCTGTCAACGGCTCTTGGCTATTGCCGCTCCTCCCTTCGCCCACTATAGTTAAGCTCTAACAGGGATAACTATTTTTTGATTGAGGTTCATCATATGAAAAACAGCTTACTATTTGCCGGACTGCTGCTCAGTGGTCCAGCTGTTGCGGAAACGGGCTGTCCGACGGACTTCTTTCAAACCCCTTTATACCCCGATGCGCGTTTTTGCCAGACTTTTAATGACAAACTGCCTGCCACACTTAGTTATCACGCCAATAGCGGGATAGACGAAACGGCCGATTTTTATCTGCAACAACTAGGTAACCCGGGTAGTGACGAGATGTTAAAAGGACGGCGAGTGTTACAATTCGAACAGGGGCAAAAAATTGTCGTCCTGTCGGTAGACGGTCAGGGTACCCAAATCGATATTCTGGTTAAACAGTCCTCCCCAGCCGCGTAAATCATCGCTTCAAACAGAATATCGCCAGCTCAGATTGGCTGGCACCTTCTTTGCATTATTTTCTTCACCTGACCCCGACGGTCAAATTTCTGACATTCGTCTATTGAAGAGGATAATTTATGGAACTGGCAATCGTGCTGATGATCATGCTAATTATTGTGGCAGTGGTCGCCATTAAATTTAATGATACCGGACTGGCCTTTCCGTTTCGTAAGAAAACCAATTTATTCACCCCGGTAGAAAGAAACTTCCTTTCTTTACTCGATGTAGCTGTGGGTAACCAGTACCGGATTATCTGTCGCGTGAAGCTGGCCGATATTTTATCGATTCGCCAGGGCACTGACAAAAAAACCTCACAAACCGCATTAAGTCGCGCCAACGCCAAACAACTGGATTTTGTGCTGTGCGACAAGAACGATTTAAGCCCTGTGGTGGCGATTGATTTGGTTCACGACAATGGCAAGGAAGGCTATAAAACGCAGCGCGACTGGTTTGTTAGCAGCTCTCTGGATGCGGCCAAAATTCCGCATCTGCGCATCAAAGTTAAATCCGGTTATAAGCCCCAGGATATTCGCGAATGCATTGATGCTAAATTGGCCCCCATGCGTTATAAAACACCTAAAGAGCCAATAATTAAAGGCACGACAGGTTATCAGGAAGATAAAAAAACCGGTTTACGTCGCCCGGTAGCAGCCTAATCAGATGCAAACTCGGCAGATGCCAGCAAATGGCATCTGCTTGTCCTGAACGTTTACAATTCCGCTTACATTCTATTTTCTGACCTTGCTTTAATTCCCGCTTATTTTGCGCCAGACTGACAGCTTCGATTATTTAGCGGGAAAATTAATAATGAAAAAGCTTATATTCGCCTTCGTCACTGGAATGATGTTGAGTGCCTGTAGCACCGGTATAAAAACCCAGACGGCAGCAACCGATAGCGGTAACATTCTGCCCTATCCTATTTACCAGCACAAAATGGCTAATGGTTTGAATGTGGTAACCGTGCCGTTTGATTCGCCCGGACTGGCGGCGTTTTACATCATTACCCGGGTTGGCTCACGTAATGAAGTGGAGCCCGGCGTGACCGGTTTTGCCCATTTCTTTGAACATATGATGTTCCGCGGCACCGACAAATACCCCAAAGAAGCTTACAGCGCGGCGTTAAAATCCACCGGTGCAGCGGCCAACGCCAATACCAGTCAGGATCGGACCGAGTACCATATGACCGGCAATGCCGAAAAACTGGAACTGATGTTTGAACTGGAAGCCGATCGTTTCCAGAACCTGAATTACTCGGAACATGAATTTAAAACCGAAGCTGGCGCGGTAAAAGGTGAGTACACCAAAAACTTTGCCAGCCCGTATAGCCAAATTAACGAAAAACTGTCCGAGACCGCTTTTACTACCCATACCTACTCACACACCACCATGGGGTATTTTAAAGATATCGTCGATATGCCCAATCAGTATGAGTATTCCAAAACCTTTTTTGATCGCTACTATCGTCCCGAGTACAACACCATTCTGGTGGTGGGTGATGTCACCGCCAAACAGGTTAATGACCTGGCCGAAAAATACTTCGGTGACTGGCAACATGGCAGCTATGTATCCAAAGTGCCGACGGAACCGCAGCAGACCGAAACCCGTTATACCCACTTGCAAAACGGCTCTATTCCGCCTTATTTCAGTATGAATTACAAAGGTCCGGCGTTTAGTGATAAACAAATCGATATGCCGGCTTTGGATGTGTTGTCATCAATGGTCTTTTCACCCACCTCGGATTTATATAAAAAACTGGTGATTGATGAGCAGAAAGTCCGCTTTATCGGCGGCGGGGCGCAGGATAGCCGTGACCCTAACCTGTTCAGTATTCAGGTATCCATGGTAAATAAAGACGATATGCCTTATGTGAAGGATGAAATCGAAAAAGCCATTGCCAAAGTGCAAACTGAAGGCGTCGATCCGGTTAAATTGCAGCGCACCAAATCCAACCTGAAATACAGTTTTGCCATGAGCATCGACACACCAACTGCTATTGCCCAATCGCTAAGCCACTATATTCAACTAACCGGCGATCCCGAATCCATCAATCGACTCTATGCGTTATATGACGATGTGAGTGAAGCGGATGTCAAAATGGTGGCAAACAGATATTTTGACCCGACCCGACTGACCATCGCCACTATCAGCGAAGACGAACAAGGAGCTTTACAATGAACACATTACTAAAAAATACCATTGTACTGCTGGTACTGCTTTTTACAGTCCAGGCACAGGCGCTGGATGTCGTCGAACTGAAACAACCCAATTCCAATAAAGTGGTAATCAAGGTTCGATTTGAGAATGGCTCGGTATCCGATCCTGCTGAATTAGCCGGATTAACCTATGCGACCGCATCGCTAATGACACAAGGTGGCGCCGGCGGTATGAGTTACGCCGATATTCAGGATAAAATCTACCCTTGGGCGGCCAGTTATAGCGCCAATGCAGATAAACAAGTAGTTACCTTTACCTTTCAGGTACCCAGCAAATTTATTGATCAGTTCTATCCGCTAGTCAAAAATGTACTGCTTGCGCCGGATTTTACAGAAAGCGATTTCGAACGGGTGATGAAGAACCAGCAGAACTATGTGGATCAGGTTGTACGAGCCTCCTCGGACGAAGATTACAGTAAATTCGCGTTGGAAGATTTATTGTTCCGGGGCGGCAATATGCAGCATTTATTGCAAGGTACATCGGCATCGGTCAAAAATATCGGCTTAGCCGATATTAAAACGTTTTATCAACAAGCCTTTACCCGCCATAACGTCTCGTTAGGAATTGCCGGCAATTACGATGATACGCTGCTGACCAAGTTAAAAGCCGATCTCGCCCAACTTTCTGACTCGGCGTTTACACCGGCAACGCCATCCAAAGCCAATCAGGCTAAGGGTATTGAAGTGGAAATCATCGCCAAAGACGGCGCGTTTGGTTCGGCCATATTCACCGGCGCGCCTTTACCTATCACCCGTGCCGATGATGACTTCGCTGCGTTGATGATCGCTAACTCCTGGATGGGCGAGCATCGCAAATCCTATTCGCGTTTGTATCAAAAAATCCGCCAAACCCGCTCGATGAATTACGGCGATTATTCCTATATTGAATGGTATGACAATGGCGGGCGCAATCAGCTGCCACCAGCAGGCGTGCCGCGTGCATCCAATTACTGGTCAATCTGGATCCGGCCGGTACAAATTGCCGAGCAACTAAAAGCCCAATATCAGGAGTTATCTGATATCAACATCGGCCATGCTCATTTCGCCCTGCGTCTGGCACTACGCGAATTCGATCTGCTAATAAAAAACGGTATGGACAAGCAAGAATTCGACGCCACCAAAACCTTTTTGCGCAGCTACATTAAACTCTATGCACAAAGCGCCGAGCAGCAACTGGGTTGGTTAATGGATTCGCATTTTTATGGCCGTGATAACTATCTGGCTGCGATGGATAAACTGCTGGCCAAAACCACCCTTGAACAGGTGAATACTGCTATCCGCAAGTATTGGCAGACCGACAATCTGTTCGTCACCATCGTCACCGATAAAAGCGAAGCCCAGCCGCTGGCAGATAGCCTGTTAAATAACACGCCATCACCGATGACCTATTCCAATCTGGTTAAATCCGGTTTGCCGCAAGAAGTATTAGCGGAGGATGCTGAAATTGCCCGTTACCCACTGAATGTGAAAAAGGTTACCCTGGTGCCCTCGGCCGATACCTTCCAATAACCCGTTGTAGTTAACTAAAAAAGCCGATAGAGGAAAGACCTTGTATCGGCTTTTTATTGCTGCAGCAACAGAATGTTAATTCAGCATGGTTTTCAGTTGTTCGGCGAAGTCGATAAACCGCTGTTTGACTGTACGCTTCATCTTGACGCTGGTACTGGCCAGAATACATCGGCCTTCAATAATGACTGTAGGGGCGGCCGGATCGCTTTTTCCGTCCAGTGTAGTATCAGTACTGCCTAGCACATTGGAGGTACGGAGTATGACATTGACGTTATCGGGCACATAAATGGTGTCATCTGACAGGACGCTTAACAAGTTGATACGCACAGTTGGGTGAGTGAATCTGGCTTGGGTCAAATCAATCACCATATTACCCAGCAAACTGAAACATTTCAGCTCTTTGGGTACATCCCAAATACCGCCACGCTTGTTACTACTGAGGATATTGGTGATTTGCTCCTGTTCAACGGTGTCACCTGGGGTATAACGGGCAGAAAAGGTTTCGTTTTTTGTTTCGGTATAGGACTCATCTACCGTTAACGTCAAATCTTCCACCTGGACGGCTAATGTTTGATGGTCATCACTTTGATTGGCAATATCCAGCCGCCGTTCAAATGCTTCCAGTGAGATTTGTCCATGACTGTAATTCATAATCAATTGATCGATGACTTCTTCACGCAATTTTTCTATGGGTCTGTCGGTTAATTTAACGGCCATATGGGTTCCCTGCAATGTGGTTGACCAGCATAAGTTGAGTAGGACATTTGAAGCAATCCATATACCAAAATAAAAAACCTTAAATAACAGCAAGTTATAAATTTAATCTTTGCCTGCGACGGTGAATAACACCAATTATTAGCGAATTATACGAATTACTGCCATTTAAAGGTAAACTAGCGCGCTTAATCATTACAGATAAATTATCTTGCAAAATATAGAGTAACCAATATGAAAATCGGAATTCTGGGCGCCATGGATCAGGAAGTCGCCCTGCTGCAATCCACCCTGGACAACATCAGCATCAGCCATTGGGCGCATTTAACCTTCTTTTCTGGCACTTTACATAATGTTGAAGTGGTAGTGGTGAAGTGCGGTATCGGTAAAGTAGCCGCCTCAGTTGCTACCACCGTGATGATTGATCGTTTTGCTCCTGATTATGTAGTGAATACCGGCTCTGCAGGTGGCTTTGATGCCGATCTGAATATTGGTGATGTGGTCGTCGCCTCGGCGGTGCAACATCATGACGTGGATGTGACCCATTTTGGTTATGAACGAGGACAGGTTTATGGCATGCCAGCCATTTTTCCCTGTGATGACAAGTTGATTCAGGCGGCGGAGCAGGCAGCACATGAAGTGGCGCACGTAAAAACCAAACGCGGGCTAATCTGCACCGGCGATTCCTTTATCGGTTGTGATGATGCTGTTGCAAGGTTACGCGGCTTATTTCCCGACATGCACGCAGTTGAAATGGAAGGGGCCGCTATCGGACAAACCTGCTTTATGCTCGACACGCCTTTTGTGGTGATCCGTTCGTTATCAGATATTGCCGGTAAAACTTCCAGTATGTCCTTTACCCAATATATTGAAATCGCCGCTAAACACTCGGCTGAGCTGGTTATGGGCATGATTGCAATACTGGCTAAATGACCGAAACGTTATTTGCCCCGCAACTGCAACCCGTTTGGGTGTTGCTAATAGCAATACTGGTTGAGCGGCTTTGGGCCTGGCCGGATAGATATCATCCGCTGGGCTTTGTGCGTTTAATCGCCAAACAAATGGCGGCCAAAGTTAATCATAATGATAACAACGCCTTTCAACAGAAAATTGCCGGTGCATTGGCCCCTACTGTTCTGTTGCTGCCTTTTATTATTGGCGCCACAATACTGATCCAACTGGCTGAATTTCCGTTGTTTTTTGACGGATTACTGTTGTTGGTGGCATTACAATTCAAACCTGTAACGGATAGAGTTCGCAGAGTGTCCAACGCGCTGGAGCGAAACAAAAAAGCCTTGGCTCGCGACATCTTGCAATACTTGTGTCTGCGCGAAACCCAGCAACTGTCCGTCATCGGTATCAGCAAGGCCGCTATCGAAACCTTATTGCTGCGTTATTGCTATCAATATGTGGCGGTGATGTTCTGGTTTTTGGCTCTTGGTGGAGTCGGCGCCATCAGCTACCGGCTGGTTTACGAATTCAGTCTGCACTGGAACACCAAACTGGAACGCTACCGCCACTTTGGTACGCCAGTCGCGCGACTAAGCCAGTTTCTATACTGGTTGCCTGCCAGAATCATGATTGCAGGCCTGATGTTAAGTGAGAACATCAGCGGATCATTCCGCGCATTGCGCCAACGTAAAAACCGCAATACCCATACCGCCATCCTGGCTGCCTGTGGCGGTGGATTGAAAGTCCAGTTAAGTGGTCCGGTGATGTATCGCGGTCAAAAATATCGATATGCCAAACTGGGCGCCAGTCGATTACCCGAAACTCAGGATATTCGCCGTAGTCTTAATGCACTAGATAAAACACTGGCTATTTTGTTAGTGTTCAGTTTACTAATCGCCGCGATGCTGTATGGATTAAGGAAGTTACTATGAGGTACTTGGCGCTGTTTTTACTGCTTAGCCATGTCAGTTGGGCAAAACCGCAAAAGATTATCAGTTTATCTCCTCATCTAACCGAACTGGTTTATGCGCTCAACAGCGGCGATAAACTGCTTGCTATCAGTGATTTCAGCGATTATCCCGCCGAAGCAGCCAAGCTGCCTTCTGTTGCCAGCCATCTGGGAGTCGATTTTGAAGCCATCATGCGTCTGCAGCCGGATCTGATTCTGGCGTGGCGCGGTGGAAACAAACCACAAGATTTGAATCGACTGGAAAGTCTCGGTTTTAGCCTGTTTTACTCTCATCCGGAAAAGCCTGCCGATATTGCCATCGAGATCATGCAACTCGGTAAGCGATTAGGCCAAATGGACATCGCCAAACAACTTAGCCAACAATACTCTCATCAACTCGAGCAGATAAAACAACGTTACGCCGCACAATCCAGACTTAGCGTTTTCTACTATATGTGGCCCAAACCTT
Organism: Neptunicella plasticusilytica; assembly: GCF_047922965.1. Lineage (GTDB taxonomy): Bacteria > Pseudomonadota > Gammaproteobacteria > Enterobacterales > Alteromonadaceae > Neptunicella > Neptunicella plasticusilytica. The sequence goes on from NZ_CP150481.1 coordinate 3,909,600, forward strand.
TAATGACCATTGGCCAGGGTGCGTGGGCCAATCATTTGCTGGACTACTGTTCGGCCGACAATATCTTTGCCGACGTCTCTGCCGCCTACCCGGAAGTCGGTATAGAAGCGGTTGTCGAGCGCCAGCCTGAAGTGATTATCGCCGCGCAAAAAGCCGCTCCGGCCGAAGTGCAGCAATTTTGGCAAAGCTGGACGCCGTTGATCCACAAGCATAAAGTGAAAGTAGTGCAGGTTAACCCGGATTTGCTCCATCGTTTTACCCCTCGCTTAGTAGAGGGTCTCAATACATTGTGCGAGAAAATTCGCTAACGATTTATGTTACTCAGCTTGATATCAGCATGGATCAATCTGAACGGTTGTTTTATGCTGCTCTTCCAAACTAATGAACATCTAATCGCTTCCGATAATCTTTTAATATTCATTAATCAAAGGTCGTAACTATGACAGCAACCAACACCACACTAAGCAACAACGACTACAAAGTCGCCAATATGGAATTGGCAGCATGGGGCCGCAAAGAACTGACCATTGCCGAAAGCGAGATGCCTGCACTAATGGCGATCCGTGCCAAGTACCGCAATCAACAACCGCTGGCTGGTGCCAATATCCTTGGCTGCATTCATATGACTATTCAAACCGGCGTGTTGATTGAAACCCTGGTCGATCTGGGTGCCAACGTACGCTGGTCATCCTGTAATATTTTTTCCACCCAGGATCATGCTGCCGCAGCCATAGTCGCGGCAGGCGTACCGGTTTATGCCTGGAAAGGTGAGACTGAAGAAGAATATGAATGGTGTCTGGAGCAGACAATTCTCAAAGACGGTCAACCCTGGCAAGCCAATATGGTGCTGGATGACGGTGGTGATTTAACCGCCATGTTGCATGAAAAATATCCGCAAGTACTGGAGAATGTGCATGGGATCACCGAAGAAACCACCACAGGTGTGCATCGTCTGGAAGAAATGCTACGCGACGGCAGTTTGAAAGTCCCGGCTATTAACGTGAACGACGCCGTCACCAAATCCAAAAACGATAACAAATACGGCTGCCGCCACAGTTTGAACGATGCCATCAAGCGCGCCACCGATCATTTGCTGGCGGGTAAAAAAGCGCTGGTGGTGGGCTATGGCGATGTAGGTAAAGGCTCTTCCCAATCGTTACGCCAGGAAGGCATGATTGTCAAAGTCAGCGAGATTGATCCCATCTGTGCCATGCAAGCCTGTATGGACGGTTTTGAAGTTGTATCACCTTATAATTTTGGCAATAACACCGGCAAACTGGAGGATATCAATTCCGATCTGTTAGCCAACACCGATCTGATTGTCACCACCACAGGTAATTCCAATGTGTGTGACGCCAATATGCTGCGTTCGCTCAAACCGGGTGCGGTTGTGTGTAATATCGGTCACTTCGACAACGAGATCGATACCGCCTTTATGCGTAAAAACTGGCGATGGGATGAAATCAAACCGCAGGTCCATAAAATTTACCGCAGTGAGCTGGAGGCCGATCACTTATTACTGCTTTCTGAAGGCCGTCTGGTGAATTTGGGCAATGCCACTGGTCATCCATCGCGCATTATGGACGGATCTTTCGCTAATCAGGTATTGGCGCAAATTCATTTGTTCAAACAAGGTTTTGCCAATATGAGTCCGGAACAACAGCAAGCGGCCATGACAGTCGAAGTATTACCTAAACAACTGGATGAAGAAGTCGCTCGCTATATGGTGCAAGGTTTTGGTGGCGTGATTACCAAACTCACCGAAGCACAGGCTAAATATATTAATGTGGATGTTAATGGCCCGTTTAAATCAGACTTGTATCGTTACTAACATCTTACTTACATTCGTAAACTAAACAGGATGCTTCGGCATCCTGTTTTATTGTTACTTTAATAATCACCACATAGCCTTGACACTGATAACAGGTTAAAATTACGCCGTTTTCCGTTTCTGGAGTGTTCTGGTGAGAGCCATCTGTTTTTTACTGTTATCTGTTGTGTGTTTTTCCACACTTGCTGCGACACCTCTTATTTCACAACAAGCATTATTGACCAGCGATGACAATGAACGTTTAATCCTAGATGTACGCAGTCAGCAAGAATTTGCACAAGGTCATGTTCCGGGCGCCATTAATATTCCGCATACTGACCTTGCCAATCAAATTGATAAATTAACACCTTATCAAGACAAGACCATTGTGCTTTATTGTCGCTCTGGTCGTCGTGCAGAAATAGCGGCGGACACCCTAACTAAATTAGAGTTCAAGCATCTGTTACATCTAGAAGGCGATATGCAGGGCTGGATAGCCAATCAGCGCGCTGTTGAAAAGCAGGAAATTGAAAACTAATGCCAAACACCTATACCGATCGTGATAAATACGGCAAATATTCGATAGAGATAGAAAACCGAATCCTGATGGTAACGGTGAGCGGTGCCTTGGGTAAAGGCTTAACCAATAAATATACTCAAAATCTCTACGCAGCCGTTGAGCAACTGGAAGACAAGCCCTGGGCTTATCTGGCTAATGCATTGCAGTTTGAAGCCCTGACCAACGACGGATTAAATTATCTAACTGAATCTTTTCAGTACTGTATGCAGCATAATTGTGTGGCTGATGCTTATTGCATGACGTCCAGCCTGGCGATAAACCAGGCCGATCGTATCAGACGTCAATTTGGCGCCAAGGACGATATTCAACAACGTCTGTTTAGCGAGGTAAATTCAGCTAAAGTGTTTCTTAACCAGTATCTGGAACAACTAAAAAAATGATAATCACCCTGACCACACCGGCGATTTTATTTCCTGCCATATCCTTGTTGCTATTGGCTTACACCAATCGCTTTGTGACTTTGGCCAGCATTATCCGCACTTTTGATTCAAGCGAAGTCAGTGAAAGCGCGCAAAAACAGATTGCCAATTTACGTAAACGCATTCAATTAATTAAACGCATGCAGGAAGCGGGCGCAGCCAGCTTTTTTCTGTGCGTATTGGCCATGTTGGCGATCTATTCCGAATACCAGCAATTAGGCAGCTGGATTTTTGCCGGTTCGCTGGTATTACTGCTGTATTCACTGTGGATGTCAGTATGGGAAATTCGTATCTCCGTCGAAGCATTAGATGTGCACCTACAGGAATACAACCTGCCCTATAAGAAGCGTAAATGATTCACATTGACTATCAACAACTTAGCCCACAGCATTTCGATGCGGTTATTCAGCTCGGTAATGACGTACATGGCGATAACTACCTTGATCAGGCTGCAATACAACGTATTTACCAACTGGGTTTGAAAGACAATATCAACGCCAGTTGGGTAGCAATGGATCAGGATAAACTGGTGGGCTTTCGCCTGACTATTGCCGCGGGGAACTGGCAGCCGGATAAATGGTGTAGCCCCGAATTATGGCCAACTTCAATCGACAAAACCTGCTATTTCAAATGCAATACGGTTAACCCCGACTATCAGGGCAGTGGCATTGGCTCGGCGATGTTGAAACGTTCGGTTGAATCAGCCCGGCAACAAGGTGCGCAAGCCGGTTTAGCCCATATCTGGCTGGCCAGCCCCGGTAACAGCGCCTTTAAATACTTTTCCAAATGCGGCGGTAAACTGATTAAGGAACATCCGGGTAAATGGCTGGAAAACTGTATTTATGATGGTTATGTCTGTCCTATCTGTGGCACTGACTGCGACTGTGTGGCGGCTGAAATGCTGCTGCCTTTTAATGACACGTCCTTTTAGCAATCAAACACAATGTACGACCCCTTAATCGATACCAGCCCCGGCCAGAATGTGCCTTATCCTGATTCGTATTGGGCCAGCGGTGTTAAGCCAACCAGTTATCCCCAAGCCGAAGGCGAAATCAATACTGATGTTGCCATTATCGGTGGCGGCTATACCGGATTATCCTGCGCCTATCATTTAGCTAGGCAAGGTGTACAAGTCACCTTGCTGGAAGCCAATCAAGTCGGTTGGGGATGCAGTGGCCGTAATGGTGGTTTTGTACTCAATGGCACGGGGCGTTTATCTTTTCCACAAATGCAGCAAAAATGGGGTGAACAGACTGCCAGATTAATTTACGCAGAATATCGCAGTGCCATTGATAAAGTCGCCGAGTTGGTCGAGCTGGGCAATATTAAGTGCGATAAACAATCCGGTGGCTATCTTAAAGTGGCGCACCGATCCAAACTGGTTAGCGGATTAGAGCAGCAAGCCGAGTTAATGCGCAACAGCTTTGACGATCCGGTGCAATTTATTGATCGCCCGCAATTGCAACAGCAATATATGAAAAGTGAGCAAGCTTACGGAGGTTTGTTGTTCCCGTATTGTTTTGGCGTACATCCGTTAAAAATGGCGCAAGGCTATGCTGCACTGGCCCACAACACCGGCGCACAGTTGCATCAAGGTTCACCGGTCATTAACTGGCAAAAACAACAGGATAAACAAGTACTGCATACCCCTTCGGCTCATGTTCGCGCTAATAAAGTGGTGATTGCCAGTAATGGTTATACGTTAAATAAATTTCATCCCGAGATAGACAGCCGTCACTTCCCGGTGTTGTCCAGCATTATCGTCACCGAGCCATTAACGGCACAGCAATTAACCGACTGTGGATTAAGGCCGGGATTAATGGTGATGGATACCCGTTCGCTTAAGTATTATTACCGTTTACTGCCGGATAATCGCATTTTGTTCGGTGGGCGTGGCGCTATTTACGGTAAACAAGCCAACCATCCTGTGTATAAAAAGCGTCTTTTGACTGCACTTAAGCAAAGTTTTCCACAGCTGGATGCACTTAGAGCTGAATATTTCTGGAGTGGCTGGGTTAGTGTATCGTTGGATGACTATCCACGTATTGCCCAGGCCGAATCGGATAGCAAGGTGTTTTACGCAATGGGCTATTGCGGTTCAGGTGTGTCTTTTGCCAGCCAGGCCGGATACCGCTTGGCACAACGGGTAATGGGCGAAAATAACTTGCCGGGCTTACCGTTTTTTAGCACGCCACTTAAAAAATTCCCCTTCTCGCCTTTTCGCCGTCTGGGTCTGGCAGCCTTTTACCACTGGGGCCGCTTTAAGGATGAATGGCTGTAAATTGTGCAATATTTGTACTTATTGCTAAAAACGCTCTATCTTTGAATATCGCTGTTAAAATCAGTTTTTCAAGGAAAGACCCAAATGCACACCCGCTTATTACACTCAATTATTAACACAGCTATTTTAATCCTGGCTTTATCTACCGTATTGACTGCCCAAGCCCGAATTGTGCGCAGTGGTGGTGATGTTCGAGGTACAGACTCATTTAATTTAACCGTTTATCTCACTGACGAGATAAATATCAATGAGATTGGTTATGACTATAACGGCGGTAATCTGTATGACAGCTTTTCTTATAATAGTTATCACGACTATGTGTATGCCACGCCGTCGGATTCTTGCCATTTTGATGTCAACTATGATCCTGTTTCCAATCAGGATTATCGTACCGATTGTGATTATGAATTTGATCTTGGTGAACGTTTGCAACTGGAGGGCGATATTGAAGTGTTTTTGCAAGGTACAGCCCGCTACGATCTTGTCTGGACTATTAGCCAGGGTGCTCAAAGTTGGCAGTATGCCTTTCTAGATATGGATGCCAGCAACGGCGTTCTTAGCCAACATCTTTTTCTGGATGTTGCCATGCCAACGGATATGGCCGTTGGCGACTATAATGTTACGCTGGATTTCACCCAGTATGCCGCACCCACACAAGTTTATTTCAGTTATAGCGCTTATACCGACCCAGCAGTGTGTGCGGTGCTGGGTCCAGTAGGCACGCCGGAAACCTGCGGCCAGCTAGGTTCCAGCTCGCCCGGCCTCAGTTTTTTCTCTAATACGGAGCAATTAAGGGTGTTAGCCAATATCCCTGAACCCGGCGTGTTCTATTTAATATTATTTGGCGCGTTTGGACTTCGCTCCAGAATAATCCAAAACTAGTTAAAAGCATCGGAAGCCGAGACTTACAGATTAAGTAACTCTTTGGCTTTAGCGCGCTGTAGTGCTAAATCCTGGCTGATTTGCTGGCTGATATGCTGGAACTCCGGATTATCTTTTAACCGGGTAAATAATGGATCTTTGTCTGTCCACCATTCCCGCCAACCCTTTTTCACCGCCTTATCCAGTTGCTCGATGGCTAAACTATTGTCCCCGTTTAAAGCCGCAATTCTGGCACTTAGATAAGTATAAATATTATTGGTAATGCCGTTATGCTGTGCCTCGGACACTTGCTTGTCGCAACGGTTAATGATGGTTTGAGCTTCCTGCTGCCGCTCGCTTTGCTGCATTGCCCAGGCGATTTCAATCCCTGGGCTACAATAGGGCATGGCATATAATTCAACCTCGGAAAAGCCTTTGTAAGACTTTGTAGCTAGTTTAATACCTTTGGATTGCTCCCCCACCAATAGCTGATACCAGGCGGCCTCAAATTGCAGCCAGGGATCGTCCGGTTGCGCTGCTAGCTGAAACTCCATTTGTTTAAATAATTCGTTATATTGTCCAGAGACTAATAGTGATGTGGTTTTATATTCCTTCATCATAACCGCTGACATGGGTTGATCGGTAATATTAAGCTGAAATAACACATCCAGATAGCTGTGCTGGAAAGTAATATTTTCTGGCGAGATATCCAGTGCGGTTTTCCAGTGTAAAAGGCTTTGCGCTAATTCACCATTCTGAAACGTTATCCCTGCTAATCCTTGATGTCCCATTGGTGACTCGGGAAAATCCCGGATTAATTGGCTAAAAAGTAATTTAGCCTGGGCCAACTGACCATGTTTGGTCATCTCAACCGCGCGATTAAACATAGTCGCAATCGATACCGGGTCAAGTTGATAGGCTTTTTCCAGTGCTTGTAATGATTCCGCATAACGGTTTTGCCGTTTGAGTTCCAGATAGCGCCACATATGGGCAATGGCCAGGTTGGGGTTAAGGCTAATGGCTTTATCATATGCGGCCAGTGTTTCATCCGGCTTTTGTTGCAGTTCAAATACCTTGCCCTGAATGGCATAAGCCAACGGAATATCAGCCTGACGTACAAAGGCTTTAGCCAGATTCTGCTCTGCCAACTGGCTGGCAATTTCCGGTTCCAAAATGCCAAAACGTAGAATATCTTTTGATAGCATCAAAATCGCATCGGCCAGTCCAACATAAGCCAGCGCATATTCAGGATCAATGGCAATCGCCTGTTCAAAATATTTACGTGCCTGTTTAAGTGATTCAGTCGTTTGTTTACGGTATTGTTCACGGCCTTTAAGGTAAATCACATAAGCATCGGTACTGCTGGTTTTAGCGCTATTGGTCACTTCTCCAGCTTGTAGATAATTATCCTGCAACAGATTAACCACTGAGCGGCCAATTTCAGTTTCAATAGCAAATACATCACTGAGTTTACGCTGGATATTGTCAGTCCATAATGTATGGCCATTGCCACTATCGATTAGCTCCAGACGCAGTTTTAATCTGTCGCCAATACTGCGTACACTGCCGGATAAAATAGTTTGCACCCCCAGCCTGCGGGCCGCATCCACCGGCGTCAGTCCTTGCTCGCTCAGTTTCAATGCCGAACCGAAAGAGGCAACGGTCAAATTAGGCAGTTGGCCCAGCAAACCGGTGAGTTCCTCGGCAATCCCTTCGGCCAGATAGGCTTGATCCTGATCCGGGCTTAAATCCCGAAATGGCATCACCGCGATAGATTCGGCGCGCTTGACCATATCGGTTCCTTCACGGGATTTAGCCATATCCGCTTTAATCTGCCCGTAGATCTGGTACCCCAAAAACATCGAGCCCAGTACAATCACCGCTAACCCCAGCCAACGCATCTTGCCCAAAGGCTTGACCGGTTCAGAGGTATCTTCGGCGGTACGTTTTATCCCTTCGCTGGTGATTTCAAAGTACCACGACAAATAGAACACCACCGGAAAACCGACGATCAATAACACAGTAATAAAAGTCCCGGTCAGGGGGGATAGGTTAAGGATGGGAAACACCACCGACACGACTTGCAATACCAGCCAGGCAATACCCAGATAAGCCACTAAGGTACGGATTACATTACGGCGGCGAAGCTCGGAAAAAAATTTCATCAAGGCTGACAATACTGTCTCCCACGATTGATTAGCAAAAGCGTTGTTTGCAACAAAAGAGGTTTGACAGCATGCAAAACGAAGTGGGGTAACTATATGACTTTTAGATGCAAATTGACAAGCGCTAGAGAAATGACACCTGTATTCGCTGGAAATGTTGAGTACTAATGGTAATAAACTGCTCCACCCACCCCTGAGCCACTTGCGGTTTGTATGCTGCATATAACTGGCGTTTAATACCTTGCGCAGTTAACGGCAATGTTTGAATAAGCTGTTGCTCGACCTGGTTTTTTACCAACCAATCCGGTACGGCACTAACGCCTAATCCCGCCGCTACCATCTGTAAAATCACATTACTGTTTTCAACTTTACGCAGGGTTTGCGGCTGAACCTTGGCCGGATTCAGGAACAACTGGAAAATATCCAGACGGTTTTGTTCAACCGGATACGTAATCAATACCTGATCTTGCAAATCCGCAGGTTGAATATAAGGCTTTTGGCTAAGAGGATGATCCTGACTGACTGCCAACACCAACTCAAATTCACCAATCAACTGATAGTCCAGTTCACTGTCACTATCCACTTCATCGGTAAATAAGATACCTAACTCGGGATTATGGCTAAAGCTGTTGGACTCAAACAAACTATCACCAATCAGATCCACATCGACCTCGGTTTGTTCTTGTCTGAACTGCTGAATGGCAGGTAGTAACCACTGAAAACAGGCATGGCATTCAATGCCAATATCAAAGCGAGGTTTGGGCTGTTTGATCTTTTTTAACTGAGCCTCGGCATCTTGTACTTTCGGTAACAGTTCTTTGGCGAGTTCTAAAATTATCTTGCCTTGCGGGGTAAACACAATGGGGGAGGTTTTGCGTTCAAACAATGGTTGACCAATACGCCCTTCCAGCTCCTTGATTTGATGCGACAGCGCCGACTGACTAGTGCACAGCATCTCAGCCGCTTTAACCAAGCTACCTGTTTGCTGCAGCCTGAGTAAGGTCTGCAGATGTTTAATCTCTAGCATGATGAATTTTTTTCATATTGATGATGCAAAACTTGCGCTTGTGGGTGAGTGCATTTGTCATGATTATAACCATCCAAACATCTAGACGTCCATAAGGAATTATCATGCGTATTCACAATCTGGGTTTTCCCCGTATCGGTCACAAAAGAGAACTGAAGTTTACTCAGGAAGCTTATTGGCGTGGCGAGTTAAACCAATCCGAATTTTTACAGCGCTGTCAGTCATTACGTCAACAAAACTGGCAAACCCAGCAACAGGCCGGGATTGAAATCTTGCCGGTTGGGGACTTTTCCCATTACGATCATGTACTTAATACCAGCTTGTATCTCGGTATTGTGCCCAAACGCTTCGAGCATCAACAACATAATAAACTGGATCTGGAATTTGAGATTGCTAGAGGGCAATCCCAATCAAGCTGTGGCTGTGCAAGCAACGCTAATGGCAGTGCCGCCAGTGATATGACTAAATGGTTTAATACCAATTATCACTATATCGTACCTGAGTTTGCCAAAGACCAAGCCATCCAAGTGGATATCAGCTCATTATTGGCGCAAATAGAAGAAGCCAGAGATCAGGGCTTCACCACCAAACCGGTGTTACTTGGCCCATTAAGTTATTTGTGGCTAGGACAATATACACAGGGTGACAAACTCGAACTGCTCACCACTATTTTAGATGGCTACCAACAGATATTTGAGCAATTGAATCAACATAAGGTTAGTTGGTTACAAATCGATGAACCCATATTGGGGTTAGAGCTAGATAACGATTGGCAACAGGCATTTAAACAAGCCTATAACGAATTGAAAAAAGGCTCGTTAAAATTAATACTGACCAGTTACTTTGCCAGTGTCGATCATCATCTTGAGTTGATCGCCTCGTTACCTATTCAGGCGGTGCATCTGGATATTGTGTCCGAGAAAACCGATATACAACGCATAATCGACACCTTGCCAAAACACTGGGTGATTTCTTTGGGGGTAATTGATGGTCGTAATATTTGGCGCAGTGATTTATTAGCCTTATATCAACAATTAGAGCCAGTTTATCAACAGCTCAATGGTCGTTTATGGTTGGCACCAAGCTGCTCGTTGTTACATAGCCCGGTAGATTTAGACCAGGAACAGCAACTGGATAGCGAAATAAAAAACTGGCTGGCATTTGCCAAGCAAAAATGTCAGGAATTGGCACTGCTTAAAGCCGCCTTAACTACCGGTGAGTTACAAGCCATCATCGAATATTCCACACCGGTTAAACAACGTGCTATTGCGGCCAAGATCCACGATCCGGCAGTACAGCAACGGGTCAGAGAGCTAACTGAAGATAGCAGTCACCGCCCGCAGAACTTTGCCGCGCGCAAGCAGATTCAACAACAAGCATTGGGATTGCCCCTATTTCCCACCACCACCATTGGTTCATTTCCACAAACCAGCGAAATTCGTCAACTACGGGCTAAATGGCGTAAAGGTGAGATTAGTGATCAACAATATACTGTCGCCATCCAGTCTCAAATTAAGGACACCATTAAACGTCAAAATTCACTGGATCTGGATGTATTAGTCCATGGTGAACCTGAACGTAACGACATGGTGGAATATTTTGGTGAACAGTTGGACGGCTTTGCTATTACCCAATTTGGCTGGGTACAGAGCTACGGTTCACGCTGCGTTAAACCACCCATTATTTTTGGTGATATCAGCCGTAAAAAACCGATGACGGTCGACTGGATAAGCTATGCCCAGCAGCAAACCACAAAACCGGTAAAAGGCATGCTAACCGGTCCGGTGACGATTTTATGCTGGTCCTTTGTGCGTGATGACTTAGCACTGGAGCAGGTCACGCAACAAATCGCCTTAGCCATCAGTGATGAAATCGAAGATCTGATTAACGCCGATATTAATATTATTCAGGTGGACGAACCGGCGATTCGTGAAGGTATGCCGCTAAAACACAGCCAATGGCAAGGCTATCTTAACTGGGCCACGGCAGCTTTCCGTTTATCTTGCGCCAAAGCACCGGCACAAACCCAAATTCATAGCCACATGTGTTATTCGGAATTTAATGACATTCTGCAAGCCATTATCGACTTGGATGCCGATGTACTGACTATCGAAACATCCCGTTCCAATATGGCGGTGCTGGATGCCTTTGAACAACAGCATTATCCCAATGATCTGGGGCCGGGCGTGTACGATATTCATTCACCCAATATCCCGGCAGTAGACTGGATGGTGAACCTGCTGAATAAAGCGCGTGAAACCATTAGCGATGACCGTTTATGGGTCAACCCCGATTGCGGCCTTAAAACCCGAGGCTGGCAAGAAACCGAAGTGGCCTTGCGTAATATGGTACAAGCCGCCAAGCAACTGCGCACATCGGTAAATCAGCGCGAACCACAGCCAGTGGAAAGCGCGCTAAGCTAACAGTAACAGTGTGGTTATCCTGGATGTTAACCGGGGTAACCTTTTAATTGTCCCTGTTCTGTTCTCGTTTTAGTACTATAAAGTCAACAAAATCAAGGTCTGTTGCGTAGTTATGCCATGTGGTTTATGCTTTTTATACTTCTTACCAAAGCATCGTGTTTGGCTAGAAAGCAGTATCTTTTAATCTCGTCAATGTAGCTGGGCACTATACATTTTTAGTTAACAGCACAAGGAAGCGTGGAGGATATGATAAAAGGTGTGAAGTTATTAATTATCCCGTGGTATTTATGCTTGATATCGCTCACCACTCTCCCCGCCTATGCTGCCACACACTCTTTTTTACAACCACTTGGGCCCATTGCCCACGAACAATTATTTCATCTTTATTGGGTAGTAGGCCTGTGCTTGATTGCCGTATTGCCGGTAATTATTGCCACGCCCTGGATTTTATGGCGCTATCGTTATCTTAATCCAAAAGCAACCTACACACCTCACTGGACATATAATCGTAAACTGGAAATTGTCCTATGGGGTGGCCCTTCTGCCATCGTGTTAGCGCTATCAGTTTTGTTATGGAATGCAACCACAAAACTTGATCCTTACAAACCGCTGGACACGGCAAAGACACCACTATGCGTAGATGTAATCGGTTTGAACTGGAAGTGGGTATTTATTTATCCTCAATATAATAGGGCAACCGTTGATACGCTGATAATCCCCACCAACACCCCAGTTTCTCTGCGCCTGACCTCCGATACTGTAATGCAGAGCTTTCGAATCTCCGCCCTCGCCGGACAAATTTATGCCATGCCCGGCATGCAAACCCGGCTTCATTTTATTGCCAATCAAGCGGGGGAAGCCATTGGTGAAAATACCCAGTTCAGCGGAAAGGACTTTGCCCGCCAGCAATTTAGTCTGTCCAGTGTCTCTGATGATGACTGGCAAAAATGGCTTTCAGGTAAACAAATCAGCTCAATGACTGCCGAAAGCTATCATCAACTGGCGCAATCCGGACTGGCGGAGGAGTTTTCCCCTGCTTTGGCAAAAACCGGTCTTCAGGCTCCCGTGTTTTCACTTCAGGACCCGGCTCTTTTTGATCGGGTAGTAAAACGATACCATCAGGGAAAACCGGTTCGGGGAACCGAACAGCCGGGCGCTAAACAGTTTGATGCCAAACATGCCACACTGCCCAATATAACTGGACATACGTCCTGCTCCGAGGGGAGGCCAGAATGAATCTGTGGGGTAAACTACAGTGGCAGGATATCACGCTATTTTCAGTTTTCCGTCACCCTACAACGAACGTCGCGATTGATAGCGGCGCAGGCTGGTTGGTGGTGTTAGGCACCATTGCTGTCTTATGTTTTTTTACCCGGAACCGATTATGGCGGACGGTCTGGTTCGACTGGTTAACTAGCCTGGATCATAAAAAAATTGGCCTGATGTACATTATTCTTGCGTTAGTCATGCTGATCCGGGGTGTCGCTGAGGGTTTTGTTATGCGTTTGCATCAGGCTTCAGACACAACTACGTCGCCGCTACTCTCGTCTCATCATTTCGCCGAGCTATTCAGTACCCACGGCACCATCATGATTTTCTTTGTCGGAATGCCGTTTATCATCGGCTTTATCAACTACCTCGTTCCCCTGCAGATTGGCGCAAGAGACATGGCATTTCCCTTGTTGAATCAAGTTAGCCTCGGCCTGACCGCTGGCGGCGCAACACTGATCATGATTTCACTTATGGTGGGCGAATTTGAAACTGGCGGTTGGACAGCTTATCCCTCCTATACAAGTAAGATATTTTCACCGGGCGTAGGGCCAGACTACTGGATTTGGTCAATTGGATTGTCAGGCATTGGCACCATGCTGTCAGGTGTCAATTTCGCCGTCACCATATATAAGCTGCGGGCTCCCGGTATGGACTTTTTTCGTCTGCCACTTTTTACCTGGACGGCTTTATGTACCAGTATTCTTATCATCTTTGCCATGCCGCCGCTGACCGTGGCAACTGTTATGCTAGCGCTGGACAGGTATCTGGATTTTCATTTTTTTACTAATGATCTGGGTGGCAACATGATGAATTACGCAAATTTGTTCTGGATGTTCGGCCACCCCGAAGTTTATATTTTGATTTTACCTGCCTATGGTGTTTTTTCCGAAGTCGCGGCAACTTTTGCCGGTAAACGACTTTATGGTTACCGCTCACTGGTCATTGCCACTATGGGTATCACGGTGCTGTCCTTTACAGTATGGGTACACCATTTTTTTACTATGGGGCAACGTGCCTCGTTAAGTGCCGCGTTCGGAATTGCTACACTACTTATCGCCATTCCTACTGGCGTTAAAGTATACGACTGGCTGGCAACGCTTTATCGCGGCCGCATTCGCATCACCACGCCGGTGGTTTATCTAGCCGGCTTTTTTATACTTTTCGTGATAGGCGGGCTCAGCGGGCTGGTTTTGGCCAATCCCTCTATCGACTTTCAGGTACATAATTCGCTGTTTCTGGTCGCCCATTTCCATAATGTTCTTTTGCCCGGACTACTGTTCGGTATGCTTGCTGGCGTCCATTTCTGGTTTCCAAAAGCATTTGGGTTCAGGCTCAGTGAACGCTACGGTAAGTTAACAGCCTATCTGTGGATTATCGGATTCAGTATTACTTTTTTGCCGCTTTACTGGGCGGGTCTCAAAGGGATGCCACGACGAAGTGCGCTAGTTGCCGAGGCCGACCTTTCCCCGCTAATGTTACTGACAGCTGCAGGGGCAATTATTCTGCTCCTTGCACTGTTTATGCTGTTATTTACCTTCTGGTATAGCTACAAACACCAAAAGGCCTTCGCCTCACCAAACGGTGACCCCTGGAATGGGCGAACGCTCGAATGGTGGACGCCCTCTCCGCCCCACGAGTGGAATTTTGCTCATCCGTTGGATATTAAGTCCCGGGATGCCTTTGTCTACGCCAAAAAACATCTATCACCCTATGACAACGTCAATCAATATCACGACATTGTCATGCCGGGCCGCTCCTCACTGGGCGTTATCTTTATGTTATTGACGATAATATTAGGGTTTTCACTGACGTGGGAAATTTTGTGGCTCGCAGTACTATCAGCTTCGGCAGTACCGGTAATGATGATAGCGTCCAGTTTCCGTGCTGACCCAAAGCAAATTATTCCTGCAGCTGAAATAAAACGCCGGGATCAACAATGGCGAAAAACGGCTCGCGATGCCCTGTCTATCCGTCGCGATCAGGAGACCACCTCACAAAATACAGGTAAAGCAGCAGCCGAGGGAGAAACCGAATGACCAGCCAAACTTCCCACCCGGGTCTGAATATGGGTGAAAAACATGCTGGCGTTGAGGAACGGGCAGAAATTGTCATGTTCGGTTTTTGGGTATTCCTGATGAGCGACGTGATTATATTTGCTATGTGCTTTGGTGTTTACGCTACTGCAACGCATGCACTGGCTGGCGGCCCCGGTCCACAGGAGCTGTTCGATGTTAATAGTATCATCTGGCAAACCGCCGCTCTGTTACTCAGTAGCTTAACCTGCGGTCTGGCCAGCCTGCGCCTGAAACATGCCCATAGCGATTCTCAATCACAAAGTCGTTGGAAGCTCATCCTGTGGATTGGGCTAACGCTATTACTGGGCATCATGTTTTTGGGGCTGGAAATGCGCGACTTTATCCACATGAGTGAACAAGACGCGGTCCCTTCGCGAAGTGGGTGGCTAAGTGCTTATTGGGCACTGGTTGGTTTACACGGGCTCCATCTTGTTATCGGGGTGCTGTGGGGCATTATCGTTATTGCACACATTGTGCATTTCAATCTTACCGATATGACCAAAATGCGCTTTATGCGATGGAGTTTGTACTGGCATTTCCTCGACATCATCTGGGTCGCTATCTTTTCAATGGTTTTTCTGGGAGGTTTGTTGTGAATAACGAATATCAACAGGAACGAAGACATTACCTGACTGGTTTTGCCTTGGCTGTAATAACAACCATCGGGTCATTTTATCTGGCGCTGGCAAGCGAGTTTTCTTCGACGCTAAAGATTACGGGAATTGTAGTACTGGCGCTGATACAAATAGTTGTTCATTTTCGTTATTTTCTGCACATCGATTTTAGCCGGCAAAAACGAGAGGATCTTCATCTCATTCTATTTACCAGCTTACTGATATTCATTATGGTCGGTGGCACCTTATTGATCATGGGCGATCTTGCCCAGCGAATGCACTGACTACGGCACGACTTCCACACGGCTTTGTGAAATCATCAACATCTATTTATATCAAGAAATTCTGATTTTGTTAGCTAAGCGTGTCGATATTGATGGCAGCTGTTCGACTATAAGCTATTAACGCTCACTTCGGGCAGTTCACTACAGCAAGGAAACCATTATGTCATTTCAAGCCTATCTGGATAATATCCAGGCTAAAACCGGCAAAAGCCCGGCCGATTTCAAACAACTGGCAGAGCAAAAAGGATTTACCCGCAACGGTACACTTAAAGATAAAATTAACGCAGGCATGATTGTCAATTGGCTAAAACAAGACTTTGAGTTAGGCCACGGTCATTCAATGGCGATTTATGCACTGCTAAAAGGGACAAAAACCGAAAGCAGTAAATAGTCGACTTTTTTACCGGTTAACGGACCTAACAATGCTGGATTCCCGCTAACAACATGCGGGAATAACAAAAATCCCCCTTGATAAGCCAATAAAAAGGGAAGCATAGCTTCCCTAATCTTAATAAAATTGCGATTTAGCTTAAAGTTATGCGGGCAAACTTACGTTTACCTACCTGATATACATTAGTGCCAGCAGTAGTGAGTACCAACTTGGTATCCTCAACTTTGTCACCATCAATTTTCACTGCACCTTGCTTGATCATGCGTATGGCATCGGAGGTGGAATTAACCAGTTCGGCTTGTTTTAACAGATTAGCAATGGCAACCCCGTCAGCCTCTAATCCAAAAGTCAGTTCCGGCATATCATCAGGGATGGCATTTTTCTGGAAACGCTGAATAAAATCCTGATGCGCTCCTTCGGCGGCAGCTTCATCATGAAAGCGCTCGATAATTTCTTTCGCCAGAGCAATTTTAATATCGCGAGGATTTGCACCGTCGGCCATTTGTTGTTTCAACTGGGCGATTTCGTCCAGTGGACGGAAGCTTAACAAGTCATAATAGCGCCACATCAGCTCGTCGGAAATCGACATGATCTTGCCAAACATATCATTCGGTGCGTCAGTAATACCGATATAATTGTTTAACGACTTGGACATTTTCTGCACGCCATCCAGCCCTTCCAGCAATGGCATCATCAGTACAGTTTGTGGACGTTGGCCTTCTTCTTTTTGCAGCTCACGGCCCATCAACAGGTTAAAACGCTGATCGGTACCACCCAGCTCCACATCGGATTGCAGGGCGACAGAATCCCAACCTTGGACCAGCGGATATAAAAATTCGTGGATAGCAATCGGCTGGCCACCGTTATAGCGCTTTTTGAAATCATCCCGTTCCAGCATCCGTGCCACCGTTTGGCGGGCAGCCAGCTTGATCATGCCGGCAGCACCTAACTGTTCCATCCACTCGGAGTTAAAACGAATGGTAGTTTTGGCCGGATCAAGAATTTTAAACACCTGCTCTTTATAAGTTTCGGCGTTGGCCAGTACGTCTTCTTTGGTTAACGGCTTACGGGTAACGTTTTTGCCGGTTGGGTCGCCAATCATGCCAGTGAAATCACCGATCAGGAAAATAACCTCATGCCCCAACTGCTGAAATGTGCGTAATTTATTAATGAGTACAGTATGACCTAGATGCAGATCAGGCGCAGTGGGATCAAAGCCCGCTTTAATTTTCAACGGTTTACCTGTTTTAAGTTTGTCGGCTAACTCTTCACCGACCAGAATTTCTTCTGCACCCCGTTGAATTTCCGCCAGGGCGGCTTGCCAATCTGACATTGTCTACTCCTCAATCCTAAATGCGCTAAAAGCCAGCAGCGCATTCTACTTGCGCGCTGTAGGCATTTAAAGAGGCAGTGGAATGAAAAGGGAATTTAATTGCCCAATGATGGACTAATAAAGCTTGGGCAAGGCGAACAAACAGCAAGTTAAATTATTTTTGTATGTTTTTTAATCGATTGCCGATACATAATAATACGATAACATACCCTTAATACCGTCAGGGTTACTGGAAAATGAAGTGAATTTCTTATATTCTGCGCTTAGTGCTACATAGGTTGTAAACGTTTTATGCTTAAATCTACTTTTCAAAAGCTACCTTATCGTCATAAGGTGCTTATCTCCTTTCTTCTGGCCTTTACCTTTATTCTGGTGTTATTACCTTCAGAACAGGCCAGCGCCTCCAAGCAAACCAACGCAGACGATCTGGTGCTGGGTCAGTTATATCCGCTACCGCTGCACCTGGACAATTTATCCGATGATCCGTTGGTGGACGATCTCGACAGTCCCGACTGGAAAACCTATTCAGTGCGCAAGGGCGACAATCTGGCTAAAATATTTTCCCGTGCTGGCCTCACGCCGCAGGAAGTCTACGCGGTATCGCACGCCGGTGACGATGCTAAAAAGTTGCTCAAAATGATGCCCGGTGACGAATTGTCTATTCTGGCCAACAAACAGGGACAATTCCGTTCGCTGAATTTCCGCTTTTCGCCTACTGAATCATTAAACATTAGTTTCGACGACAAAAACCAGTTGCAAACCCAGATCGACAAAAAACGGGTAGAGAGTCTACTGGGCTTTACCAATGGCGATATTGAAAGCAGCTTCTGGAATGCCGGGATCAAGGCCGGTATGACCGAAAGCCAAATTATGAGTCTGGCCAATATTTTTGGTTGGGACATCGATTTCGCCTTGGAACTGCGTACCGGAGACAGTTTTAGCGTAATTTTTGAAGAAAATTATATTGACGGTGAGTTTGTCGGATATGGTGATATTGTCGCGGCAGAGTTTGTTAACCAGGGCGAGAAATTCTCGGCTATCCGTTACGAAGACGGTCGTTATTACACGCCGGAAGGACGCAGTTTGCGCAAAAGCTTTTTACGCGCGCCGGTTAACTTTAAATATATCAGCTCGAATTTCAATCCCAGACGTTTCCACCCTATTCAGAAGCGTTACAAGCCGCACAACGGTATTGATTACCGGGCAGCCACCGGCACGCCGGTTGTGGCATCCGGTGATGGCAAAGTCATTAAAGCCGGTTATAACCGTTTTAATGGTAACTATGTGTTTATCCAGCACGGTGAAAAATACGTGACCAAGTATCTGCATTTCTCCAAGCGGGTAGCCAAACTGGGGCAAAAGGTTAAACAGGGTCAGGTTATCGGCTATGTGGGCATGACAGGTATGGCCGAAGCGCCACATTTACACTATGAATTTCTGGTTGACGGTGTGCATCGTAACCCGCGTACCGTATCATTACCTAAAGCAGAGCCTATTGCGAAATCTGAACGCGCTAAATTTATGACCGTTGCTGACCACTATCTGGCCCAGTTGCAAAATAACAAGCGTATTATGTTAGCCATGAACTAAACCCGTTGCCTTAGCTGACTAGGGCAACCAAATCACCTTACCGAGCCTCAAATATGTCCGCGATTTATATTGGTTTAATGTCCGGTACCAGCATGGACGGCATTGATGCCGCACTGGTGGACTTTGCAGATCCTGCCCAGCCACAATTGCTTGATTTTACTACGTTGCAATACGACGACGCATTGCTGCAAGAATTACATCTCCTTAATCGCCCCGACGAAGATGAAGTACACCTCGCAGGAGCGGCCAATCGTAAAGTCGGTAATGCCTTTGCTGCCGCTGCCAATCAATTGCTCGCTAACAACAAGCTGGATGCCAGACAGGTAGTCGCTATTGGCTCTCATGGTCAAACCGTTCGTCATACGCCGGACGGTGAGTTTGGCTTCAGTTTACAAATCGGTGATGCACACAGCATAGCGGTGCAAACCGGCATCGATGTAATTGCCGATTTCAGGAATAAAGATATTGCCTTGGGTGGTCAGGGAGCGCCGCTAGTGCCGGCATTTCATCGTGCAGTTTTCAGCCACACGAGCATTGATCGTGCGGTGGTGAATATCGGCGGCATTGCCAATATTTCCTATTTGCCTGCCAATAAAAGCAGCCCGGTATTAGGTTTTGATACCGGGCCGGGGAATACCTTGATGGACGGCTGGTGCCGCAAACATCTCAATCAGCCCTATGACAAAGATGGCGCATGGGGTGCCGGGGGCCAAGCTGATCCGCAATTGCTCAGAAGCCTGTTATCGCATCCTTATTTTAAAGAAGCCGCGCCCAAAAGCACTGGTCGGGATGCCTTTCATCTCGACTGGCTGGAACAGCAACTTGCCGTACAGCCGAAAAAACTGGATCCGCAAGATGTGCAAGCTACGTTGTTACAACTCACGGCGCAGAATATTGCCGATGGATTGGCAGAGTTGCCGGTGGCGGAAGTCTATATTTGTGGCGGCGGAGCCCGCAACCTAGCACTGATGGCAGCACTGGCAAATGTATTACCGCAATGCAAAATACATACGACCGAAGAATTGGGCGTCGATCCCGATGCAGTAGAAGGTATCGCCTTTGCGTGGCTGGCTTATGCGCATAAAAATGGCATTAGCGGCAATATCCCCGAAGTCACTGGCGCATCGCGAGCAGCGATACTCGGCGCTTGTTATCCCGCCGCATAACCTCAAAAAAAGGATAACAATACGATGAAGCCCGCACCGCGCACACTGGATAACACCGACATCGAAATTTTATCCTGGTTGTTTAGGGATGCGCGGATCAGCAATAAAGATTTAGCCCAGCATATCGGTATGTCCCCCTCATCCTGCCTGGAAAGAGTTAAACGGTTGCAAACAGACGGGATTATTGAAGGCAGCAGTTTAATGCTGAATTTTAGTGCGCTGGGCGGTCACCTGCAGGCCATGGTATCGGTTAGATTATCCAATCATAACCGCCAAACAGTTGATCAATTCCAACAGGATGTTTTGCAACAACCTGAAGTCATTGGTTTATTTCATATGGGTGGTGAAGATGACTTTCTGGTTCATATTACGGTTTCTGATACTACCCACTTGCGCGACTTTGTGCTTGACGCCATTACCGCCAGAGCGGAAGTCAATCATGTTGAAACTGCCTTGGTTTACGACTATCAGGTAAGTCGGCGCTTACCTTCTTTTTAATCACAAATTATCAGCGCGGGTTTCGAGCTTCGACCTACAAATGGTTTATCCCTATAATCGACAAAAAATTACAGGGTTAACAAAGACAGTTTTTCCAGACAACCTACCCAGCCATCCTGATGATCATTGCACACTTGCTGGTTGGGAAACTCGCTATGAGTTAATTCCAGCTGCGAAGTATTGTCGTTCACTGCGCCGAAAAGCAGCTCCACCTTGCTTACATCTTCACTGCCTAACCATTGCCAGCTAAACACCAGTTTTTTGTTAGTTTCAATTTGCAGGTACTCACCCATCACAATATTTTGTTCACCTGTGGGTTCTTGCATGACGATGCGAAATTTGCCGCCTTCAGCAAAATTACTCATTGCCTGGGCAACTAGCATCTCACCCGGAGCAAACCACTGCAACAACAGCTCGGGTTTATACCATGCTTCATACAGTGCACTTACGGGCGCATTGAATTTTACGCTTAACCGGGTTTGGTACATAAGACCTCGTTCAATAAATTGGATATCTGTCTATCTCGAGCTTAATCAAAATGCAGATGATGACTAAATAGCTGAGCTATTTTATCGGTATATTGTTGCTCTTTGATAGAAAATATTACCAATTCCTGATGAGCAGAGAGTAATTTTGCTAAAAACGCTCGATCAAGCTTTGTTGACGAATAGCGGTCATGGCTGTCATTAACTGAAGTGCGCTTACCAAACAAGGCATCGGCTTCATCAAAAAACAGGATCCAGTGGCGACTTTGCGCTTCGCTGAATAACCGGGCCAGATTTTTTTCAGTTTCACCAATATAATGCTCAACCCACTGTGGACAAGTAACAAAACAAACCGGCTGGTCGGTTCTATCTGCCAATAGTGTGGCGGCATAATACGCCGTTATGTCGGCCCGGCCCGACATCAATACACTCACATGGCGTTTTTTAGCGGTGAGTATGCTGATATCTTTTAGCTGAGCGCGGCTTTCTTCAGTTAAATCCGGTTCCTGACGCAGCTCAATCACATGGGTAAGCAGCTGGGTTCCGGCCATGTGACCTGGATGACTGTCGGTAAAGTGTTGTCTGAAAAACGCCATTGCCATGATTACCTCCCGGAACGTTCTCCTCTTTTACCTCATAGCTTAGAGCATGCAGACCATTGATGTATGTTATTTATCCAATCAGGCCAGTTCCGTTGATGCAGAACGGGATTCAAGCAAGCTTTCCATCTTTGCGGTTGAGGCATAATGCTGCTGAGCGACCTGCATGCTGACCTGCATATACATTTCATCTATTTCCTGTGCTTGCATAAAACCATCACTAAAACCGGGGCGTACCGGATCAATATGCATTCTGGCGCTGTTAATCAAATGGGCGATCAGTTCTTTAACGTTCTCGGTACCCATAGCAATACGCATGGTGGTTAGGTGAATACCCGCTGCCTGCTGGGCGGTCATGTCCAGTTCGGAGTGTGAGGTGAGTGCCGGGCACAGGATAATAGTATTGTTTTGACCAATTGACACCTGATGGCTAAAACCCGGTTCCAGCGCGTCAAAAAAACGTACAAAAGTGTCGCGATCCAGTCCAGCATTTTCCATATCAACAGTAAACAGTGCGCAAGGCCAGCCGTGGCGCAATTGCGTTTGGCGCAACGGCGCATTTTTATGCGCTGCCAGAGCATGACAGTTCACCTTGAAATCGGGATGGGCAGCCAGAAAGCGGCTGAAAATCTGGGTGTTGATCACTTTGCTGATCACCCTCTGTTCCAGCGTCTTCATACCGGTTAATACATCAAAGGCTTTCTCCGAGTCCAGAAAGGCGCCCTTGATATAATACACATCCCAAAACATCGTCTTCGACCAGTTCAAACCATTGACTTCATCACCTTTGGCCTGAAACATCCGGTAAGCTTCACCGATCACCACACCGGCCGTTGTGGCGCCACTGCCGCAGATGTCCTTGGTATAGCTGTGTACCACATAATCAGGCCGTTCGGTTTTATCATTCCGCTGTAAAGATTGTTGCAGAACTGGCGTTGCCAGCGTGGCATCAAGCATCACCAGATAGCCGTGTTGATGTGCCAGTTTACTGATACCGGCAACATCGAGTACGTAACCGTGTGGATTGCAGGGAGACTCGATATAAACGTGACAAGCTGCACCGCTATCCAGTTTATCCCGATGTCGATGCTGCACCTCGGACTGGAACGCAGCGAACTCTTCAGCGCTATAGCCATCAAACCACTCCAGCTGAATATTCATTTTGTCGGTTCGGGCAAAATAATCCTGTAACAGCTGGAAAACGCCGCCATAAACGTTACGTGACACAATCAGCACATCACCATGAGACAAGACGTTAGATAACAAGCCATCAATCGCGGCCATACCCGAATTAAAGTTCCAGGCCATATAGTCGGCAGCATATTGTCCAGCCTCCAGATCGACTATGGCATTAGCCAAAGAGATACTGGTGGGGTTCAGTAACCTTGAGTAAATCTGGTGAGTAAATTCTTTACCCTGAAAGGCATCATCAATCCATTCGGTGCAGGCATACACATAAGTAGCGGTACGAACAATAACCGGATTAGCCGAAAACAGCGCCGTAACATTGTCAAATAACGGATAATGCCCTTTAACCAGATGAGAGCCATTTTGTTTATGCAGACTTTGATGGGTGGCCCGAAACGGATTTTGTAGCGTATCGAGAATTTTCGCCAACTGAAAGGACAGGAATTTTTTAGCGTTGAAATAGGCGATACGATCCTGCTTGTCCAGGCCTGCCAGTGTTTCGTTGGTAATTTTCCATAGCTGATGTACATCCACATGGGTCTGATAAAGATGCAACGCAGCGTGAAATAACGCATCGCCGTAATCGGAGTGAATATCAATACCAAAATGCTGCAGTTGTTCTTTGGCTAATGATTCAATAGTTAACGCGCGAGTGGAGTTACGTTTGGGGGAAAGTATTTTTGCCTGAGCCAATTTAGCGGAGTTCATGTCAGTTATCTTTTTATAATTCAATATAAGACATTAATAACCGAATTATATTTTTATAAAAAGCAATTAATTAGAATTATATTTCAAATAAGCGCAAAGTTAACTTTACTTAACTTCAGTCCGGGATAAGCAACCGGCATACGAAGTGGTGCGACAATTTGCCACACCGGATGCTGCTTTTTATGCTTGAACACTAGCAGCTTATGGGCTTCAATATCGGCCATGCGTGCAAATCTGTTTCTATCCTTTTCTCCCGCCAATTCCCTGTTTCCCCAATTAGTCGGGTTACGGGTGATCTATGCATTGATCGCGCTTGTTAGTGGCTATCTAGCCGGTTTAACTGGCCTATACTGGCTTATCTGGGGCTTATACCTGCTACTGAATCCCACTACCTACAGCGCACGGCAACGCCTGGTAGCCTTGCCTGCGCTGGCATTATTGTTAATTATTGATGTATTGGCATTAAGCTACTTTATTTACGCCAACAACGGGGTGTTATCCGGCTGGGTATCAGCGCTATTATTACCGGCGGTAATAGGTTCGCTATCACTTTCTCGCCTGCTGGCGTGGATGACTACTGCGGTAGCGATGCTATGTTATGCGCTGCTGACTTTTATCTATTTGTTGCCCGCCCCCCAACCTCATTTGCACCTTCATTCGAATAATATGAATGAGCATATGCTCGGCATGTTGGTCACATTCTGGGTATCGGCCTTTTTGATCACCGCTTTTATTACCGCTCAAGCAAGAATATTGCGTAAACAACATCAGCATATTGTCCAACAGCAACAACGCCAGCTAAGAGATGAACAGATTATGGCGGTTGCTACCCTGACAGCCAACGCCGCCCACCATATCGCCACACCGCTGGCTAGCGCACAAATGCTGGTCGAGGAATTGGATGAATTGCCCGTCGAACAACGACCCTATCATCAGCAATTATTGGCGAAACAACTGCTGCGCTGCCAACAGGCGTTGGACAAGGTCATTCAGCAAGGTAAAAACTTTGACCCGCAGAAAAGTCAGACGCGCCAGGTTGGACAATGGCTAAACGAACTGTGTGATAACTGGTGGCTGACCCACAACGAAGTGAAGCTTGAGCGCCAGATTGATAACGCACTCGAGCACTGCAATATCGAATACAAAGACAGCCTCAATTTAGCCATTGCCAATATACTGGATAATGCCGCCAGGGCCTGTATTGATAACCAGCAAGCTCGTATCAGCCTGATAGCCGGATTAGATCAACAGCAATTATTGATAGAGATTATTGACAATGGTGATGGCATTGAAGATGAATTAATTGAGCAACTGGGTCGTTCATTTGTAATCGGACAGGGTTATGGCATCGGACTAGCGTTAGCCAATGCCAGTATTGAACAAGCCGGCGGCTCGGTCTTTATCCGTAATTTAAGCGATGGCGTTAGCACCCAAGTCAGAGTGCCATTGATCAAATCGGACAACACACAATGATCGCGGTAGTCGACGATGATGAAGTCTATGCCAGTGCTTTAGTGCGCAGACTGCAACGTCATAATTTGTCGGCCTGCTATTTTACCGCACCGCAGCAATTGCTATCCAACCAACAAACCTACAGCCATCTATTACTGGATTTGAATTTGGGGAATGATTCAATCCTGAGTTATCTGCAATCAATTCGGCAACATCATCCTGACGCCAAAATCTGGGTCGTGACCGGCTACGCCAGTATCGCCACCACAGTGAATGCCATCAAAGCAGGCGCGGACGACTATCTGACCAAGCCGCTGGATTTTAATGCACTGCTGGCCCGGTTGGGCGAGCAACAGATAGATACTGCCGAACTGAGTCCATTATCTTCCGCACAGCTGGAGTGGGAACACATCCAGCGAGTACTGCAGGAAAACAACGGCAATATTTCTGCCGCTGCCCGAGTGTTGAATATGCACCGCCGTACACTACAACGCAAACTACAGAAAAAACCGCTTTGGTGATACATCCCGCCCCATTCAGGACTAGTAGCGCAAGTCAATACTGACAACCAGACCTGGCTCAGCATCGCCAAGCGACATATTACCGCCATGCAAAGCGACTATCGCTTTGACAATAGACAATCCCAGCCCGAACCCGGCATCATGGCGGCTACTTTCGATACGATATAAACGTTGAAATACCTTATCCCGTAAGGCCTGTGGAATACCGGGTCCATTGTCGGAGATCCGGATTTCGCAGCCAGTCCCTGTACCCGTCAGGCGCAACTCAATCTGTCCCTGCTCAGGGGTATATTTAATAGCGTTGTCGACTAAATTAAAAATGGCACGAAACAGTAGATTAGGTTCCCCTTTAACAATAAAGGCCGAAGATAGCCTGACCGGTTTGTTCAGCCAGTTTAACTGCTGGTTCTTTTGCTCCGCCAACGGCGAAGCCAGCTCTATGACATCCTGACATAGTGTCACCAAATCCACTTGGATCATATTACTCGACTGGACGCCTTTCTCAATTCTTGCCAATTCGAGCATGGCATTAAAGGTCGCAATCACCTTGTTCAAGTCATCCAGTAGCTGCTGTTTCCACAGCTCATCTTCACTGCCCGGAGCCGCGTCATTCAAACTTTGTTCGATAGCGATGTGAATACGTGACAAGGGAGTACGTAAATCATGGGCGATGTTATCCGTTACCTGAGCCACCGAATCTATCAGGTTATCAATCTCGTCCAGCATCTGATTAATTTGTCCTGCAATGGTATCGAACTCATCATGCCGATGGCTAAGGGGTAATCGGGTTTTAAGATGCCCGTCTTTGACCTCTTCAATAAACCTGCCCATCTGATTTACCCTGTATAACACCCTACGGTTAAACAAAAAGCCGGTTATCAGGGTGACTAACAGAGTCAATAACAACGCCCACACGCTGGCCGTACGGAATTCAGTTTCACGCGCCTGATAATTATCATCAAACATGCCAACAAGTATGCGTCCAAACCGGGTCTGCATCTGGCCACCCAGTGCCACCATGACGGATGTTTGTCCCAGATGATCGACTACCGCAACAGGAAAATGCGCCAATTCGGGAAAGCCGGGTAAATTATCCGGTATCGTAGCAAGATTACCGACAATTCGGTCGGGCGTATCCAGTGCCAAAACCACAGACGCACTTTTATCCACCCGCTGCTGCAACGTTTTACTAAATGCTGTCGCGTCAATACCCTCGGTTCGGGCAAGGTCCAAAATACCTTGGGCGGTGATAACAACCTGGCGGTTGAGTTGCTGTTTCTGTTCACCAATAGTAAAACGATAAACCAATGCCAGTATGCCAATACAAATACATAATACGATCGCGGTAAAGGTCAGTGTAAAACGCCAAATGGAGGTTCTGAACGAGCGCCTAAGACGTTCTAACCACATACCCGGCTCCCCGTACCGTAAAGATCAACTGCGTCTGCTCATTTTCTTCGAGCTTCTTGCGCAATTTGGCAATATGGACATCAATAACATTGGTCTTGGGATCAAAGTGATAATCCCATACCGTTTCAAATAACATTGTTCTGGAAATGACTTGCCCCTGATGTTCCAGCAAATATCGCAACAATTGGAATTCTTTTGGCTGTAACTTGATCTCGCGACCTGCTCGCGTCACTTTATGGCCAACCAGATCCATCTCCAGATCATCTATCGCTAGCCGGGTTACTGGCCCTTGAGCGGGATCCGAAAGTTGCTGCTGCCGATGAACCAGAATAGTGGCTCGAACATACAGCTCCTGAAAAGAAAATGGCTTGGTGAGATAATCGTCGCCCCCGGCCTTCAGTCCTTTGATTCGCTCGTCTACATGACCCAGCGCACTCAAGATTATAACCGCGGTACGGATGTTGGCAGCACGCAGCGCTGCAAGCAACGCCAACCCATCCATTTTGGGTAACATCCGATCCAGGATGATAATATCGTATTCTTCGCTGGTAGCCAGAAACAGGCCGTCAGGCCCGTTATCTGCGGTATCAACAACAGCACCACTTTCCTGGAAGCCTTTTTGGATATAACTTCGGGTTGTTGCGTCATCTTCTATTACAAGTAGTTTCATGCAGCGCTTATCGTTGGTATACAGGAATGACAGAACGGGTTTTGGCGTCAACCAGTATTTCCTGTTCACCTTGCGGGCCGTCGGTTTCTATCTCAAAATACACAACACCCTGTTTGTATTCCAGTTCGATATCCACCACAAGCGCACCTTCAGACGGGTCGACCAGTTCTATCGCTGTCAGCATCGAATACTGCAGTGCCTGTAATTTCTTTACTGCTGTCACGCTATCATCTTCAATAAACCAGGAATACAGGTTTTCCTGCTCTTCCTTGACGACCGTACCATTTTGCGCCGAGATCACGATCTTGCGTTTAACATCAGCATCCAGATCAATCAGTTTGATTTCATGGTAATAATCGTCGTCATCATCATCCAGTTCGTAGTCATAGATGACTCCGGGATAACGCTGTTGTACTTGCTGGATACTGCTGATAGCGTTTACGCCGGATTCATTCATCACTTTCCGTGCAATCGCCAGTTCTTTGTTATCCATACCAGCCCAGCTTAACTGACAGGTTAACAACACCGTCAACATTAATACGACACGTCTAGAACAATACTTCATTATCAATTCCTCTGGTTAGAATATGAAGCCAGTCTAATGTTGACCAGATAAAACCTTGATGTGCAAAACATTAATTTTTGTTAATCCCCGTTAACAATAGCCAGTAATTGCGAATAAACTCCGGCTGTTGCGGCAATAACCGGACTGCCGTTAATGAGATAATTGTCCTGGCTGAGGCAATCGTATGCCTGTCCTCCGGCTTCCTGAACCAGCAGTATACCTGCGGCACAGTCCCAAATATTCATATGAGGTTCAAAATAACCGATTAAACGCCCCGCTGCCACATAAGCCAAGCTTAATGCACCGCTACCACTGCGGTGGAACATCCCTTGAGCCAGCATCAGGCGCTGCAAGGGTTCTAATGTTGCTGCAGGTGCCACCCGGTTTGAGTAACCGATACTGACAAGCCCTTCGGCCACAGTGTTGACGTCAGCAACCTTCATTTGGCGACCATTTAATGTGGCACCATCACCCGCTGTTGCGGCAAACATCTCATCTGCACATGGGTCATAAATAACCCCCAGCACAACCTGGTCGTCAAGAATATAGGCGATGGAAATACACCAACTGCGTATACCGTTGATAAAGGGCTGGGTACCATCAATAGGATCAACCACCCAGATTCCGGCATCAGCTTTAGCCACATAAGCATCGGCACTCTCCTCGCCAAAAAAATCGTCCTGTGGATATTGTCTGGCAATCGCCGCTCTAATCAGGTCCTCGGTATTCACATCAGCTTCGGTTGCCATGTCCTGAACACCCTTACTGACTACCGTCAAACTGCTTAAATCATTAAAATATCCGTGAGCCAGTTTGCCTGCCGCCCTGGCGGTATCGCAAGCAAATGCCAGTCTTTGTCTAATATCGTCCATATTTTTACCTTGTTAAATTTGTCATTACTGCATAAAAATGGGTCTGTCGCATTGGCGGTTGAGAACAAAATGCTTGGTCGCTGCCGGAGTGTTGATGATGGCTTCAACCTCCGCAATATCGGCAAAGTTATTCAACAATACCACCGACGCCTGTTTCAATCTGTTGTCTGCGCCGCACTCAATACGATACTTGGCAATCCAACGCTGATTGTGTGTGCCAATGTCGGCAGGAAACGATTTGCACTCGACGGCAGCGGACGCCTCAATAACTTGGCTGATATCAGTTAGCGCCTCGCGGGATGCGGCAATTTGTGGTATATCGAGTTGCGCCACCAGTTCACCCGATTCGCTATAGTCGATATTCACCTTTGTCACAATATCCTCATGCTGTGAGTGGATACTTCTGTGTCCGTCGCACCAGGGATTGTTTTGTTCACTGCCGCAAGCTGCCAACAACACAGTCAACATCAATATCAATAGCAATTTTGTGTTTCTCATGATCGCCACGCCCTACTAGTCAGCTGCCCTGACTTTCCATAATGCGGAAGCCAGAACAATAGATAATACCGATGCCCCAATCCAGAAAATGATCGGTTTGTCATAGTTATAAAAATACACCTGAAACTGTTGTTCGGGTGAAGGAAACGAAAATACAATCTGACTGCTATAAATAAGCTTGCCACTGATATAGTCTTGCAAGCCGGCCCCCAGATAGCTAAAGATACCTATGAAGCCCATTGCCGCGCCCGCCACTTTTTTCGGTGCAATATCAATCGCAAACAGCCCCCCAAGCGATGCCAGGATGCCGCTTAGTCCAAAACCGTAGACTACCAGCGCCACACCAAGTAACAGGGAATTTTGCGGCCCATAGAAAATCACCAGTAAGGGCAATAATTCCAGCAACCCGAAAATTAAATTTGCAGGTGGACGGCGAGCGTTAAAGAACTTGTCAGAGACCAGACCATACACCAGACAACCCAGAATTCCGGCTACTGTATTGAAAAAGATAAACAGGTTCGCATCGAACAAATCGAAGCCCCGGATCTCTTGCAAATAGACGTTTCCCCAACTATTGATCGCATAACGGGTGATATACATACTGGAGCTGGCAATGGCCAATATCCAGATAGACGGAATAGTCAGTACTCTTAGCTGTGTTTTCCATACCGATTCTGATGCTGCTTCCGGTATGATCCGGCCATGATCTGACTTCCAGTCTGCCACGGAAGGCAATCCCATGGTTTTCGGCCGGTCCGGCAAGTAGCGCCATACCACATACGCAGCAAACACGCAGATAATTGCGGGTGTCCATAGCCCCCACTGCCAGTCAAGTCCCAAACCTTTGGGCGCAGCCGCAATTAACCAGGCAATCCCCAGATAAGTCAGGCCTTCACCAATCGAATGGGCAGTACTCCAGATCCCGTAATAGCGCCCCCGTTCGTGATTGGTATACCAATGCGCTAGTGATACCACACTGGATGGCGCACCAAATCCCTGAAACCAGCCATTCAATCCCCACAGCAATGCCGATATCCACGCCAAACTGGAAAAACTCATCCCCAGATTAGCCATCGCCGATAAAAATAACCCCGCCGCGAAGAAACGTCCTACGTGTGCATGGTCGGCCAAAAAGCCGTTGGTAAACTTGCCCAGTGCATAGCCGTACAATAGTGTTGAACCAATAATACCCAACTCTTCAGGCGTAAAAACTCCCGCATCCATTAATGGTTTTTTGACAACATTAAAAGCAAGGCGACACACATAGCCCAGCCCATAGCATACTGTAATGATGACAATGACGTTGCGGCGGTGGTGTTGAAACTGCTGATTGATATATGCCTGATCAGAACTGACCGGCTGATCGTTGCGGGTAGCAAAATAACCGATTATTTTTCCGAATATCGATTCATGCACACAATAGGTCAAGAACCGTTGTATCGTACCCATCATAAAACTACCTAATAATAGTAAGAAAACTCGGTGTGGAATAGCCGGACAAGCATGATGTTCGTGTTGCTGCCTGCCCGGTTATTCCGGATTAACGATCCGCTTTACCCAGTGTTGCAGTGCGGCGTTGATACTGGTACGTATATTCGAGATTAATTTCTCTGCTTCCACTGCTGGGAGTTGACAGCATTTGTATGGTTGCCTGATCCCCGTTTAACTGAATATGAGAAAATCCCCAGATCATGCCTTTTACCCAAATCGCATTATCCTGTGGATAGGTTTTATCCTGATAAGCTTTGAACGCCGTATGCACCGGCCGCTGTTTGGCCGCCGCACCCGACAATACCTGTAACAACGGGTGTTTATTATCAGGCCCTAACACAGTTTCACAGCTGTCTTCATGTAACTCAAGCGTATGCTCGTGACCGGCGAAATAGATGTCGGCATATTTACATAAGGACGGCAAAATCAGTCTGCGCAACACCTTGGCCTGCTCAAATTTGCTACCACCACTGGCCCAGATAGGATGGTGAGCAACCACCAACTTCCACTCGGCAGTCGAGTTTTTGAGCTTGTCATCCAGCCAACTGACCATTTGCTTCTCGCCAGCCGTCTGCGGCACCACCCAGGGACTCGGTTTGTCCACTTCGTCTGTTTTCATTTCACTACCGTCAGGATTGAGTTCCGCTTCCAGCACGGTTTCGCCGCCCAGCATGACTTCTGTATCGATAACGAAAATTTCTACCTTGCCTTTGGCTGCTGGAGGCTTAACCGAATAAAAAATGCCGTCCATATAAAAAGGTAGGTGGCTTTGCATAAACTCTACCTGTGCCATCGCTCCTTCGCGTGACGTATTCCAGTCATGATTACCTAACGCAGTATAAATACGATATTGCTCATTTCCCTTACCCATATCGCCAAAAGGTTGGCTAAACAAGTCATCGAAACGGGTCGAATCATCCTTGCCGTCCAACCCCATCGTCGCACCGTCAGGGTAGATATTATCACCCAGCATCACCGAGAATTGACAATCGTGACGATCGCAATACTTTTTCATGGCATCAGCCACAGGATATAAACCACTGGCATCAACCATACTGCCCACGGCTTCCACATACTCACTGGGAGGTGGCACAAACTCAGCCGGATCTCGACCGTCTTTTATCCAGTCGGCACGCTCATAATCTATAAACGCCTGTTTGGTCGGTTTAAGCGGTGTGTACTGTTTTTCTTTTAAATACTGGGTGTTATAACCGCTGTCACCAAAGGCAATAAAACCCAGCTGCAGTTTTTGGTCCTGTGTTTTTGCCACATCAGCCTGATCTGCAGACGTAGCGGTCGGAAATTCACTGGAGCACCCCAGCAACAGTAATAGCGACAACAATACATTAGTACGTGTTTTAAACCGCGTTTTTCCGTTCTTTGCCATGTTGCACATTATTAATTCTCTCCAAATTCCATCATTAAATAACTTAGGCCCCACATCGCTGCCAGGGCGCGGGGGCCTGCATCCAGATTAGAAAAAGGCTCTGAAAGTGAGTGTAATGACTCGACTGGCGCTTTCGTCTTCTTTCTCCAGCTCACCAATGTTTCGGTTAATATGATTTTCCAGAATTTCAGCGGCCGAATCGCCATCATAGTTGTCAAAACGCTCAATTTTGTGTGCATTCAACAAGTTCGTTGCGGTTAAACGTAGTACGTAATCATCGCCAAAACGTTTTTCAACGAAAACTTCGAGGTTGCCGTCGTAACTCAGCTCTACATCACGGTCGATATCCACCGACAAGCTATCCCCCTGTTTCTGATAGCTGAATCCCATACTGGTATTCCATTCAGGAATATTGTGTGTGACACCAAAGTTATAAATATAGTTGGACTGATCTCTGAAACGACGCTCCCGGCCGGTAAACTGATCGGTAATTTTAGAGTCCAGCAAAGTCAGGTTAGCAAATAAACCGGTGTTATCCGACAGCGGTTTATTCAAATCCATCTCCAGGCCCCAGATACTGCCATCGCCGGCATTATCATAGGAAAACAGAATACCACCACCAGGCGCAGTCCCCACACCAACATCTTCAATTACATCAGTCACATCCCGGTAGAAGGCATTTATCCCGAATATTCCGCGCCCGGCCAGACTGCGTTCGTAGCCGATATCCAACCCTAGTGATACTTCGTCTTTCAAATCCGGGTTACCTTGTTTGGCATCTCCGTCTTCCG
This sequence comes from Neptunicella plasticusilytica, assembly GCF_047922965.1. Taxonomy (GTDB): domain Bacteria; phylum Pseudomonadota; class Gammaproteobacteria; order Enterobacterales; family Alteromonadaceae; genus Neptunicella; species Neptunicella plasticusilytica. The sequence continues at coordinate 3,943,026 of NZ_CP150481.1, forward strand.
GTTCATCGAATTCAATAGTGGGTGACAACTGTTTAAAGTCAGGACGTCGTACCGTTCGAGCCACACTGATACGCAAGGTATTGTCGTCATCAAATTTCTTGGAAAAATGTGCTGACGGATTAATATGTGTATCTGAAGTATCTTCGCTAATTGACATACTGCTGATAGAACGACTGGTATGCTCGACACGCAACCCCAGTTCCAGTTGGGCATCATTGTCAAAGCTCATTTGACCTAGTAGGTAGCCGTCCAGACGCTTTTCCTCGACGTCGTAGGTTTGTTCTAAATCAATACCTTCAATTGCACCGCTGTCGGAATCGACTTCAAATTCAATCAGCGCCTCCTCACGTTTTTTACGTGAACCATCGATACCGGTTTTCAGCTCGATACCGCCATCCAACATATGCTTGATTGAGGTAGTAAAGAGTATTTCCGAATCGGTAGTATCCAAATCCTCCAGACCATCGTACTCCCATGGGTCATCATCAGCCCCCTTTGCCAGCGCAATCACATCTTCGGTGCTGGTAATTCTGCTGTAGTTAAACGACGTCTCCCATTCGGTGTCTGTGCCAAGTTCGGTATTATAGATGGCACCGACAATGTAGGAATCTTCATCGATATCAACGGATTCGTCAGTTATTTCATCTAATAAAAACTCACCGTCTTCGATTTCCCATACCGTCTCGGTCTGATGTTCCTGTCTTTTGGTGGAAACATAGTTGGCTGACAGATCCAGAGTAGAGATATCACTGAGCATGTAAGTCAAATTGGCACTCAACGACACATCATCACTATCACGTACGTCATCTTCCCGCTCTTCTTCTTTTTGGGTACCATCAGGTTCATAGCGGCGTTCGTATTTCAGTTTAGGGACATAACGCTCCTGGAAACTGGCAGAGACATTCCATGCAGTATTATTTGTATCTCCGCTATAACCGAAAGCACCGCTGCCACGTAATTTGTTATCATCAAATCGTAATAACCCCAGCCGTGCATTGCCACCTTCAAAACTGGCACCATCCTTTAAAATAATATTAATGGTACCGCCAACACCCTGGCTATCCTGATCAGCACTGGGACTGCGGATAATTTCAATGCTCTTCACCATCTCTGCCGGAATACGGTCAACAAAAACGGCACGGTCCGAACCACTACTGGGCACTTTACGACCATTGATCAGGATTTGAGTATAGCCTGCTCCCAAACCACGCATTTGTGGTGCGTCGTACTCACCTACATCGCTGCTGAATGAAATACCGGGGGTACGTTTCAACATATCACCAACAGACGTGGGTTCGAATTGTTGGAAAAACTCGACGCCATAGGCCAGGGCAGGAGAAACTGTCGCAGTTCTATCCCGGAATACCGGCGTACCGACGACCTGAATTTGTTCTACATCTTGCGATTCTTGTGCTTGTACATTACCTGTCACGGCAGATAGCAATATTAACGAAATACAGCCACTTAGATATTTCGTTTTGCTTTGTGGGCCTTTAATGTTCACTTTGCATCCCCTCATCTAGTCTCAAGTTTTAATATTTTTTAGAAACTGACTGTTCTCAATGCATTAACCAAGGCTTGTTGCAAATTCAGTCTATGCGCTGCCCTTTCTAATGCGTCGTCAGCTTTTGGTGTTGCTATATGGTCGTAGTCTCACCTGTCGCTTCACATTATCAGGATTGACCCGGTCAATATAGAATTTTTTTTTCACATTATCAAGTATTGGAATGTACGTTTCGTTAACAAATTTTATATTTTCCTTAAACATAAATTTAATCATATGTTTTATAAGGATTTTTTAGAATAAGATAGGAGCTGTAAAAAACAGCTTTGAGCTGAAAAAATTAATAAAATGTTAAAATTTAGTTCCACCAGGCATAAATTATGGAATTAATTTTCTATAAAATATCCTCACTGTGTCACACAGTGAGGATAATCAGTAGCTTCAAGCTGGAAGAAATAATGCTGGCAGATTTACAGTTGAACCGGTAAACCTGTATCGAGGGATTGCTGGGCAGCATCAGCTAATCGCTGAGCCTGCAAACCGTCCGTAAAGGAAGGAGACGGCTGAGTCCCGTCATTCACGGCCTGGATAAAACTGTCCAGTTGTGCCTGATAAGCTTGTTGATAACGTTCGATAAAAAACGGATTCAATGGACTATGTGCTGCGGTTGATTCGGCAGTGGAAACACTCACCGCATGAGGTAGCGGATTGGTTGACTGCAACATTCCTCCGGCTCCGAAGGCTTCAATCCGCTGGTCATAGCCATACACGCACCGGCGTGAACCGTTAATATGGCAAAGTTTCCCGGACTCGGTTTTCAGTGTCAGCATCACGCTATCCACATCACCGAACTGGGCCAGATCGGGATCAATCAGGGTACTACCGATGGCATGCACCTGTACCACTTCTTCTCCGGTAATAAAGCGCAACATATCAAAATCATGAATGATCATATCGCGAAATATACCACCTGAATGACGTAAATATTCCGCCGGCGCAATGTCAGGATCCCGACTGGTGATAACAAGTTGCTGTAGCTCGCCAATGCTTCCGTCTGATAGCTGGCGTTGCAAGCTGGCATGTGTCGGGTCAAAACGGCGATTAAAACCTATTTGAATCGGTACCTTACAATCTTTAATTTGCTCCCAACAATCAGCCACCAGACTACTGCTCAGATCGATCGGTTTTTCACACAAAATTGCCTTGCCGGCTTTGGCCCCCTGAATAATAAAACCAACATGGGTATCGGTAGACGTTGCGATCAAAAGAGCATCCACGCGAGAGTCCTGTAATATAACATCCACAGAATCAACGGCGGTTGCCTGGTACTTTTCTGCCAGTGCCATTGCAGATGGACTGTGAGTATCAAACACATAACTTAATTGGGCCTGGGGTGACGCAGCAATCAGTCCAGCATGCATCTTGCCGATTCTGCCGGCTCCTAACAACGCGAAATTAATCATTTATTATCCTCATTTAGACTTGTCGATGATCCACTCATGGGCAGGATCGTTTTTGAATACCCAATGTCTCGTAGGGCCTGCCATTACATTTAAATAGTACAAATCATAGCCGTGAGGCACGCCTACAGGGTGATAGCCACAAGGCACCATCACCACGCTGTTATGCTCGACACAGATGGTCTCGTCAATGCTGCGGTCATCGGTATAAACGCGCTGAAAAGCGAAGCCTTGTTCGGGATTCAGCTTGTGAAAATAGGTTTCTTCCAATGAACTTTCATCAGGTAAATTGTCACTGTCGTGCTTGTGCGGTGGATAGCTGGACCAGTTGCCATCAGGAGTAATGACTTCAACAACCAACAGTTTTTCCGCATCCATATTGGCAAACAGGATATTACATACATGCCGCTGATTAGTGCCGCTACCACGCAGTTCATATGTGCAGTCTTCCGGTTTGATTAACCGGGTAGGATACCGGCCGGTAGCCGGAGCGCGACAAATGGCAACTTCCACAGCGGTAACAGCGGTGACGTCCATCTGCTCACCCGGGGGGGTATAAACGCTGTAGGGCGCTTTCTTGTCGAAAACTGACATCCGTTCACCCAATGATGACCAGGACTGGCTATGAGTTGATACATCAGCCACGCCGCTTAAGATCACCATGCAACTTTCCTGATCTGGACTGCTAAAATGCTTGCTTTGGCCTGCAGACAATTGATGCACTTCAAAACCGACGTAATTCCAGTTAGCGGATTGTGGCGTCACTTGCTGAATGCAGCCATTGCTATCTAAATTGCCGGGACGGCTATGTAAATATGACATTTTCTACCTCTTGATGAATACGGTTAAATCGCCCCGGCCTCTGTCTAATGTGCCAAACTGATGGCCAATGATTGCACCAGGCACATTGTCGCGGTGAGCGATCGGAATGAGTAAATCTCGGCTTCCTTCACGGTAAAACAGACTGTGGCATGCTCTTTTAACGGACTTAGCGGGCTGTCTGTAAACAAGATAATGGGAGTCCCCTTGGCTATCGCTGCATCCACCGTCGACTGGGTTTCGCTGGCATAAGGATGGAAACTGATTACGATAACTGCGTCTTTTTGCCGAATAAGGTGTTCCTGTTCTTTATGCATGCCACCAACCCCGTCCAGCAAATAGCAGCGAACATTGATATGGTTAAGCAAATAAGCCAGATAGCTGGCGATAGGGAAGGAACGGCGGACAGCCTTAACATGAATGATGTCGGCGTTTGACAAAATAGCGCGCGCCCGCTCCAGATCGTCAGGATCAATGTTATCTTTCAGGTAGGTCATCGCATGGCTATTCGCCTGGCTAAACTGATCAAGTAGCTTGCTGCTGGCATTTTGATTGTCCAAAGCACTGTCATCCTGCACCAGCTTGATGCGATCTTCGTAACTGGACGATTCTTGCAGCAACTTTTTCTGAAACAGTTTTTGCATATCACTGAATCCGGAAAACCCGAAAGCGTTGGCAAACCTGATCAAGGTGGACGGATGCACATTAGCGTCCTTGGCGATCATCACAACAGTACCAAAAGCAATGCCATTCGGATTTTCCAGCACATACTCGGCGACCTGCTGGAGTCGCTTGCTCAGCTTGGAAAACTTCTGGGTAATTTCTGCATTTAGCTCTTCAAGAGCCGACGCCGTTTTCGCATTCATCATTTTGTAACTCACTTCCTATGACAAGACAGATTTGAAATATAAAGGATTAAAATAAAACATACATTCCAAAAATCAATATTCGTGAAATACAGCGTCGATTTTTTAAGCTTATTGTCATGATTAGCGCACGGTTCCAGACAGCGTTATGACCGAATTCACATTGTTTTTGTCAATGAATGCCGGTCCGGAGTCCATGTCATTGGCCGGAATAATGCCATAACGCTTATACAGCGCTAACATCACGACTGGCATATAACCTTGCAAATAGGGTTGTTGATCAACAGAAAAGGCGATGCTGCCCTGCTCGATAGCATGGGTAATTTCATCACTGAGGTCAAAGGTACTAAAATGAATTTTCCCCGCCAGGCGGATTTTATCCAGTAAACGAATAACCGGCGTGGCAGATGTCGGTCCCAGCGTCAGAATGCCATTTGTTGCGGGATGACGACGTAAATAGGCCTGTACTTTCTTTTCAATATGAGTGGGATCCTGTGATGAATCAATCATGCTATTGCCCAGTTTAATACCAAGAGCATCAGCATATCCCTGACAGCGTTCCACGGAAGAGGGGTTGGTAATGTAATGATTCACACATACAAAATGACTCACACCGGCTTGTTTGGCTTTTTGACCGGCACCATACCCCGCCTGATATTCAGGCTGGCCAATATGTAGCAATGCTCCTAATGCCTGACTTTGTTGATGTGTGCCAGAATTAATGGTGATCAATGGAATTTTTTTTCGTAACGCTTTTTCCAGCGGTTTCTTTAGCACATCAAAATCGGCAATAGTTACAATTAACCCATCCGGGTTTGAGGCTACAGATTGTTCAACAATGCGTGCCATATCAGCCAAATCACCACTTGCCGGATTACGATATAAAACTTCAACGCCCATTATGTCACCCGCTTCTTTCACAGCATTCTTGACCGTATTCCACCAAGGATCGGAATCTGGTGCGTGACTGATCATAATAAAACGCTCATTCTCGGCATAAACATAGGATGGCTGCAATACGACGAAGCTTGCCGACAACAGCAATAAAATACTTGATAATCTGTTACGCTGGCTCATCATTCACACTCATGTTAAAAACAGGTTTGACCGTTACAAACCAATAATCAAAATAATATTCTATACTCTAAATATTTGGAATATACATTCCATATTAGCGATTCAATTGCTAAACTGTCAATAGCTGCTTAATTATTTTTACCTTAAAAAGGCAGCAGACAATGGGCACCAATTACATAGGGTTATCCCGCCATATATATATACCCAATCAACCTGAAGATACGCGTTTCAGCGGGAAGTTAAAGCCATTTAGACAAGGCGACTGTTTGTAGGTCTAGTGGGTCTAAATCAAAAATAGTCAACACAGTATAAATGGCTTTAAAACCCGCCAGAATGGAGCGTCTGGGGCACTGTACTTCTGCGTTATCGCCTTTCGCAAGGTGGACACATGGCTTCAAGACGATGCCTTGAATTACAGCACCCCAGTCGCTCTGAATCGTGCATCTTCAGGTTGATTGGGTATATACAATTGAAGATCGCTCAACTTAGAAACAGATTGACCAACGCAGAGGTAGTATTCAATTGAAACAAGGTTCTATATGTCGCAGTTACTAATCATTTTTGATGTGGATGGCACACTGGTAGACAGCGAGTTTTTATGTTGTCAGGCTCTTAACGACCTCATTCCGACCATAGCACAGAGCACTGAAGAGCTGGTTACGTTGTATCGAGGTCGAAAGTTACTGGATATTTTTGCCGATATCGAACATCGTTATAACGTCCGGTTAGACAATGCCTTTGAGCCTAAGTATCGCCTACGGGTAGCGGAACTGTTCTCGATGCATCTACAACCTTTTGCAGGCGTAATTGACATGTTGGAAAGTTTGCCTTTTGCCTGTTGTATTGCTTCCAATGGCCCTAAACATAAAATTCGCCATGCACTGTCCACGACAGGGCTAAGCCAATACTTTGGCGACAAACTTTATAGTGCCTACTGCGTGAATGCTTGGAAACCAGACCCGGCGTTATTTTTATACGCCGCCAGCCAAATGGGTTTCTCACCACAACAATGTATCGTAATTGAAGACAGCCTAGTTGGCATTCAAGCCGCTGAAGCTGCCAATATGCGAGCATTGCGTTTTTTACCAAGCGATGTGTTACCCATTCAAGCTAATACATTTTCCCATATGGAACAATTGATCCCATTGCTGAATAGCCTCAATTCATCCAAGCATAACTGATTTTCATGAACGTATTTTTTTGATCTGTGCGTGTGGATGAAAGCCTTTCTTGCTCAAATTGACCTTGTTGAAAGCCAGCGATAAACAATGTTTGAGGACTAAGTTTGTACGAATAAATCAGCTTTATGCTGGTTTCTCGCTCATAAGCCACTTCCGAATCTGGCTGACGATATAACTCAATATTTTTGTCTACCGCTTCAACAATATAGGTTAAAGCCAAACTACTGTTGTTGGTAAACTGGTAACGCAAACGGGCATCATGGGTATAAGCGCTAAACACTTTGCCATCGGGTATCGTTAATGTTTCATACTCCAAAGTCAGATCCAGTAATAAATGCTGACCCAGATTTAGTTCGCTGGCCAAGACATAATCAACAAATTGACCAACCCGATCATTGTCCGTGTCCACTTTGTCACCTCTTTTCAATTCAGCACTGATATCAATACCGGAATAAGGTCTTGCGCTAGCCTCCAATTTATAGGACTTGACCGGATAACTCACCGAATTAAACACTTCGTCTCCCGCTTCCATACCAATTTCAAAACTTGATTGTCCTATTCCCTCAATTTCAACATCAGATTCCAGTGTTCGTTCCAGCAGATTACCTGCTTGGTCAAAGACCAAATCCCAATCTACATCCCAGTCAATTTTAGACCACCATTGATCCTCAAAACCATACCATTGGTACCCACCTTTAGCGTGATAACTTTCAAAATCCGCTTGAGTAATAAAACCGGAATCAGCCCGAAAATCCCGACCAATATTCTGGTATTGAAAACTGTGGTACCAGGTTTCTGTATCGTGATCATATTGAGCAAAATAGCCATTATCATTCAATTTAGGTGATTGCTGATATTCATTCTGAAAATCTAACGGATACTCTGTGGTTGAATGCATGGCTTGAACATACAATCGATCCGAGTCATTAAGTTGCCAGTAACTGTCAATACTTACTACCTTATTTTGGTAAGCCTTATCTTGGGCTTGTCGGTGGGTTAATAATCCCCCAATAGACAATCCGTTATCCATATTATGCTGATAACGTACAACCGCAGACCGATTAGCCACATCCATACCATCATTATCCAGTCGTTCAGTATCCGACCCTTCACTCCCCGGTAAAACCAGATTAGTTTGTGCATCTTGTGCGACTAATATAGCCAGCATATTTTTGTCTGTTTTGGTGGTTAATTTCATCCCATAATCCGGATCAGCAATAGTACGTGAATGGACCAGATCCAAATTGGTTTGAAAATAATCCGCATCTTCTAGAAAAAAATGCCGTTTTTCATCCCGTTTAATATTGAACTTCTCATTAATATCCAGTGTGGCAGCATCGGATTCCACTTGTGAAAAATCAGGATTTAATGTGCCACTAAGGGAGATATTAGGTGTAATTCCCCAACGCAAATCCAGCCCTGCTTGTTGTTCGGTATGCTGAATAACGGGCTCACCGTCAGCCCCTTTAAAACGTGACTGGAGGTAAACCAGCGATGGAATTAATGTCATATTCACCGGCGGTTTCGCCCCACTTAATCCTTCGAGTAAGGAATACTGGCAAATTTCACAACTATTATTTCGATCATCCGGATTAAGGGATAAACGGTATTCCTGTTCTCTGGGGTATTCTCGCTGCAAATTAATCCGCCATTGTTGAATCGTATTAGCCGGAAAGCGAATTGCACTCAACGGGATCGCCATTTCAACAACATAACCAAACTCGGTAATGCTGGCCGCAGAAGCCCAAGTCGAATCCCATTCAGTCAGCTCTTCGTCATTGGCTTCATTACGAATTTCATCCATCTGCACACCTAAGGCATTCACCGAAAAACGATAAGCCAATTGCGCACTATTGAAGGTATCGACACTAAAAATAACTCTGTCATCATTAGATCCTTGATCCCGTTCACGCAAAAATGCACGAATTGCGCTTTTGTCCGGATCGTAGGCCTTAAAAGCGATATAAACGTTGTCACCATCTTCCAGTAGCATTGCTTCTGTTTTTATCTGGGTTAGTTGATTGCTCTGCGGCTTGGTTTGATAACGTAGCTGCAAGACCGAGGCACTATCCCACGCTTTTTCTTCAATCAAACCATCTACTTTTATCGGTAAATCAGTATGTTGTAAGTGCAGTTTTTCCACCGCCGCTAACGACCAGCAGCTAAAAAAAGAGATCAAAAATAAAGAGTGAACAGTTTTCATGGCAATCTCAGATATAATGGCGATCCGTCACCGTTATTTACAACGGCACCAATCGCAGTTAATTTTAAGCCAGCATAAACCGCAGTAAATTGCGTTCTCCTTTTCAGCAGATGAACAATTGTTAATCTAACCTCAGCCATATGGATATCGTATCTTATCCCTCTTATTTTTTATTTTAGAATAAAAATTCCATCCAAAATATTCATCTAATCAATTGAAAATTAAGCATTAATCTAAATCTAAAGAGCAAAAATACGGTTATAAAATTAACATTTAATTAAATTATTTATTTCATATATTGATTTTTTGGAATTTTCATTCTAAATTAGCTCCATCAATTAATCACTGCAACGGAGGGAGACATGCCCATCATTGACAATCGCCAACATAACGTCTTGTCTTCTTCTGTTGACGAACGAGTCAGAGCGCTATCCGTTGTGCAGAAGCTGCTTAGCCGTCCCGACTTTGGAGCGATGGCAGCGGTGCTGTTGGTGTTTGGTTTCTTTGCCACCATTGCCGGTGATTCAGGTATGTTCGCTGCTGACGGGGTTCTTAACTGGACAACTGTTTCGGCCCAACTGGCTGTATTGGCCATAGGTGCCTGCCTGCTGATGATTGCAGGTGAATTTGACCTTTCAATAGGCTCGATGATTGGCTTTGCCGGTATGGTTATCGCTATTCCCGCACTCTACTGGGGCTGGCCACTCTGGGCCAGTATCATGCTGGCTTTTGCAACAGCGATGTCACTGGGCGCACTCATCGGTTATATCGTGATCCGAACCGGTTTACCCTCTTTTATTGTGTCGCTGGCATTTCTGTTTATTTTGCGTGGCCTGACCATCGCGTTGTCGATTCTGTTTACCGATAAAACCATTGTCAGCGGAGTCAACAAGGTAGCCGAGAATGATTGGCTAGCGCCCCTGTTCGGTGGCGAGTTTGGCCAGTCGCTATTTGTCTGGTTAGCCAATATTGGCGTCATTGACAGCTACGCCGAAGGAGAGCCGATTGTCACTGGTATTCCGATGATTGTCGGCTGGAGCATCCTGCTGGTCATGCTGGGCAGCGCAGTGCTGCATTATACCCGTTTTGGCAACTGGATTTTTGCCACCGGCGGCGATCAGCAAGCAGCGCAGAATATGGGCGTACCCACCGCCAAAGTAAAAATTCTGCTATTTGTACTGACGGCTTTCTGTGCCACGGTGTATGCCACCTGTCAGGTCGTCGAATTTGGTTCTGCCGCCGCCGATCGCGGAGTGCTAAAAGAATTTGAAGCCATTATTGCCGTAGTCATTGGTGGCACATTACTCACCGGGGGATATGGCTCCGTGATTGGTGCATTATTTGGTGCACTAATTTTTGGTGTCGTGCAGATAGGCCTGTTCTTTTCCGGTATCAGCTCAGACTGGTTCCGGGTCTTTGTCGGCTTGATGTTGCTAATAGCAGTGCTATTCAACAACTTTATCCGCCGCCGAATTATACGTTAGGACGGACACCAAGCTATGCCAGACAACATTATCGAACTCAAAAATGTCAGTCGCTACTTTGGTTCCGTGATCGCGTTACAAGACATCAATATTCAGATAAAGCCTGGGCAGATCCACTGTTTGTTGGGTGACAATGGTGCGGGCAAATCCACACTTATCAAGACACTGGCCGGGGTACACCGTCCCAGCAGTGGACAACTCTATTTTGAACAACGCCCTATCACACTGGACTCACCCAAACAGGCGCTGGATCTGGGTATTGCTACGGTTTACCAGGACTTGGCTCTGGTTCCGTTGATGAGCATTAGCCGAAACTTTTGTCTTGGCCGTGAAATAACCAAAAGCTGGGGACCGTTGCACTATTTTGACAGCCAATCAGCCGATCAGATTGCCATTACCGGCCTGGCTGAGATGGGAATCAAGATCAGAGATCCCCGGCAAATGGTTGGCACCTTGTCCGGCGGTGAAAAACAGTGTCTGGCCATTGCCAGAGCAATTCATTTTGGTGCCAAGGTATTAATTTTGGACGAGCCTACTGCGGCCTTGGGCGTCAAACAATCTGCCAAAGTGTTAAAGGTTGTCGCCAGGGCAAAAAGCCGTGGATTAGCAGTCATTTTTATTACCCACAACATCCACCACGCCTATCCGGTTGCCGATCAATTTACCGTGCTTAATCGCGGTCGCACTATGGGTAGCTTTGATAAACAGGCCATATCCCGCGAGCAAGTGCTGGAAATGATGTCCGGAGGACAACAACTGGCAGAACTTGAACTGGAATTGGCCGAATTTGAGCGTTACACAACGGAACAGAAAAATGCGATAGCCTCATCACAGCCATATCAGGCACCGGCAGATGATATCACTCCATTAGTAAATTATCGGGAAACAACATGAACACTATTCGAGTTGGGTTAATTGGTACTGGTTATATGGGTAAAGCCCATGCCATTGCGTTACATTCCGTTGGTTCTGTTTTTCCGTTAAGCGCCCGTGTCAGCTGTGAAATGCTGGCCGAGGTAAATGAACAACTGGCAGAGCAAAAAGCGCGTGAATTGGGTTTCAACCGCTCAACCGGTGACTGGCGAAAATTAGTCGAAGATCCGGATATTGATGTTGTGGATATCTGCTCGCCCAATTATTTGCATAAAGAAATGGCGCTGGCTGCCATTGCGGCAGGCAAACATGTGTATTCCGAAAAACCACTCGCGTTAAATGCCAGGGACGCACTGGAAATGACCTTGGCTGCGGAGCAGGCTGGAATAAAAACGCTGGTTGGTTTCAATTATGCCAAAAATCCCGCCAGCCAATTAGCCAAGCAAATTATCTGTAACGGCGAAATAGGTGAAGTGGTGCATTTTCGCGGTACCCACAATGAAGACTATCTGGCTAATCCGGTTATCCCTATGAGTTGGCGGCTAAAAAGGGCGCATTCGGGCTCAGGGACACTGGGTGATATGGGCTCCCATATTATCAATATGGCGCAATATCTGGTTGGGGATATTGCTGCGGTTAATGGTGACCTGCAAACCGTCATTAACCGCCGCCCCGTGGCCGGCCAACCTGGTCAGTTTGAAGCCGTAGAAAACGAGGATCAAGCCCATGCCATGCTGCGCTTTAACAATGGCGCGATAGGGACTATCGAAACCAGTCGTATCGCCTGGGGACGCAAGATGGGTCTGACCTATGAAGTCACTGGCACGTTAGGCACGCTTGTCTTCGATCAGGAGCGTTTAGCCGAGATACAGCTGTTTACTGCTGGTGATGCACCAGGTAGAGAAGGATTCAAAACCCTGCTAATAGGACCAGAACACCCGGATTACAGGCATTTTTGCATCTCTGCCGGACATGGACTCGGTTACAACGATCAGAAAATAGTCGAAGTTCGCGATCTAGTAGAAGGTATTGCTGCTAATCGACCAATATGGCCGGATTTCCGCGCAGGATATCAGGTTAATTTAGTGATCGATGCCATCGAGCAGTCACATCAGACAGGCCAGTGGGTCAATATTTGAGGAAGGTAAATTCAGCACAACAGATCATCGCTGAATATCTTATTGGAGTAGCATTAGAATGGTTAAAAAACATAAATTTGACGTGATATGCCTTGGCCGCGCGACAGTCGACTTATATGGCGATCAAATTGGTAGTCGTCTGGAAGACATTTCTTCATTCACCAAGTCACTGGGAGGCTCATCTTGCAATATCGCCTTCGGTACTGCACGTCTGGGATTAAAATCATCGATGCTCACCCGGGTAGGCGACGAACACATGGGCAGATTTGTTCGGGAAGAACTGCAACGGGTGGGCTGTGATGTCAGTCACGTTAAAACGGATCCTGCCAGATTGACCGGCCTGGTGTTGCTGTCGATTAAAAATAATGACAGTTTTCCGTTACTTTTCTATCGAAATGACTGCGCTGATATGGCAGTCGACAGTAGCGATTTCGATTATGACTATATCGCCTCAAGCCGTTCACTCCTGATTACCGGCACGCACTTTTCCACACAACAGGTTAATGCCACCAGTCTCAAGGCAATAGACTATGCCAGACAGGCAGGTACCAAGGTAATACTGGATATTGATTATCGTCCGGTATTATGGGGACTAACCGGTATAGATGAAGGTGAAAACCGCTTTGTTTCAGATGACAATGTTACTCGTCATCTATTGTCAATTTTACCGCTGTGTGATCTGATTGTCGGTACCGAAGAAGAAATCCATATCGCCGGGGGAAGCACCGATACCATTGCCTGCCTTAAAACCATTCGCGATATCAGTCATGCCACTATTGTGGTCAAACGCGGCGCACTGGGATGCAGTGTATTTGATAGTGAGATTCCTGACACGCTGGATGAAGGCTTCACTCGTTACGGAGTCAGGATTGATGTATTAAATGTACTGGGCGCCGGTGATGCATTTATGAGTGGTTTCCTGCGCGGCTGGCTCAGAGACGAAAGTTACGAAAAATGCTGTGACTACGCCAACGCCTGCGGTGCTCTTGTCGTATCACGACACGGATGCGCACCGGCTATCCCCTCCGAACAGGAACTGGACAATTATTTGGCCCGGAGGCAGAGTGTCCCAAGGCCCGACCTTGATACAGAGATCAACTACTTGCACCGGGTCACCACAAGATACCCGAAAAGCTGGAACGAACTCTGTATTCTGGCTTTTGACCATCGCAAGCAATTCTACGAGATGGCACGCGAGGTACATGCCGATCCTGAGCGGATCAAGACACTAAAAAAACTGCTGGTCGATGCGATTACCGAGGCCTCTCAAGCACCTGGCTTCAATTATCAGGCCGGGGTACTCATCGACGATACCTACGGGCAGGATGCATTAAACCAGATAACCGGCCAACACTGGTGGGTAGGCAGACCGGTTGAACTTCCGGCATCACGACCGATAGAACTTGAGGGGCAGGCATCGATAGGATCGATGTTAACCAAATGGCCAACTGAACATGTGGTCAAATGTCTGGTGTACTTCCATCCTGACGACGATAGCGGATTGCGCCTAGCGCAAGAACGCAAGATTCAGGAACTCTATCAATCCTGTTGTAGTAGCGGACACGAATTATTGCTCGAAATTATCCCGCCCGCCGATATGCAAAGTCATGATGACACCGTCACGCTCGTTATGGAACGGCTCTACAATTTAGGGATTCGTCCCGACTGGTGGAAACTGCAGGCCCCCAGTGTAAGCGCCTGGCAGCGTATCACCGATTTGATCGAGCAACGGGCTCCCCATTGCCGTGGCGTAATACTGTTAGGTTTGGATGCCCCTTTTGAAGAAATGGAGAAAGGCTTTAAAGACACCGCCAACTTCCCTATTTGCAAAGGTTTTGCAGTGGGTAGAACCATTTTCAGTAACCCGAGTCGAGCCTGGCTCAAAAATGACATTGACGATCTAACCTTTGTAGAGCAGATCAAAAATAACTATATGCGCCTGGTTAACGCCTGGCACAATCGAAAAGCGTAAAGGAAATATCATGACCAGCATACGTTTAACCACAGCCCAGGCGCTTGTCCGTTATTTACAGCAGCAATACCTGCAAACAGACAATGGTATTGCTCCTATTTTTGCCGGTTGTTTTGCCATCTTTGGTCACGGCAATGTGTCGGGGCTAGGCGAAGCGCTGTATCAGCAGCGACAGACGTTCCCCACCTATCGTGCTCACAATGAACAAGGCATGGCTCACGCCGCAATTGCCTTCGCAAAACAACGTCAGCGGCAGCAAATGATGATGTGCACGACCTCAATAGGTCCCGGCGCGATAAATATGGTGACAGCTGCCGGACTGGCTCATGCCAATCGTCTGCCGGTATTGTTGGTACCGGGCGATATTTTTGCTAACCGCACCCCCGATCCGGTATTACAACAAATAGAATGTTTTGGTGATCCCACTATCTCGGTCAATGACTGCTTTAAACCGGTCAGTCGCTTTTTCGATCGCATTTCCCGGCCTGAACAGTTAATTAACAGCCTGCCAATGGCGATGCGGACACTGCTTGATCCGGTGGATTGCGGGCCTGTAACCCTGGCCATTCCCCAGGACGTACAATCCGAGGCATTTGATTTTCCATTCAGCCTGTTCGACAAAAAAATTCACCGTATCCGACGCCCCGGTGCAGAACAACAGGAACTGGAACAAGTTATTGAACTTATCAAGCAAGCATCCAAACCGTTAATTATTGCCGGAGGTGGTACAAAATATTCACTGGCAACTGACGCATTGGCTAACTTTGCTCATCACTATCATATTCCGGTCGCCGAAACGCAGGCTGGCAAAGGCAGTCTTAACTGGCAGCATCCCATGTCGATGGGGGGGATTGGTGTCACCGGTACGTTAGCTGCCAACACTCTGGCACGTGAAGCCGATATCATCATTGCGATCGGCAGTCGGTTACAAGATTTCACCACCGAATCCCGCACGCTGTTTAGTCAGCAAAACACAACACTGGTGCAGATAAATGTCGGTCACTTTGACGCCATCAAGCAGAATGCGGTTCCTTTGCAGGCGGATGCCAAAACCGCTATTGACAGTCTTGCTACCGCGCTGGATGGCTGGCGTGCTGACGCCCGCTGGTCAGATCGGGCCAAACAGTTAAAACTGCAATGGCAGGATACCTACCAGCAAGTCACCAAAGCCAACACCTCCGGCTTACCCAGCGACGCACAAGTTCTGGGGGCAATAAAACGCCAGGCAGCTGCGGATGATGTGATTGTCTGCGCCGCCGGAGGATTGCCGGGAGAATTACATAAACTCTGGCGTAGCGAGGATAGCGGCAGTTATCACGTTGAATATGGCTTCTCCTGTATGGGCTATGAAATCGCTGGCGGTTTGGGGGTAAAAATGGCCAGTCCGGAACGAGAAGTGATTGTGGTCGTTGGCGACGGTTCCTACATGATGATGAATTCTGAGTTGGCCACCTCGGTTATGATGGGTTACAAGATCATAGTCATCTTGCTGGATAATCGCGGCTATGGCTGCATCAACCGCCTGCAAATGGCGACCGGCAACGAGCCTTTCAACAACCTGCTGGAAAATTGTTATAGCGTCGACGACGGCGCTCCCAAGATAAATTTTGCCGGACATGCCAGCGCAATGGGAGCACAGGCTGAATCGGTCAAAAGCATTGTCGAGCTGGAACAAGCCCTAACAAGAGCGAGAGCGGCATCAACCAGTTACTTGATTGCGATCGATACCGATCCCTATATCACCACCGGCAATGGTGAATCATGGTGGGATGTGGCCGTACCACAAGTATCAGACAGCAGTAAAGTTGAACAAGCTCACCAGCGCTATCAGAACAACAAACGTAAGCAACCTTATTAGTCACATTGCCGATAGACCTGCGCTATCGGCATGCCTTTTTGGATAAACGAATATGACCGTAAGAATTGGAATCAATCCCCTCACCTGGACCAACGATGATCTTCCTTCATTAGGTGCCAATACACCGCTGGAACAATGTTTGAGCGAAGGACGGCAAGCCGGCTATGCCGGATTTGAACTGGGTAACAAATTTCCCCGCCAAAGTGATGCACTCAACGCGGTGTTAACCAAGCATAATCTGGCACTGGTATCAGGCTGGTTCAGCGGACAACTGTTGTCGCGCAGTGTTGAAGACGAAATTGCTGCGATTGAAGAACATCTGCAACTACTGAAGAAAGGGGGGGCGACGGTGATGGTTTATTGTGAAATCACCGGTTGCGTGCACGGAGAACAAAAGATTCCAGTATCCAAACGCCCCACTCTGGAACAAACCGCCTGGCAGGGCTTTGGTCAGAAACTAACACAAGTAGCAGATTATTGTCTCAGTCAGGGGGTGCAGTTAGCCTACCATCACCATATGGGTACGGTCGTCGAAACTGAGCAAGAAATAGACTGGTTGATGCAATATAGCGGGCCTTCTCTAGGTTTACTGCTGGATACCGGACATTTAACTTACGCCGGAGGTGATCCTCTCGCCGTCGCACATCGTTATGCTGGTCGTATTATTCATGTTCATGCTAAAGATATCCGCAGCCATATATTAAAAGATGCAAAAAATCGTGACCTGAGTTTTCTCGATGCAGTGCTGAATGGCGTGTTCACCGTGCCCGGGGACGGTGACGTGGATTACTTACCTATTTTTGAGCGATTGAGACAACAGAATTACGCTGGCTGGATAGTGGTCGAAGCAGAACAGGATCCAGCAGTCGCCCATCCCTTAACCTATGCCAAATTAGGATTCAAAAACCTCCAACGTCTCGTAACACAAGCGGGCCTTGAATTGGTGTAACGACAGATTCAGTGCCGGTGAGGACAGGACATGATGAAACATTAACTTAGTTTAATGTATTGAAAAGCCTGCCTTTATCCAACATTCGATATTCTGGACACACAAATTAAACAGGAGAACACAATTATGAAAAAATTTAATCAACTGGCTTTACCCGTTACTTTATTAGCACTAGGCATTCACACTGGCTTGATGGCACAGACCAGCAAACCGGTCAAAGCAGTCAACGCCACGCTGGAAACTCGGCCTCATTTTGACGATCGCCAGGATCACTTCACTGATGTGGATGATCCGGCTATCTGGATCCATCCTGGTGACAAGAGCCGCAGTGTCGTTATCACGGCACTAAAACAGGGTGGGCTGGACGTATATGACCTTGAAGGACAATTGTTGCAATACATTGCTGCAGCCACGCCACCACCATGTGAAGACAAACAGACAAAATGTGGCAATAAAGGTGGTCGTCTGAACAATGTTGATCTCATATACAACGTCAAACTGGGTAATCGCCATGTAGATATTGCCGTTGCCTCCGATCGTGGTTTGGACAAACTGGCTATTTATGCCATCAATACAGACAAGCAAGGTAAAATCACTCTTGAAGATGTCACCTCGGCTGACGCCCCCCTGATATTTTCCCATAATCAGGCTGAAATAAACCAGGGTCTGACCGCATACGGCCTGGCAACCGTGCAAACCGACAAAAATATGGCTTTTGTTAGTCAAAACGGTACAACCGAGATTGCCCAGCTGGAACTGTTTGAAGATGACCAGGGCAAAATCAATTACCGGAACATGACTCGTCTAAACTTTCCAAGCACTTTCTCGTTACCCGATGGTACTTTTTGGACGCCTTGCAGTGACGACGACGGCGAACTCCCTCACTTCGAGGGAATGGTGGCCGACCCGGCAAATGATGCTTTATATCTGGCGCAAGAGGACGTGGGAATATGGCGGACGAGTCTGGCCAAACCCAATGATCTGACCCAGTGGAGCCTGTTCGCCAAAGTCAAAAAATACGGTGTTCCGTACAGTCGCACCTGGAACGCGGCGGAAGAGGAATACAGCTGCAAACTGGATTTCAGTCAGGATCCAGGTTATGGCAGCGACAGCTTGCAGGCTGATGCTGAAGGATTAACCCTGTACGACGGGGGAAATGGTAAAGGCTACTTGTTGGCATCCAGTCAAGGCAACAATACTGTCGCGGTTTATCAAAGAGAAGGGGATAACCGTTTCATCGACAGCTTTACTGTCGCCGATGGCGAGGTGGATGCAGTCAATGAAACCGACGGCATGATGGTTGTCAACGTCAATCTGGGCGGCAAATTCAGTCAGGGATTGCTGGTCATGCAAGACGGACAGAATATGCCAGCCAAGGGTCAAGAATTTGGACAGCGTGAAAGTACTAATTTCAAGTATGTCGCATGGGGAGATATTGCCAAAAAGCTTAAGCTGCCGGTTAACACTGAAGATATGACCCGTAAATAACAGCGACAGGATGTTTCATTTCCATCTTGAGTATATTGAAAATGCCTTCAGTCGGTGACTGAAGGCATTTTTTTATCTGAAATGGCGCAGCTTATCTTTGAATAACTTCATTTTATTTGATTTATTTATTCCATAAATATACAATATAGAAAATATATTCCATTTGGCAAAGTTGGGCATTTCTAACCATTTTGCCGTACTGCATCATTACCATTAAACAAGTGACAGAGGTCATCCATGAATACCTTAGGAAATTTTATTAACGGTGCACAAACTCCCAGCAACAGTGGACGTTTTAGCCCTGTATACAACCCGGCGACCGGACAACAGACGCTGCAAGTTTCTCTCTCCAGCGCGGATGAAACTCGTGAAGCCATCGCTATAGCCGACAAAGCCTTTGCTCAATGGAGCAAAGTGACCCCGGTGCGACGGGCAAGAATATTGTTCCGTTTCAAAACATTACTGGAACAGCATTTTGATGAACTGGCTGAAGCCATTTCGCTTGAGCACGGTAAAGTGTTGTCGGATGCAAAAGGAGAACTGACCCGTGGCCTGGAAGTTGTCGAATTTGCCTGTGGCATTCCCCATTTACTTAAAGGTGAATACTCACTCAATGTTGGCACTCATGTGGATTCCTATTCATTAATGCAACCGCTGGGCGTTTGCGCCGGCATTTCTCCATTTAATTTTCCAGTTATGGTTCCCATGTGGATGTTCCCTATTGCATTGGCCTGCGGTAATACTTTTGTGATGAAACCGTCGGAAAAAGATCCGAGCGTGATAATGAAAGTCGCTGAGTTACTAACCGCTGCGGGTTTACCTGACGGTGTTTTTAATATCGTCAACGGGGACAAACAGGCTGTCGATGTACTGCTAACAGACGACAGGGTACAAGCGGTCAGTTTCGTCGGTTCGACTCCTATTGCCGAATATATCTATACTACCGGCAGCATGCACGGTAAACGCGTGCAGGCCCTGGGAGGGGCCAAAAACCATATGTTAGTGATGCCGGATGCAGATACAGATCAGGTGGTATCGGCATTGATGGGTGCCGCATATGGCTCGGCCGGAGAAAGATGTATGGCAATCTCCGTGGCGGTTTGTGTTGGCGATGAGGCAGCCGATCAACTTATCAGCCAAATTAAACAGGAAATTTCAACCATGTTGGTGGGGCCAGGCACAGGCCTGAAACAAGAACCTCATATGGGGCCGCTGATCAGTAAGGTACATGCAGAAAAAGTGAAGCACTATATTGATTCAGGTGTAAAGGACGGGGCTGATTTGTTGGTTGACGGACGTGATTTCAAAGTAGCAGGTCATGAGCAGGGCTATTTTGTTGGTCCCACGCTGTTTGATAATGTCAAACCGGGCATGCGTATCTATAACGAAGAAATCTTTGGACCGGTATTGAGTGTAGTACGAGTGAACAGTTTCCAGGAAGCGGTTGATTTAATTAATGCGCATGAATTTGGCAATGGTACATCTATTTTTACCGCCAACGGCGAAAGTGCCCGTCAGTTCAGTGAACAAATCCAGGTCGGTATGGTGGGGATCAATATTCCAATTCCGGTCCCCATGGCTTTCCACAGTTTCGGTGGCTGGAAACGCTCTATTTTCGGGCCACTGAATATGCATGGAAATGACGGAGTTCGCTTCTTCACCCGGATGAAGACCGTCACGGCCAGATGGCCGAAGAACGACATCACCAACCACTCGTTTTCAATGCCGACCATGAAATAAACCTGAGGGAGATCGTTGTAATGAAAAGCTTTTTGGGAAAAACCGTCCCCTTATTGGGCGCAGCGACGCTTGGCATATTATCTGTTTCGATGATGGTGCATGCCGAGAATAATTCAACATCTGATAATTCGCGTTACCTGCTGGAAAAGTCAGTACAGATCAGTCGTCACGGTGTCCGCCCACCAACTGACATGGAAAAGATGAAAAATGCCACAAATCGTGAGTGGGCCAGATGGACTGTGGCGCAAGGCGAGCTGACAGGTCACGGTTACATTGCCTCTAGCCTATTAGCTGAGTATCAGGCTGATTATTATCGTAGTCTCGGCTTATTGCCTGAGGGTTGTCCGGCAGCCGACAAAATTTACGCTATATCCAGCCCTAGACAGCGAACCCGGGCCACTGTAGCGGCGATCCTGGATGGCATGTTCCCCGGCTGTGGCGAACAGGCGGTCAGTGTGCCGGGCCAGCAGGACGCGCTATTCCAAACCGACAAAATGGGTATCGCTCCAATCGATACGGAGATTGCCAAGGCCGAAATACTGGCCGCTCTCGGCGGTGATCTCAAACAAGCTAAGGCACTACTGCAACCCGATCTGGATAAATTAAAAGAAGCCGCTTGTGTTAAGGGAAAGTCCTGTCCATTCTACGAAACAGACTGGGAACTCAAGTACCAAAAAGGACGCTTTCGTATCGAAGGATTAGCTGACGCAGCATCCATTGGTGAAAGCTTTCGTTTACAATACAGCGAAGGACTGCCTTTGAGTGAGGTGGCTTTCGGACAGGCGCGCACGGCTAAAGAAATTGCAGCTCTTGGTCGTTTACACCAGGCCAAATATGACTACATCAACGACACACCGCATATTGCCAAGCGTGGTGGTTCGCAACTGATGAACCAGATCAACCTGGCATTACTGCAAGGTACTAAGCTAGAGAAAAATGATCCATTGGGAAATCCACCTGAAGCATCGTTATTCATTATCGTTGCACACGATACCAATATATCTTACCTGCGCACGATGCTCGGTTTCACCTGGGAACTTGGGGAATACCGTAAAGGCAATATACCACCTACAGGAACATTAACTTGGCAACGCTTCCTGGATCGTAAAACCGGCAAACGTTTTATACGTACATTCTTCACAGCACAAAGTATGGATCAGATCCGCAGCTTGACGCCATTAAATGCGAACAATCCACCGCTACAAGCCGAATTTGCTTTGGGTGATTGCGAGAAGACCGAAGTCGGTACGCTGTGCCCGCTGAGTAGCTTTGCAAATAAAATGGACAGCATCATCGATAGGACAGCGCTGATCAATTACATCTACCCGCAATAAGCGATACTTTAAACTCACCAACGATGAGACAAGAATGAACTTGAGAGTCCGGCGCAAGCACTGCCGGACACTGCTACCTGATAATATCTTATTTATCCAGAGTTCAAGTTATTTAATTCCGCGGGTCAGTGGCGGTGACTTCAATTCTGTCTTTATGCTGAGACTGGAATGCCAGTAACGCATTCAACCCCTCAAGCTTGTGTAACTGACGAAACTCCACCCAATCGATAAGACTGAAAAGACAGATTTCCGGATACCCCCAGCCTGAAAAGTGCTGTTGTTCAGCGAGTGAATTTAAATGGGCCAAGGTAATATTAATCCGCTCATGTTGCAGCCTGAAATACAATTTATCCGCATGCGTATCAATGTCAGATCGTTGCAGCAACAATAATTGCACAAACGAATCATTGGCTGAATCAATCAAGGTCAGAATATTCTCTTCTTCCCAGCTCAATGCTTTATTGTTGTACTTCTCGTTCAGATAACGAAAAATCACCCGCGAGTCATAAATAAGTTCGCCATCGTCTTCAAGCATGGGAATTTTCATGGTTGGGTTACGAGCCGCAAGTAACGCCCGATCCTCTCCCTCAAAAATTTGCAGGTTGATATATTGGTGCTCAACGTTGGCTAGCCACATCCTTAACCGTCTAACAAAAGGCGATGTTGTTGAACCATAAAGCTTTAACATATGCTGTGCCCCGGAATTAATAGTCAAAAAGTTAATGGTTAAACATTGTCGCAGAATAAAAAGGTTTAAGCCATTAGCCCAATTATACAAGCATCAAAAACCGACTCTGTGTTAAAATTGCACTGCAACACGCCACATTCGTCAGTATATGAGTCGCTTTTGAATTATTACATCCAGTACATGCTTTTATCGAACAACCGTCTGTCACTTTTGATAGCCTTCATCACGCTGATTGTCTGCTTTCCGTTGCGCTCACAAGAGTTTGTTATCGGTGTCGAGGACGTACCCTATTATCCTTTGTTTGATTTTCATCAGGAGGAAGCGACCTTTACTACCGAGCTGCTGGATCAGTTTGCTCGCAACAAAGGGTATACCTTTCGCTACCTGCCTTTGCCGATAAAGCGCTTCCACAAATGGCTGGTGGATGAAGATATCGATTTTAAATACCCGGATAATGAAAGATGGCTGGGTAATAAAACCAACCCCGAAAATCTGGTCTTCAGTGATTCCACCCTCAGGCTGGTAGGCGGTACTCTGGTGCTACCCAAGCATTTGGACAGGAAGGTCAGCGAGATGAAAGTCATAGGCACACTATTGGGATTTTATCCGACCTTATGGATAGACGAGCTCAATGCTGGCAAGGTTACTATCTACGAGAATTCGTCGACCATGGTGTTGATCCAGCAAGCACTCAGAGAGCAAATTGACGGGCTGACCCTTGACCCGGCGGTGGTGGAATATCATCTGCAACGTTTGGGCAGAGGAGGCGAACTAGTCATCAATACTAACTATCGACATCAGTTATATGACTATCATTTGTCAACCATTAAACACGCCGACATTATTGCCCAGTTCAATGTATTTCTGAAACAGAACCAAGACTTTATCCAGTCCCTGCATAAAAAATATCAGCTAACCGACTACCGCCAATATGGCGAAAAACTCACTAATCTTGTCGAACACTCAGCCAACAAATAACGCAGATTGGCAGTTAGAAACACCCACCTATGGAGTTTAGATGCTAAAACTTGAACCGCATCCACAAGTGGTGGTGGCATTAGGGTTATTGACCAAAAATCGCGAACCTTCCAGACCTTCTACGTAGTCCACTTCTCCCCCAACCAGATATTGCAGGCTCATGGGGTCGATCACCAGTGTGACACCTTCTTTATCAATAGTGGTGTCGCCATCATTGACCTTTTCATCAAAGGTGAAACCATACTGGAAACCAGAACACCCGCCACCGGTTACAAATACCCGTAATTTTAATTGCGGATTTTCTTCTTCGGCAATCAGCGCCTGCACTTTCTTGGCGGCTGAATTGGAAAACTCGATGGGAACTGCGGTTTGTACGGACATGCTAACCTCTTGCAAAATAGACCTTCAGCAAATCAGCTGCCAAAGGGCTGACAATTATCTAATACCTGACTGATTTGGTCAAGAATTGACTCCGGGTCTATTCTTCCCGTGCCTGATCCAGCACTTCCAGCCAGTCAAAACGACGTTCGTGCTCAGCGTTGTTACTGCCCTGACTGCTCAGTTTGGCATGAATGACTATTTTCTCCGGCATAAAACCCGCCGGTAAATCCACTTCACCGTTAAGGGTTTCAAAATATCGAAAATGGAACGTCAGCGACGTTTTCGGCGGATCGAGCTGCGCCAACATATCCACTTCCTTCATCTGACCAGCTGAACTGCCCTGCAAGGTAATCCGGATATCGCCTTTGACAAAATTTTTGCGCTTTTGTTGCTGCAACAACACCAGTGAATAACGGAAATGTTGTTCTACATTAGTGCTTTGAAAATTAATACTGTCGATAACAAAACCGTTGTCGCTCAGCTCGGGCGCCATCACTTTTTGGTAAAAGGATAGCTGATTACGGATTTGCTGATTATCACTAAAGGCCTGTTGCAGATCTTGTTGTGCTTTGAGATTGGCCCGTTTCTCAATTTCCAGTTCCACTCCCAGTATATTCAACTGTTTAATCAGTTTATTATTTTCATCGTTAAACTTGTCTATGCTGGCCTGCATACCGGCTATTTGCTGGCGCTGATATTCGGCCATCGCCTGTCCGGCGCAATACCCCAGATAAGCCACCAGACAGATAACCAGAAGGCATATTGCATAAAACTTGAATGCACCGATACGCTGTTTTATCGCTATTTCTTTCACTCTATTTTTGACTCTCGTTTCGGAACTTCATCAAAACCTTAACTTGCGATCAGGTTAATTAGCTTTAATTACAATAACTTGTGTTAAACTTAACGGCAAACTCGTTGCCTTGTTTATTATGTTGCTTAAACCTTATCACTATGAGCTTGCTCATCCCCGCACTTCTATCCAGCGTTGCCTGTTAGGAATAGTGGGCGGCTGTAGCGCGGCATTTGTGATTATTTTATTTCGACTGGCAATTGAAGCCATTCAGAAGATTTATCTGCAACAGGTGGATTATTTTACCACGCTTGATCCCTCGATTCGTTTTATTCTTCCGGTTTGCGGCACAATTTTAATTATAGTGTTTGCCTATATCACCCGCTTTAAGCATTACCGTATGGGCATTCCCTATGTGATCCACCGTTTGAAGCAGCGCTATGGTCATATTCCGCTGCGCTCCACTATTAACCAGTTTTTCGGCGGAATGATTGCACTGGCCAGTGGTTTTTCTGTCGGCCGAGAGGGTCCGGCAGTGCATCTTGGTGCGGCTGGCAGCAGTTTTTTGGGAGAATGGCTGAAATTACCCTATAACAGTATTCGAATTCTGGCCGGTTGTGGTGTTGCGGCGGGTATTTCTGCTTCGTTCAATACGCCCTTTGCGGCAGTAATCTTTGTGATGGAAGTGGTATTGCGCGAGTACAAGGTACATATTTTTGTACCCGTCATGTTGGCGGCAGCTTGCGGTTCCATTCTTACCCGTCTGGTGTTTGGTGAAGATCATGAAATGGCGTTCCTGCGTTTTGTCACACTGGATTACTGGATGTATTTGTATCTGGTATTACTGGGTATCTTTCTGGGTGCCATGGCCAGTTTATTTAATAAACAACTGATGCGAGTCATTCAAGGATTCAGACCTTTGGGTATGGCCTCACGTCTGCTGTTAGCCGGAGCCATAACTGGTGGAGTCGGTTACGTTCTCCCCGAGGCCATGGGAGCGGGACTCAGCGCTATCGACGTGGTTATTGCCTCGCCGGATAACATACAACTATTGATCGCCATTTTGCTGGGTAAGTTTTTTCTGACCATTGTCGCTATCGGTCTGGGTGTGCCCGGCGGTATTATCGGTCCGATCTTTGGTATCGGCGTATTAACCGGCACCATCGCACTGTTACCTATGGGCTTTTTACTGGACGATGTGGGTACCTATACCAGCAGCTTCGCGCTGTTGGGGATGGCAGGCATGATGACCGCAGTACTGCATGCCCCTTTGGCTGCGTTATCTGCTGTGATGGAACTGTCATCCAATCCCGACGTCATTCTGCCTGCTATGCTGGTAATTGTGTCGGCCTATGTTACCTCTACCCAGTTATTCGGTAACAGTTCAATATTTATTCAGCAATTGCAGTACCAAAAACTGAGTTACAAATCCTCTTCCGTGCAAATCGCGCTGCAAACCACCGGTGTATTATCGGTGATGGATGCCGACTATCGTTTATTTAAAGGCTCTCCGGATAAAGCGATCCGTGATTGTCTGGAGCAGTCCCCGACCCAATTGGTAGTCAAGGGTGAAGATTTCGAGATTGGTATGCAATATTCACTGGTCGAATGGGACACTAGCCTCAATCCTCATCAATCCACGCCATTGAAATTTACCAATATGGAAGGTGTACCGGCACAGGCAACGCTAGCGGAAGTGTACGAGATTCTGCAAGCCAGCCGACACGGCGCTGTCTATATCTATAACGACGTGCCGGATGATATTATTGGTGTCATCAGTTGGCATAATTTACGCAGTTACCTGCATAAGGAATACTATTAATGCTATGGCTAAAAGCGTTACATCTGTTTTTTGTCATTGCCTGGTTTGCTGGCATTTTTTATTTACCCAGACTGTTTGTCTATCACGCCGAAAGTGAAAATATTGCGGTAAAAAAACAGCTGGCGGTGATGGCTCACCGTCTGTACTGGTTTGTCACGCCTTTTGCGCTACTGACCCTGATATTTGGCGTTGCGCTGATTGCGGTTTATGGCATGGACTGGTTTGCGGCCAGTCATTGGCTGCATATTAAATTGGCACTGGTTGTGCCCTTGTACTTGTATCATTTTTATCTGTATAAATTGTTGCAGCAAGTCAAGCATGGTACCAGTAATCACTCTGTCAAGTTTTTTCGCATCATTAATGAATTACCCGTACTGGTATTATTTGCGATAATCGCTTTAGCCGTAGTGAAATTTATTTAAGTACTTTTTCTGCAACCATTATCTGTTACAACGTCGTTTTTTATACCTCGGACCTGATATGAGTACAGCTGCCCAACAAAAAGGCTTATGGGGCATGAGCCGCCCGTTGCTAGTTGAGCAATGTCTACAATTTAGCGTTCCCGTTTTTGATACTTTTTTTCTAAGTCGGGTGAGTGATACCTCTGCAGCCGCAGC
Source organism: Neptunicella plasticusilytica (assembly GCF_047922965.1). Classification (GTDB taxonomy): domain Bacteria; phylum Pseudomonadota; class Gammaproteobacteria; order Enterobacterales; family Alteromonadaceae; genus Neptunicella; species Neptunicella plasticusilytica. The sequence goes on from NZ_CP150481.1 coordinate 3,970,252, forward strand.
AGGCGCAATGACACCGGTTCTATTCTTTTGCGCCAATATAATGTGGGTCGCTGTATTCTCCGGTGCCAGCATCGCCAGTCAACGTCTCGGAGCAGGCAACCAAACTCGCGCCAATGCGACAATTGCAACTTACGCAGTCTGGGTCATCATTCTAGCGGCGATTTTAACTGCGGCGCTTTATGTGGCAACCCCATATCTTACCGAAGCAATGGGATTACCTGGTCAAGTTCAAATTGATGCCAATATTTATCTGAGCATTGTCTGCTGGCTATTATTAGTGCTGGCCTTTAAGGCGTTGTTCCAGTCTATCCTGAACATTTATGGCAAACCACACTGGAATATGTACGCCAACGTGGTGTATTTCATTGCCAATGTATTGGGTAATGCCATCGTCGTATTTGGCTGGTTTGGATTCCCTAAAATGGGACTAGTCGGTGTCGCCTGGGCCAGCGTGTTCGGTTCACTACTGGGTGTTCTGGTCAGCGGTATAGCCGTTTTTATGCGTCTTAAGCTGGAGTTGAAGTGGCGATTCTTTGTGGCTGAGTTTCGTCCCGCTTCCAGACACATTATCAGGTTGGGTGTCCCGAGCATGATTGAGCCGCTGTCTTTTGATATCAATATGATTGTATTAAACAGTCTGGCCGCCAGTTTGGGTGCCGTCGCGCTGGCCGCTAAAATCTATACCTTTAACACCTTTATGTTGGGTTTAATTATCAGTGTGGCGCTGACCACAGCAACCGAAGTACTGCTCACCCAGAAAGTCGGTGCCGGAGATTATAATGAGGCCAAACTGCAAGTCAGGCAAAGTCTCAAAGCGGCGCTTTGGGGGACGGGGATTGTGGCGTTTGCGCTACTGCTATTAAACCATCCTATTATGAATTTGTTTACTGATGATGCAATACTACTAGGTAGCTCATTCTGGTTATTTCTGCTAGCGGCATTATCCGAACCGCCACGCACTGCCAATATAATGCTAGCCAGAGCCTTGCGCTCCACCGGAGACGCTTGGTTTATTTCTATTGTGGGTCCAATATTTACCTGGTGTATCGCTTTACCTTCGGCTTACATTATGGCCTTTGTCTTCAACTGGGGAGTTTACGGCATTTTGGCATCGGCCATTTTGGATGAAGGCAGTCGGGCAGTATTTTACTGGTTTCGCTGGAACAAAGATCGTTGGCATCACACCCATGTCCACGCCCGTGAGCAGCAAAAAGTTGTGGTCGAAACTTAACCTTGCGGTGGTGTTTGCCAGCCACTATTTTTTATCATCTCAAGGCAGAAAATGCGCCAGCTTCGTGTTAGAATTACGCCAGTTCTAACCCTCCTAACACGTTGTGATCATGAGTAATTTTCGCGGTAAGCATATCTTGTCGGTCAATCAGTTTGACCTCGACAGTATTCGACAAATTTTCAGTGTTGCCGACCAAATGGCGCCCTATGCCCACCGCAAAAAACGCACCAAAGTGCTGGATGGCGCGATTCTGGGCAACCTGTTTTTTGAAGCGAGTACCCGTACCCGGGTCAGTTTCGGTACCGCCTTTAACCTGTTAGGCGGTGAAGTGCGTGAAACCGCCGGCATGGCGACTTCTGCCTTGTCCAAAGGGGAGTCTCTATATGATACTGCAAGAGTGCTCAGTAGTTATTCTGATGTAGTCGCCATGCGTCACCCCGACAGTGGCTCGGTGGCAGAATTTGCCGAAGGCAGTCGCGTTCCGGTAATCAACGGCGGTGACGGTGCCAATGAGCATCCTACCCAGGCATTGCTCGATTTATATACCATTGCGAAGGAACTAAAGTTCCACGGACACGGAATCGACGGCATGCATATCGCCATGATTGGTGATCTTAAACATGGTCGCACCGTGCATTCGCTATCCAAACTGTTAAGCCTGTACCGTGATATCCGTTTTACCCTGATTTCCCCCAAAGAACTGGCAATGCCGGATAGCGTTCTGGACGTGATTCAAAACGCCGGACACCGTTTTAAAGTGACCGACCAGCTGGAAGGCAATATGGATGCCGATATCTGTTATCAGACCCGCATTCAGGAAGAACGCTTTGAATCCCAACAGGAAGCCAACTTATACCGGGGAAAATTCCGCCTGAATCAGGATATTTACACCAAACACTTCCAGTCCAAAACGGTGATAATGCATCCGTTACCTCGCGATTCACGCGCCGATGCCAATGAGTTGGACAATGATTTGAACCTCAATCCCAACTTGGCTATTTTCCGCCAGGCCGACAATGGTGTGCTGGTCAGGATGGCCCTGTTTGCCCTGACACTGGGTGTCGAGAATATTATCAGTAACTACGATTGTGATGTGCAGTGGTTTAGCACCAAGTCTGAAGCGACAAACAACGAGAATTAAATGAATAAATCCCAGCAACTTTTCCAGCAAGCGCAGCAGCAAATTCCTGGCGGAGTCAATTCTCCGGTCAGAGCATTCAAAGCTGTGGGTGGCACGCCGCCTTTTATCGAACGTGCCGATGGCCCTTATATTTATGATGCCGATGGCAAACAATATATCGACTATGTGCAATCCTGGGGCCCGATGGTACTGGGTCATAATCACCCTCAAGTACGTCAGGCGGTGATTGACGCGGCACAAAAAGGCTTAAGTTTTGGCGCGCCCACCGAGGCCGAAATACGTATGGCCGAACAGGTGTGTAAGTTGGTCCCGTCTATGGATATGGTGCGTATGGTTAATTCCGGCACCGAAGCGACCATGAGCGCAATTCGTCTGGCGCGAGGTTATACGGGTCGGGACAAAATTGTTAAGTTTGAAGGTTGTTACCATGGCCATGCCGACGCCTTGTTAGTCAAAGCCGGTTCTGGCGCGTTAACTTTGGGCGTACCCAGTTCACCGGGTATTCCGGCAGATTTTGCCCAGCATACCATTACTCTTGAATACAATAATGTCGATTCAGTACGCCAGGCCTTTGCCGAAATAGGTGAACAGATCGCCTGTATTATTGTTGAGCCGGTGGCAGGCAACATGAATTGTATTCCGCCTGTTGACGGTTTTCTGCAAGGCTTGCGCGACATCTGTAATGAATATGACAGTGTGCTGATTTTTGACGAAGTAATGACCGGCTTTCGGGTCGCCTTGGGCGGCGCCCAAGCATATTATCAGATCGTACCGGATCTGACCTGCTTGGGTAAAGTGATTGGTGGCGGTATGCCTGTAGGTGCTTTTGGCGGTAAACGCGCGATAATGCAGCAGATTGCGCCGCTGGGCCCGGTTTATCAGGCCGGCACCTTATCCGGTAACCCTGTCGCAATGGCGGCCGGCTTGGCTGCATTAGAAGCCATTCAGCAGCCGGATTTATATACGCAGCTTACTCAGGCTACCGAAAAACTGGTTAAAGGCATGCAAGCTCTGGCGGATAAATACGGCATCGCGATGACCACTAACCATGCGGGCAGTATGTTTGGCCTTTTCTTTACCGATGTAAACAAAGTGGTGAACTATCAGCAAGCAATTAACTGCAACGCGGATGTGTTTAACCGCTTTTATCACGCCATGCTGGAAAATGGTGTATATCTGGCGCCCGCTTCTTATGAAGCCGGCTTCGTATCTGCCTGCCATGACGATGATATCATCCGCCAAACGCTGGATATTGCCGATAAGGTATTCAGCCAGCTTTAGCTTGGTTTGATACGGTTTGGCTTGGCAGAAGCGGCAGTTTCTGCCATCTTAGTGGCTGCGTATTAACTCTGTATGTAGAAAAATTCATTGATTGAATCAATAGCTTCACCCACATTAACGGCTTCTCTGCTTTTCGTCGTGATCGTTTTCGGCATTATTATGCTATGGATGACGCAACGGTTGCGTAATCTGGCCAAGTTATACAGGGTGTTGCGCAAACAAACTCACCTAAGCCTGACCGAGGACGACACCTCCGAGTTCGCGCAACAGCAACTAGTGCTGCAACTGCATAACCAATTAGCCGAAGCCAAACATATCAGCGAAACATTCAGAAAATTTGTCCCCAACCAGTTTTTTGAGCATTTGGCCAAAGACGGGCTGGAATCAATTGAGCTGGGTAAAGCCGATGAGGATGAAGTGGCGATCCTGTTTTGTGATATTCGCGGTTTTACCAGCTTATCCGAGAAAATGTCACCACAGGAACTGATGAATTTCCTCAACTCCTATTTTCTGCGTATGAATGCTCCAATTCATGAAAATGGCGGTTTTATCGACAAATTTATTGGCGATGCGATCATGGCTATTTTTGATCATCCCGAAGGCAACAACGCCGATAAAGCCCGCGACGCGCTCAAGGCTGCATCGGATATGCGTACTGCGCTGGATTTATATAACGAGCATCGCGCCAATTGTAACTATCCGCCGGTTAATAACGGCATCGGTATTCATTTTGGCCCGGTGATAATGGGTACTGTCGGCTCTGAAGATCGGATGGATAGCACGGTAATTGGTGATAGTGTCAATACCGCTTTTCGGCTTGAATCGCTGGCGCCCAAATTTAATGCCGACATTATTGTGACCGCCCAAACACTGGATATATCCGGTATGCGTGAAACCTATCCGCATCGGGTACTCGACTGGGTGAGGGTTAAAGGCAAACAACAACCCATCGAGGTATACGAGATCCTCGAACACCTGCCAGAAGAAGAAAAAAAACGCAAACTCTCTACTGCCAAACTGGTTGAACAGGGATTAGCCTTGCGTATTCAACAAAATTGGGACCAGGCGATCAATTGCTTTCAACAGGCTTTGCAAATTCAACCAGAAGACAAGCTGGTCAGTTACCATCTAGAACACTGTTACCGCATGCGTAGTAACCAGATGCCCGCCGACTGGGACGGCGCACTGAACATCTGATCCATCATTATTGTAACCTTGTTGCCAGGCCAAATATCACAGGAGCTATAAATGTCATCCAGACTGGGTTTGTTATTATTGACATTAACGGTTATCAATCCAGCCTATAGCGCAGATCAACAGGCCGAACAGCAAAACGCGCCACAACAAGTTGAAGATGACAGCTCAGAACCCGCTTTACCGCCTTCGCTGATTGACCAAAGATTCAAATCAGAACAGAGTCTGCTGGCCGACCCTTTTGGTATTACTCAATATCGCCGTAACTATGTACTGGCCTTCAGTTACATCGACAATCCCAATCAGATTGGCAGTAGTGAATCGAATCAGGACAGTATTGACAATGTAGAAGCCAAATATCAAATCAGTGTGAAAATGCCGTTATATCGCACCGACAGCGGAGACAGCGCGTTATTTTTTGGTTTCACTGCCGTGTCTTTTTGGCAAGTTTACAGCAGTGAAGTATCCAAACCTTTTCGGGAAACCAATTACGAACCCGAAATTTTCTACAACTGGAATACTTCATACAAGCTGTTGGGTTATCGCTTTAATGCCTTTCAGTTAGGTTTTAATCATCAATCCAACGGACAGAGTGAGTTACGCTCGCGTAGCTGGAACCGATTATACGCGTCCTTGCTGATGAGTGACGCAGACAACTTCTATGCACTAAAACTCTGGTATCGCATTCCCGAAGACAACAAGCTTGACCCACTGCAACCCACCGGTGACGATAATCCGGATATTACCGATTATTTAGGGCATTTCGAATTAACCTACGGCACCGAGCTTGGCAACTTCCAGATGTTGGCAAAGCTGCGTAATAACCTTAAAACCAGCCACAACAAAGGCAGTATAGAGCTCAATCTTACCTACGCAATCAGCGATCGCTACGACCTGATCCTGCAATACTTTAATGGCTACGGTGATTCATTAATTGATTACAACAATTACCAGCAACGCATTGGATTGGGAGTGCAACTGGCGTTTTTCTAAAACCCGAATAGCACTTGATTACTGCTATTAGCCAGTTTACTTGTTTTTATTCAACGCATTAAATTTTGCCATCTGCTCATCGGTGGCTGGCAGTTGATATTTTTCCTGCCATTCGCTGTAGGGCATGCCATAAATTTGTTCACGTGCCGTTTCCAGATCAACTTCAACGCCGAGCTTTTCGGCTTCTGCTACTGTCCATTTGGAAAAACAGTTGCGACAAAATCCGGCCAATATCATTAAATCAATATTCTGCACATCCTTGCGACTATCCAGATGTGCCAGTAAACGGCGGAATACTGCTGCCTGAATTTCAGTTTGTTTATCCATTGCAATGTCCTTAAATTATTTGCACATATACGTTTGGGATTACCCACCAAACAAACGTTGCCAAAAACTTTTCTTTTCTTTCACCACCGGCGTGTTGGCAGCACAGCCTTGTTGTGGTGCTTCAAGCCCATCCAGAATCGCTGGTAAATTGATACTGCCTGCACAGGCATTGGCCAGCAGGTGACCGCTATGCTGATCAAAATGGACGATATTGACGCCGTCTGGCATAGGTCTAATCAGCGATTTAGGATGCTGGCTATGCTGGTAACGGACATACAAGTCCAATGCGCCGCTAGCGCCGGTTAAATAGGTAGTTTGATTGTCGTCTTTGCCGACCCACACTGTGGTCACCATATTACGATCAAAACCGCTAAACCAGCTGTCCCGGTAATCATCCGTGGTACCGGTTTTACCCGCCATATTAATACCCGGGAATTCACGTTTTAATCTTTTTGCCGTTCCCTCCCGAGCCACTTTATGCAATGCATAATTAACCAGATAAGTCGCTTTGGGATCCAGACGCGTTTCGGCGTAAGACGGATGTTGCCAGATCAGGCGATTATCTGTCGACATAACAGTTACCAGCGCATGCAGGGGAATATAGCGCCCTTCATTAGCAATAGTCTGGTACATCTGGTTAACTTGTAACGGACTGAAATTCACCGCGCCTAAGGTCATCGCCGGATATTCGGCTATCGCATCTTGAATACCTAAACGGTGCAAGGTTTCCGCCACCTGATCCAGCCCTACCTGCATGCCCAGATTAACTGTCGGAATGTTGAGTGAATGGGATAATGCGGTGATCAGATTGACTTCACCGCGAAATTTTTTGTCGGCATTCAGAGGCTGCCACATTTGTCCGTGAGTACTGCGCATTTTGAGTGGTTTATCCGGCAGTACTGTCGCCAGATTATACTGTTCATCCTGTTCCAGCGCGGTCAGATACACCGCCGGTTTGATCACCGAGCCCACCGAACGCTTGGCATCCAGAGCCCGGTTAAAACCGCTAAAACGGGTATCGCGGCTTCCCACAATAGCCCTTAACTCACCACTTTTGATGTCAGTGACCAGCATTGCGCCTTGTAATTCGGTGATGCCTTTATGCTGTTCCAGAATCGGCAGTCCGCTGCTCAGGGACATTTCCGCGCGCCGTTGGGCTAACGGATCCATAGCGGTAAAGACCTTAAGGCCGGATTGAAACAATTCCGGATCGGGTAACACAGCACGTAATTCACGCGTCACTTCATCCATAAAAGCCGGATGTTTACCTTGTGCCAGACGAGTGTCACTGGCTAATCTCATCGGTTTGACAACCTGCTGTTGATAGGCACTTTTTGTCAACAATTGTGCTTCAAACATCATCCTTAAAATCATATCGCGACGCTCAAGCACCCGTTCAGGATGACGGCGAGGATTGTAAAATGACGGGCCTTTGACCATACCAACCAAGGTGGCAATTTCCGCTACATTCAGTTCCGTTAACGGCCGATCAAAATAGAAATGACTGGCCAAACCGAAACCGTGCACACCGGTAGCCCCGTTTTGGCCGAGGAACACCTCATTCAAATAGGCTTGCAGGATGACATTCTTGCTGTAACGAAGCTCAATTAGCAACGACATCCAGGCTTCATTGATCTTGCGTAATAGGGATTTTTCACGAGTCAGAAAGAAGTTTTTCACCAGCTGTTGGGTCAGCGTACTGCCGCCCTGCACATTGCGTCCGGCCTTAATGTTAGTGATCAACGCCCGTAAAATAGAAGAAGGCATAATCCCGTGATGAGAATAAAAATCCCGATCTTCCACCAGCAATAGAGCCTGCACCAGCGACTTGGGAACATCATCAAGATTAACCAGCATGCGATCTTCATGGTCGGCACTGATAAGCCGGGTAACCAGCCAGGGTTCCAGCCTGATTTGTTCGATATTAACCCCGGATTGCATATCGGTAATACGTTGAATCTTGCCGCCGCCAAACACGACCTGAATAAAGCGCTCAGGCTCGCTACCATCGGGGAATTCAAATTCACGACGTACAAAGCTGATACTTTGCCCTTGCTGGATATAATCGCCGCTTTGCCGGAGTTGTTTTACCGGCCGATACGCCAACAAATTCAGCTCATCCACCAACTCAGCCTGACTGAGTTCCAGCTCGGTATGCAAAACCAGTGGTCGGGCAAAAATCTGTGCCGGGACTTCCCATTTATTGCCGCTAAAACGTGACTGGATTTGTGCATCAAGATACAGACTATAACCGCCCACCAACGCAACAAATACCAGGGACAACTGCCACCAGTGGTGTATCAACCATCTCCACACTCGTTTTAGAAACGACTGTTTAACCGGTTTTTCTGGTTTCTTGTTGCTACGTTTAGTTTTTTTGGGGGCCACAGAAAAGTCTTTAGGTTAGGAAATTAAATCTAACGATGTAGATCGTATATGCACAAAAGGCTATGCCCGAATTGTAACGTTTCTGACAATGAATTACAGCCTCAACATAGCAATCTTGCTATTCTGGATTTCTGCTTACATATATTTTTTGGTTTTGGTTGTTGCCGTTGCATTAGCCGGATCATCCGGCCAGAAATGTTTGGGATAGCGGCCCTTCATTTCTTTTTGCACTGCTTTATAACTGCCCTGCCAAAAGCCGGCCAGATTACGGGTTTTCTGCAACGGCCGCCGGGCGGGAGACAACAGTTCGAGCAGGATTGGCAGTTTACCCCCAGCCAGTTTCGGTGTGTCAGTCATGCCGTACAGTTCCTGCATCCGAACCGATAGCGTGACCTCTGTATCCGGGTGATAGTCGAGCCGGATACTGGTACCGCTGGGCACACTCATGTGGGTCGGAAGCTGTTCATTCAGCTGTTGTTGGCTGGGCCAATCCAACATACTTTGCAATATTTGGTAAAAATCCAGTTCACCAAGTTGCTTCCAGCTCGTCACTTTGGTTAAGTAAGGCAGCAACCAATCAGATAAATTATCGGTTAAGCCAGATTCGCTCATATCGGGCCAATGACTATCACTAATATATTGTTTGGCTAGCCTGACCCGATAGATTAATTGCAGTGCTCTTTCATCCAGGGGCAAATTCATCACTCCCTTGTTTACAATAACCTCCAGCCAAATCGCATCTAACTGCTGTTGCTCAATATGGCTGGCCGGATGTGCTGACAACAGGATTTCACCCAACATTTTGCGCTGCTGAACCAGGATACGCTGCTTTGAATTATCCCACTCACAATAGAGTTTATCGCTAATCAGATGACTGAAGTGTTGTTCAATATCAGTTTGCTGAATCGGTTCTGCCAAGGTAATGCGCACGTCGCCCTGCTGCTTGTCGGTACTCAACATGGCACCAATCGCAAGCCATTCGTGCTGGCCAACAGGATCATCAGGGAACACGTCAGCTCCACAACCATTGACCAATAAATATCCCCCATTGGCACGGCGTTTTGCCAGCCATTGCGGGTATCCGTATGCAAGCAACAGCGCCGTATCAGTGCGCGGCCAGGTTTTGATCTGGCAACCCAGACGTTGATGCCAATGGCGAATAGTTTGCCAGATTGGCGCAGCGCTATGCTGCTGCAGATAATCCAGCCTGGATTGTAAAAGTACAGTACCGTGATTGGGTAGTGGATCCTTGCTTTCCAGCAAGCTGACCAAGGTTGCCGCCAGACTCTGATGGCTAGAACTCATCAATTGGCTTTTGACCAATATACTGGCATTGCAAGGATGCCCCCCCATTGCATGCAGTGCTTTACCTCGTACAGTGAGTTTTCCTTGAGAATCGAGCGCATCGAGTTCACGCAATAATGCCAAGGCCTGGTTAACCTGAGCAATCGATGGCTGGTCGATTAATCCCAACTGTGTAATATCACTGCCCCATACGGCGGCCTCAAGCACAAAAGACGTCAAATCGGTGTTCAATATTTCCGGCGTGCTGTGTGATGACAATCTGTCTTGCTGTTCACGGCTCCACAAACGATAGCAGGCTCCGGCAGACAAACGTCCCGCTCGACCTGCTCGCTGGGTCGCGGATGATTGGGAAATTCGCTGCGTAACCAGTTGGGTAATCCCCCGCGTTAACTGGAACAGCGCTTTTTTCTCGATACCGCTGTCGATCACCACTTCGATTCCATCAATCGTTAAACTGGTTTCGGCAATATTAGTGGCCAGTACAATTTTTCGCTGACCAGCAGGACAGGTCGAAATCGCCTGCATCTGTTGCGCTTTGGACAATTCCCCATACAAACAATACAAATGTGTATCCGACCCGATAAATGCTCTGACTGCCTGCTCGGTATGGCGGATATCGGCGGCACCGGGCAAAAAAACCAGTATGCTGCCGCTGTGAGTTTGCAATACCTGCTGAATAACGCGAGACATTTTTAACGATAATGGCTGGCTCGACGTATCCGGCACGTATTTAATCTCTACCGGATAACTGCGCCCTTCACATTGCAATAACACCGATGCCGGTAACAGTTCTTGCAATGAATGTGTATCCAGCGTGGCTGACATCACTAATAATCGCAGATCATCACGCAGCGCCTGCTGCACTTCCAAACACAACGCAAGCGAGAAATCGGCATAGATGCTGCGTTCATGAAACTCGTCAAAGATAACCAAACCTATTTCTGGAAGCTCAGGCTCGCTTTGCAACATTCGCAATAAAATGCCTTCGGTGACAATTTCCAGACGAGTGCCGGCGCTGGTTTTGTTCTCCCCCCGAATACGGTAACCCACAGTTTGCCCTACCGATTCACCAAGCTGTTCTGCCAGATAAGCAGCGATACTGCGCACTGCAATACGCCGGGGTTGCAACATAATAATTTTTCTACCCCGAAATTGTTGCAGTTGCAGTAAATGCAACGGCAAACAAGTGGATTTACCGGCACCGGGCGGAGCCACCAGAATCACGTCCTGCTGAATAATATGTTGTTTAAGCTGTGGCCAGATTTGCTCAACGGGTAACAAGGTTTATTTCTACTTAGCTATTTCAGATCTGCGGATCATATCATCAGAATGGCTGTTGCCACTCAATTCAGCACAAACTGCAACAAACACGTGGTGTTAAAGCCAGGGTCTGTTAAGTTGGCACATTATTCGCTTATTTTTGAATCATAAAGGCACATTCGGGAATCAATATACAGCCATGCAACAATTCATCAAAGCGACCGTTTTATTACTGCTACCTCTGGCCATGTGCGGGTGTAACACGCTGATGTTTAGCAGTAATGACAAAATTTGTTTCAGTGATGAGGGGGAAACTTATGCTTGCCAAAACAAGGCTGCTCAATCGACTCATGATCCACTGAAAACCATGCCAGTTTCAGGATCTCAGCAGGTTGCCAACAGGTTTCAGACGCCTGATCACTTCGTTTCGCTGAACGAGTATGTCAAACAGTTGGCAGTCAACTTACATGATCAACTTGGTGAGCAAAAAATCAGCCAGCCGGTTTTAATCAGCGAGCTGAATTCGGCTCTGCCCGTATCGGCAGAATCAAGCCGCCTTATCCAACAACTGAAAGTTATGCTAACGACCGAGCTGGCCAAAATGGGATTACCCGTCTACGGTAGTGACATTGCCTCCGCTTATCGTCACGAATCCACTGTCGGCTATGAATTGCAAACTAGCCTGCTTTCCTATCGAGATGCCATTCGCATCGATATATCGCTTGTGGACCTGCACAATCAGGCAAGTGTGTCGTCTGCCAGTACTGAAGTGCCGGCATTTATTTACGCAAAACTATAACGCATAAAAACGGCACTGAATTTGCACTTATCCAAATATGTTATCGATTTATCTGGCAATACTATGACTAGAAAGCTTACATGCGGGATCAGTATTCTGTTGTTCCATTTTTTGCTGGCGGGATGTGCAACCGCTCCTGATGCAGAGGATACAGACAACAGCACTCGCAGCGACGTCATGCCGCCCACCAACAATATTCATTTTCATACCGAGCAATTAGCCCGTCAATTATTTGATACTATCCAGCACTTGCCGTCAAAAGCGCCTGTTGCTGTGGGCACAATCTTGCCGGTTGAACTGGAAAATGGCAACGCCTTGCCTGATGACGCCTCATTCGGTCGGCAGCTTCAGGAGAGTCTGGTCACACTTGCCACCCAGGCGGGTCTGACGGTAGTCGAATTCAAAACCACTGACAGCATAGAGCTAAAACAAAACAGGGATATTATGTTGTCCAGAATGATAGAGCAGCTGGATAAAAATATTGATGTGAAGTACTTCCTGACCGGAACCTACTCGCAGCAGGAAACTCAGTATGTGGTTAATCTTCGACTAATTGATGTATCCAGCAAACAGATATTGGCCGCCGCAACAGACTACGTTCCTGCCAATGTCGGCTGGCATTCGGGTAATGTCATGCTGCAAAACCAGAAACTGTATCGCAAGGCGTACTAGGAGCAAAACATGAATAATAGGCTGAGTGCTTTGACGGCGTTGTTGTTATTACAAGGATGCCAAAGCCTGGAAAACTTCGCCCATCAGCTAACTGACAGTGATGCCAAGCCTGACGCAGAAGTATATGCGGAAACAGAGTCACCCCATTCTTCGCCATTGACCGCCAGCAACCGCTTCCAGCAAGACTACAACGGCAAATTCAGCAATTCACATAACGCATTGTCCAGCCAGGTGATCCCGGCAAACCTGAATATCAACACCTATACGAGTGGCATCGCACAACAGCTTATCGGTAACTTGCAATATGTGAACACCACCACCCCCGTTGCGATTACCAGCTTTGTATTTCTGGACAGCGATTACACCCAGTCAAGCTTGTTGGGCAATCAACTGGCTGAAGGGTTAGTACACGAAATGCACAAGTTTGGTATTCCGGTAATCGATTTTAAAGCCACAGATTATATCCGTGTCACTGAGCAGGGTGATTTTAACCTGAGTAAAGACTATACCGAACTGGCGCCTGATCTGCCGATTAAGTATGTAGTGGCTGGCACGGTAGTGAAACATAAGGACGGATATCTGGTTAACGCCCGCATCATTGGTTTGCGTTCCAAAGCCGTTGTCGCTTCGGCTCAAAGTTTTTTACCCAGAAACATAGTCGATAGTTTGCAAAAGAGCAGTGATGAAAGTACAAGAATGAGTTTGGTCAAAGGATAGCGTTGACCTCGAATATTGCCGGTTAAGGCACAATGGAGGTATTTGATGCGTTGCTTTTTTGCACTGGAGCCGGATAGCCAGACCAAATTGGCCATTGATCAATGGCGCAATCGGTACTTACCAGTCATTCCCAATCCGGTACCAGTAACCAACTTTCATATTACCCTGGCATTTCTGGGTCAACTCACTCCCTCGCAACTGTCGGTACTGAATCAGGCAATGGACGAATTAGACAGCCAGCCGGCTTGTTCAATAATACTCAATCAATTGGGGTATTGGCCGAAGCCGAAAGCGTTGTGGTTAGGCACATCACAAATTGACGAGGCGTTGTCCAATCTTGCGGAACACCTGGCGCGTACAGCACGACGCTGCCATATCAATATACAAAAAAGGTCTTATCTACCGCATCTAACCCTTTATCGAAAATGCCAGCAGAATCCTCCTGCTGCTCTGGTTGACCCTCAATTCCACTGCCGGTTTAACCAGTTTCATCTATTTGAATCAGTATCAACCCAACATGGCGTAAGTTATCAGCGTCGCAACAGCTGGGCACTGTATACCCATTAGACCTTAAACTGATCGACAATGCCTTGCAGCTCCACCGCCATGCGGGTGAGCTCATCTGTGGCAGTAGCGGTTTCTTCTGCGCCCTCGGCAGTCTGATTGGACATTTCATTGAGTCGGGCAATATTGCTATTAATTTCCTCTGCCACCGCGCCTTGCTCGGTCGCCGCACTAGCGATATGGCTAGCATTCTGGTTAATTTTGTCCACCGCCTGGGCAATAGTGTCCAATGCCTGCCCGGTGTCCACCGAAAATTCAACCGCTGCCTTGGCTTCATCCTGACTCTTTTGCATAACACTGACGGCCTGTTGCGAGCCAGCCTGCAATTTTTCAATCATGCTATTAATTTCGTCGGTGGATTTCTGCGTTCGGCTGGCCAATGTCCTCACCTCGTCAGCGACCACGGCAAAACCTCGTCCTTGCTCTCCAGCTCTGGCCGCCTCGATTGCCGCGTTCAGCGCCAGTAAGTTGGTTTGATCCGCAATGCCCTTGATCACTTCCAGCACAGTACTAATAGTTTCAGACTGTTTGCCGACATCGTTGATCGTCTGTGCCGACATTTCTACCTGCTTGGCCAAACGGTTAATCTGCTCAATCCCCTGCTTGACTATATCAGCGCCTTTATTGGTGGCGTCAGTGGCCTCATAGGCTGCTTGAGCTGTCAAATTAACGCTTTCGGCCACTTGCTGTGCTGTTGTTGACATTTGGTTGATAGCGGCCGCTATCATTGAGGTTTCTTGATGTTGAGAATCGATAATTTGACTGGTTTGTCGGGTAACTACCGACATTTCTTCTGACGCTGCCGAGAGTTGTGAGGTGGTGCCGGATATTTGTCCTAACATATCCAGTAATTTTAAACGCATACCGTTCATGGCCGCCTTCAGCTCGCCAATTTCATCCGAGCTGTCCACCACAATTTCCTGACTCAAGTCGCCTGAAGCGGTAACAATAGTCTGACGTATGGCGGCGATAATCATATTGGTAATATACAGACTTAACGACATACCAAAAATAACGCTGATTACCACCACAACAAGCATCACAACGACCGAACTGGATTCATGCTCATGGGCAATATCGACGCTCTCCAGGGTATAAGCTTCCATTTCTGCCAATAGCCCATCCAGAGTCTGATCAATATCATCTGCTTCGCCTTCAACCTGCAAGGCCAGCTGTTCAGCATCCGTTAACTGATTCTGACGATAATATTCAAACACCTGGCGTGCTTGCTCCACCAACTTGTTATGGTTTGCCTCTACTTTTTTTAATCCGTTTAGTATCCGCTCAAGAGTCCCAGCGGTTCCGTCATCAACTTGCCGTAATGATTGTTGTACCAAATCTTCCGCTTGCTTTAACACTTTAACGACATTGCTATCTGAACGACTAAAAGCTTTTCTGGCGGTATCAAACTGGTTATCAGCACCTTTCACTTGTTGCATAATAGCGCCGTAATGGGTGGCTCTTTCAAACAATATAACCTGTTCCAGCTGCTCAACTGTAACCATCATTAACAACTCTGTCAGCTTGATATTTTGCTCGGCAATTTTTTCCAGTTCGTTGCCTATTTTCGTCATGGAATAGATGGCATAGGCGCTGCTTAATATCAGCAACAGATTTAATATACTAACAATCCCCAGAAGTTTTTTTCGTAGCGACAAGTTATTTATAAATTGGCTCATAGTGCACTCGTTATTTGTCAGCAATGCTATTTTAACGGCTAGATAAGCGTGAAACTGAATGCCAGTTCAACTTAAGTTCCCACCCAATCATCCCATAAATGACTAATAAAGAAACAATTTATCGCTAATTTGCTTCCGGATAGCGAATTAGAAGAATGGGTGATAATTATCTCTTTCGTCACGCCATACCTACACTTGAAATAATGCCAATTGCGGCAGGCTAGAAACCCGGCAAAATAGCGGGGGTTAACTAATTTCGGAGAAAATCATGCAAATCAGACATTTACTAATGCTATTCGGATTATTGACACCACTTTCGAGCATGGCGAACGATGTGATACAGCAAGCCATAAACAATCCCGATCGCCCGGCGGAAGACAAACTCAGAGATAGTCAGCGCCAGCCTGACAAAGTGCTAGCATTTTTTGAGTTCAAGCCCGAACAGCAAGTACTGGACGTATTTTCCGGCAGCGGCTATTACACCGAACTGGTGGCCAGAATAGTAGGTCCCAAAGGACATGTCGATGCACATAACAATGCTCCCTATATCAAGTTTATAGGTGAAGATAAAATCACTGCCCGATATGCTGACAAGCGATTGCCGAATGTGACACAACTTATGCAGGATGCCAATTCACTGGAGCTGCCCACAAATCACTATGACCGTATTTTATTTATTCTGAGCTTCCATGATTTGTATCACGTCGACGAGCAAAATGGCTGGGACAAGATCGATGACCAGGTCTTTATGACCAAGCTGCTCGACGCCCTCACCGATGACGGGATCCTAGGGCTAGTAGATCATATTGCGCCTGCAGGCAGTGGTACACAAGCAGGCGAAAGCTTGCATCGCATCGATCCGGCCATTATTCGGCAAAAAATGGCCGAGTGGGGCTTTAAATTGATTGCTGAAGAGACTTTTCTGCATAACTCTGACGACCCACTCGATATACCTATGTGGGATAAAAATATACGGGGCAAAACCAGTAGGGTCGTAATGAAGTTTACCCCCATGTGACAGGGTCAATTTGAGTCACAATGTTAAAAACACAGCGTTTTGTACTAAAAACGCTGTGTTGACCACACTTCAACGGGTCAACCTGATGTGATGGTTTTCTCCCGCATCGGATTATTTAACCCGAGTTGGGGTTATTTATATAACTATTTCAATCACTTTAGTCTTAATGCATATTTACTCTGCGACGGCGAATGAGTAGGCTCTATATCTTTGGATTTAACCTTCTAGTTTGCCTGCGGGTAAAGGGAAACTCATGCAACAAACCTTCAAGCTCGTTATTGATTGTCCGGATCAGGTCGGATTGGTGGCGGCTGTCAGCCAGTTTTTAGCCGAACATAGCGCTACGATCGTTGAGGCCAACCATCACACCGACCAACAAGCTGGCCGTTTTTTTATGCGCCATGAAATTAAGGCTGACTCATTTAACCTGGCCAAGATAAATTTTGCTGAGGCGTTTAACCCTATTGCCGAGCAATATCAGATGAACTGGCATATTACTGACTCGCTAGAAAGGCAGAAAGTGGCGTTACTGGCCAGTCACGAGTCCCACTGCCTGGTGGATATATTACATCGTTGGCATAGTGGTGAATTGAATTGCGAGATCCCCTGTATTATCGCCAATCACGCCAAGATGAAACAGTTTGCCGACTGGTATGCCATCCCGTTTCATTTTGTGGATTTTAGTAACCAGCCAAAACAACAAGCCTTTGCGGAAGTAGAGCGTCTATTGGAAAATTACCAGATTGATCTCACCGTACTCGCCCGCTTTATGCAAATTTTACCTGACAGCTTGTGTCAAAAAATGGCAGGCAAAGCCATTAACATCCATCATAGTTTTTTGCCGTCTTTTGCCGGGGCCAAACCCTATCAGCAAGCTTATGATCGTGGGGTCAAATTAATTGGCGCAACCTGTCATTATGTGACCAAAGATTTAGATGAAGGACCCATTATCGAACAGCAGGTGATTCGTATCAGTCACAACGACAGCGCTGCCGATATGGTGCGTAAAGGTAAAGATTGTGAAAAAACAGCGTTGTCCAACGGCTTGCGTTATCATCTGGAAGATCGGGTCATTATTCACCATAACAAGACGGTTGTATTTGCCTGATGCGAACTAGAGGTTGTTACTTGACTGCTTAACAACCTCCAAGCCGTTTTCAAATCCTTTGAACTCCAGCTCGTGTAACCAACTCAGGGCATGCGCTATGTCATCGGCAAAAGTGAAGGGAATAATTTCTTTGAGCATGATGTCAAAACCTTCAACAAAGAGTTTGTAATGGGCCGACTCAGGATCGTCAATTCTGGCCAGCCCGTTAAACCCTTTACTTAACCAATAGTTAACTGCCTCTGACCAAACCAGATAACTGTCTGGAGTCATCCCTTCGACAAGATGAGTATCAAAAATAAATCCGTGCGCCGATGTTGGCATATTATCCACTATAGTTTTTATCTTGCCGATCGCATTTCGTGAAGCTTCTACATTCCAAGCACCAAAAGCTTCGAATATGATGATACTGTGGTCACTATAAAGAGAATAATTACCGTGTTGTGCAAACATTCTTCATTCCTTAATGAATATAACAACGGACTTGCAGTTGCAAATCGATATACCCGCGCTACCTAAAAAATGACGGAGCCAGAGCGACTGGGGTAGTATCGGTGCAAACGACAAACAACTAAATACATCAGACTAATGTAGTCCAATTCAGCTGAAATAGGTAATCAAAAGTTAGCTTAAAATCATATTAAATAACTTATTTATCAATTAATTAAGATTTTTCAAAGAGAGAATGAATGCAGCTGGATAACAAACAACGACAGGCTGCCAGAATGAAGGTATCTTGCTAAAAACTGGCCTGATAGTAGAGTGTCAAAGCGTTGTCGGTAAAGGTGGTATTTTGCCTCAATGGTGAATAATCATGAGCATCCAGTGATGTGGAAGAATATCTTACTCCATATTGTGCAGACATGGTTTGCGGGTTCAAGGACAAACTGACAAACCACTGACTTTTATTCTCGAGCTGAATTTGATGATCTTGAGAAAAGCTCATTTCAGATTCGATAGTTCTGCGGATCCCTACACCGACCGCAAAGTCATTTTGTAACTGGAATTGAGGCATGATTTCATATTCTGATGTAGCGATATTCTGTTTACAAACACCGCTTTGCAGCTTCTGGCGATGCATGAGCAATGAGGTATAAACGAAAAAACGCTCGCCAATTATATGCTTCACATCCAGTGATGCAGTTTGATCGGCCAAGCCGTCATATTGGAATTCGGCGCGCTGGAAGACAACATCGGCGTCGTCCGCCAGATTCGCCTTCAGCCAGTCAATCCCTGTATCCCAGAATTGCGAATCAGCCAGGCAATTAAAAGGGAGCAATAATATTATCAATAACAATCGGTTAGACATTTTGCCCCCTTTTTTACTCAAATATTTCAAATCAGTGGGCTAAACATTAACCTATTTTTAGCAGTGGTTAAGTATGAAAATTACATCATGGTTATTATTTAGACAGAATTAATTCTCGCTTTTTTCCTGCTGTTTAACGCCTGATTGCAGCGTTTTGGGTACCAAACCTGATTGGCTATCCTGCTGGCCACTTTCTTTTATGATGTGTTCCGGCAACTTAATCTGGGGTTGCCATTTAAGCCAGTCTTCATCGCCATCTTCCTCAAGAACAAACTGGTCATTGACCTTAGCTTGCGCACCGTATTCAGTTGGGGTAGCAAAGCTGATCCCACCACTCAACAAGCTCATTAGCGGGGCTGTTGAAACAGACATGCCTAGCAGCCCCATATCGAATTCAAAACCGCTTTCTTCCCAGAAACGACTGTTGGAACGCAGTAAAGATTGGTACTCGGGCTGGATCTGTGCATAAAACAGCAGATGGTCACTAAGCAACTCGTAGGCGTAGATTTTACCTACTGGCACTTGCTTGTAATACAGATCATCTCCTGGAGAAATACTGCTGCGTAACTCACTCCAGATCCTGAATTTAAGCCCTTCGCGCTTTTCAATCGGCTGCTGCTGCAAGGCATGGAATTCTTGCTGCGGTTTTCCGCTACCGGCCGAGAACGTGATATAAGGACCTGAGACCAGGGTATTGATACCGGAAATACCGGCGGAGCCAATTTGTGGCTTGACCAACCAGAACTGGCTACCTTCGTTTAATAGCGGAACAATTTTTTCATGCACCTGCACTGTAGCTTTTACCTTTTGCTTGTCATCAGATAAATTTAGCTTTTCCAGATTGCCCACTTCTAACCCGCGATAAAGCAACTTGGTCTGTTTCTCTTTAAGCCCGTTTACGTCGTCAAAATAGAGTGTAATCGACTCACCATTTTCCGGTAGATTACGCCAAACCATGAATGCCACCAGCCCGATTGCCAACACAGGCACCAGCCATAGCCACATATATTTTCCGCTGGGTTTTATTACTGCTTTTGTAGCTTCAGTCATGTTTATTTTTCCATAGTAAGCGGCTATCCAGTACTTGTGAGGCGATTAGTGTCAGTACCACTACGCCAGCAAACGCCACAATACCAGGTCCGGGATCCACTCTTGCCATATCCTGTAATTTTACCAATGCCACCAATATCGCCACCAGAAATACATCCAGCATTGACCAGGGGCCAATCCGCTCGACGAAACGCCATAATTTATGATGGGTCAGATGCGACAGGGGAGAAACATGGGGACTTACCAGCAACAGATACAACATCAGTAATATTTTAACGATAGGAATAACAATACTGACAGTAAACACCAGTGCGGCTAGCCCGTACATACCACTGGTATACAAATCGATAATCCCGCCCATGATGGTGGTATCGTTACTGCGCCCCAGATAAGTCATGGTCATAATGGGATAAATATTGGCCGGTACATAGAGAATCAGGGCTGACAGGGTGAGTATCAGTGCAGGTAAATTGTTGCCTCGTATGGTTTTGACCAGCACATGCTCACAGCAACAGCATTGTAGTGATTCCCCTTCCTGTGGCTGCTGATAATCCTGAACTGTGCTGCACTGAGGGCAAAGAATTTGAGTCAACAGTAAATCTCCGTTGCATTGCTGGATTAACTGTTACTGTCGATAAAATAGACCAGTAAGTCAACTTATCTGATCTATTAGGCTGAAAGCGGGGTTGGAATTTCCAGATCAAAAAAGGCGCTGTCCTCGCGGAGAGCGCCTTTTTAAAATCACTAGTAAGTGAACTAAATTGCTTTAGCTTTAGTGATGATATCTACCAGTATCCAGGACTTGGTCTTGGAGTAAGGACGACATTCACGCAAAGTGACAACATCGCCTTCACCACACTGATTAGTTTCATCATGGGCGTGTAATTTAGTGGTACGAGTAATGTACTTTCCATAAACTGGATGTTTTACCCGACGTTCAATGGCAACAACGATGGACTTGTCCATTTTGTTACTAACTACACGGCCTTGTACTGTACGAACAGTTTGTTCAGTCATTACGCATCTGCCTTCTGAGTCAAAATGGTTTTAACGCGAGCAATACTGCGACGCACCTTTTTGATCTGGTCAGTTTTTTCCATCTGACCAGTACTGTGTTGCATGCGCAGATTGAACTGTTCGCGAAGCAGCTTTAACAACTCTGCGTTGAGCTCTTCTACGCTCTTGTCTTTCAGTTCGGTCGCTTTCATTACATCACCGTCCGAGTTACAAAGGTTGTTTTAAATGGCAGTTTCGCTGCAGCCAGTTCAAACGCTTCACGTGCTACTTCTTCTGGAACACCTTCCATTTCGTATAACACGCGACCCGGTTGGATCTGACATACCCAATACTCGACGTTACCTTTACCTTTACCCTGACGAACCTCAAGAGGCTTTTCAGTGATAGGCTTGTCAGGGAAAACCCGAATCCAGATTTTTCCTTGACGTTTAACAGCACGAGTCATGGCACGACGAGCCGCTTCGATTTGGCGTGCAGTCATACGACCACGGCCAACGGCTTTTAAGCCGAAAGTACCGAAACTAACTTTACCGCCAGCAACGGCCATACCACGGTTACGACCTTTATGCTGTTTACGGAATTTCGTACGCTTTGGTTGTAACATATCTTAGCCCCCTTGCTTCGCAGCGCGGCCTTTTTTCTTCTTAGGTGCAGGAGCAGCTGGCTGCTCATGAGTAGGCAAGCCACCCAATACTTCACCTTTGAAGATCCAAACCTTAACGCCGATGATACCGTAAGTGGTATTCGCTTCCGAGGTAGCGTAGTCGATGTCAGCGCGGAAAGTGTGTAGTGGTACACGACCTTCACGATACCATTCTGAACGTGCAATTTCTGCTCCGCCCAAACGACCGCTCACTTCAACTTTGATACCTTGAGCACCAATTCGCATTGCATTTTGTACCGCGCGCTTCATCGCACGACGGAACATAACACGACGCTCTAACTGGCTTGCGATGCTATCGGCAACCAACTGCCCGTCTAATTCAGGTTTGCGTACTTCAGAGATGTTAATTTGCGCTGGTACACCAGCCAAATTAGACACATGTTTACGCAATTTTTCGACATCTTCCCCTTTCTTACCGATAACCACACCAGGGCGAGCAGTGTGAATAGTCACACGGATGCTCTTGGCAGGGCGTTCGATAACAATTTTAGAAACTGAAGCACTTTTCAGTTCCTTGCTCAGGAATTTGCGAACCTGATGATCATTAAACAGGTTATCTGCATATTCTTTAGTATTAGCGTACCAGGTAGATGTCCATGGTTTGCTGATACCCAGGCGTATACCTGTAGGATGTACCTTCTGTCCCATAACCTTCTCCTAGTTATCAGCCACAACGACTGTGATGTGACTGCTACGCTTAAAGATACGATCTGCACGGCCTTTCGCACGAGGCTTAATACGCTTCATGGTAGGACCTTCGTCAACAAAGACTTTAGCGACAGTAAGTTCGTCGATATCAGCGCCTTCGTTATGTTCGGCATTGGCAATCGCTGATTCCAGAACCTTCTTCATCAGGTCTGCAGCTTTTTTCTGACTATAAGTCAGTACTTCCAATGCTTGTTCAACGTGTAAACCGCGAATTTGATCCGCAACCAAGCGAGCCTTTTGAGCCGACGTGCGGGCAAAGCGATGTTTAGCTAAAGCTTCCATATTCTACCCCTTATCGTTTCTTGGCTTTCTTATCCGCGACATGGCCACGGTAAGTACGCGTTGGCGCAAATTCGCCCAATTTATGACCGACCATTTCGTCACTGACAAATACAGGAACGTGCTGGCGACCGTTATGGACTGCAATGGTCAATCCAATCATATCTGGAATGATCATGGAGCGACGTGACCAGGTTTTAATTGGTTTTTTGTCGCTCTTTTCCACCGCAGTCTCTACCTTCTTCAGCAAGTGCAGGTCAATAAATGGACCTTTCTTGAGAGAACGTGGCATGGTGAATCCTCGCTATTACTTGTTACGACGACGTACGATGAACTTATCCGTACTCTTATTTTTACGGGTTTTAGCGCCCTTAGTAGGTTTACCCCAAGGTGATACAGGATGACGGCCACCAGAGGTACGACCTTCACCACCACCATGTGGGTGATCTACAGGGTTCATTGCTACACCACGAACTGTTGGACGAACACCTCTCCAACGCGTGGCTCCCGCTTTACCTAATGAACGCAGCATGTGTTCTGCATTACCGATTTCGCCAATAGTGGCGCGGCAATCAGACTGAACCTTACGAACTTCACCTGAACGCAAACGGATAGTGACATAAGCCCCATCACGCGCCAGAATTTGTACGTAAGCGCCAGCAGAACGTGCAATTTGCGCACCTTTACCCGGCTTCATTTCAACCGCGTGTACCGTAGTACCGACGGGAATGTTGCGCATAGGTAAAGTGTTACCTGCTTTGATCGGTGCATCAGAACCTGAAACAACCGCATCGCCAGCTTTAACACCTTTCGGGGCCAGGATGTAACGGCGTTCACCGTCAGCATACAAAACCAGTGCGATATTGGCAGAACGGTTAGGATCGTATTCCAAACGTTCAACTTTGGCAGGAATGCCATCTTTGTTACGTTTGAAGTCAATTACCCGGTAGTGTTGTTTATGACCACCACCAACGTGACGCACGGTAATACGACCATGGTTATTACGACCACCAGACTTGCTACTTTTTTCCAACAAAGGAGCATAAGGTGCGCCTTTGTGCAAATCCGGGTTGACCACCTGAACGACGTGGCGACGACCCGGAGAAGTTGGCTTAGCTTTCATTAATGCCATGACAAAATACTCCTGTTACTCAGCGCCACCGACGAAGTCGATGTCTTGACCTTCTTTCAGTACAACGTAAGCCTTTTTCCAGTCTTTACGTCTTCCGAAACGCATACCGCTACGCTTGGTTTTACCCTTCACGTTAACGGTGCGAACGCAATCCACTTCAACTTCAAACAGTTTCTCAACCGCTTGTTTGATTTCGTTTTTGTTCGCATCTTTCAATACTTTGAAGACAACAGTGTTGCTTTCAGCAGCCAGAGTAGTTTTTTCTGAAACATGTGGTGCTAACACCACTTTCAATAGACGTTCTTCGCTAATCATGCCAACGTCTCCTCTAATTGCTTCACTGCATCAGCAGTCATCAACACTTTTTCGAATGCAATCAAACTAACGGGGTCAATACCCGCAACATCACGCACATCAACTTTGTATAAGTTGCGTGCAGACAAGAACAAGTTCTCATCAACTTCAGACGTTACGATTAACACATCGTTAAGCTCAAGCTCATTAAGCTTGGCAACCAATTCTTTGGTTTTTGGTGCTTCAACAGCGAATTTTTCTACCACAATCAGGCGTTCCTGACGTACCAGTTCAGACAAGATGCTTTTGATCGCACCACGGTACATCTTCTTGTTTACTTTCTGACTGTGATCCTGATTTTTAGCAGCGAATGTTACGCCACCTGAACGCCAGATAGGACTACGGATAGTACCCGCACGGGCACGACCAGTTCCTTTTTGACGCCATGGCTTTTTACCGCCACCGCTAACTTCAGAACGTGTTTTTTGTGCACGGGTACCTTGACGGGCGCCGGCGCCAAAAGCGACAACAACCTGATGTACCAATGCTTCGTTAAACTCACGTCCAAAAGTAGCTTCGGATACTTCAAGAGCGCCTTTAGCGTCTTTCAATACTAATTCCATCACCGATCTCCCGAACGTTACGCTTTAACTGCAGGTTTAACGATAACATCACCACCTGTTGCGCCTGGAACTGCACCTCTGATCAACAGAAGGTTACGTTCGGCGTCAACACGTACTACTTCCAAAGACTGAACAGTCACACGCTCGTTACCAAGCTGGCCTGCCATTTTTTTGCCTTTGAAAACTTTACCTGGTGATTGGTTTTGACCAATAGAACCAGGAGCACGGTGAGACAAAGAGTTACCATGTGAATTACGTTGGTGACTAAAGTTCCAACGCTTGATTGCACCTGCAAAACCTTTACCTTTAGAAGTACCGATAACGTCAACTTTTTTGGTTTCAGCAAAAACTTCAACAGTGATTTCACTGCCAACTTCAATACCTTCACCTTCATTGCCGTCCAGACGGAACTCCCATAAACCACGGCCCGCTTCCACGCCAGCTTTAGCAAAATGACCTGCTGCTGCTTTATTTACGCGGTTAGCTTTTTTAGTGCCAGTGGTCACTTGTAGCGCGCGATACCCATCGGTTTCTTCAGTACGTAACTGAGTAACACGATTAGGGGCCGCTTCGATAACAGTCACGGGGATAGAAGCACCATCTTCTGTGAAGATGCGCGTCATACCCACTTTACGACCGATTAGACCAATCGCCATTGTTAAAACCCTCTAATTAGCCCAGGCTGATTTGAACATCAACACCGGCAGCCAGATCCAATCTCATCAATGCATCTACTGTTTTATCAGTAGGTTCAATGATATCGACCAGACGCTTATGAGTGCGGATTTCATACTGATCACGTGCATCTTTATTCACGTGAGGTGAAGTCAACACCGTATAACGCTCTTTGCGTGTAGGAAGTGGAATAGGCCCACTTACTTGCGCACCAGTGCGTTTGGCAGTTTCAACGATTTCAGCCGTAGACTGATCGATCAACTTGTGATCAAACGCTTTCAAACGAATACGAATTCTTTGATTTGGCATCGACCAAGCTCCAATCGAAAGAACAAAAATATACACCCACCGCCTACCATTATCGCTAGGGGGGATGCGTGAATAATCGACAGTCCCATATCGGGACGCTGTAAATTTAATTTGTGCCTAAAAACGACAACAATCCGTTGCCATTGCTGACAGCGGACGCGAATTATACAGAAGTTGTTTGACGTTGCAACACTAAATGTGATTATTTACTACTGGCGAACTACTGTGAAGTCGGAAAAGCGTTGTTTACCTGACAACGGCCATAAAAACAAATCAACAGTACCAACTGGTATTCGCCTCGACTATAGTAGTAGGCCTAAAAGTAAGTACATGATTCAACGGGAAAACATGCTAGAAACGCCAAGAAAGCAGCAAGAGCTGGAAAAGATAGACCGATTACTGGAGTCGCATCCTTCATTAATGGACGCCTATCAAAAGCTCGAAACCATCGTTCTGAGTCTGTTTGATGCAGAGCGTATGAGTATTTTCCAGCGGCGTAGACAAAATCAGGATCTGGTGGCCCGCTTTAAAACCGGTTCCGAGACCCGCGAAATAAAAGTGCCCATTAGTCCACAATCCATTGCCGGATATGTTGCGCTGGCACAGCTTCCGTTAATGATCGCCAACCCCTACGATGCGGACGAGTTGAGTGGTATCCATCAGCGGCTGCGTTTTGAAGGGAAATTTGATAAAAGCAGTTCGTTTAAAACCCGCAATATATTGTGTGTACCTATTCTTAATTCCGGCGTATTGCTGGGTGTGTTGCAAGTTATCAATAAACGTAAGGGTGATTTTGATGATGCCGATCTGGATATCGCCCAGGATTTGACCAAAATCATCGGCAATAAATTCCGTTATGAGCTGGGTGGGACTCAACAACCTTTTCAGTATCTTATTCATAGTAACCTGATTCAGGAAGGCGAACTGAAAAAATTGGTGGACAGCAGTAAAGACACCCGGCAGTTAATCCAGCGGCTGATTTCCGAACAACGTATTTCTGAAGAGCATATCGGTCATGCGTTATCCATCCATTATCAGGTTCCTTATATTCCGTTTAATCCTGACAAATATCATCTATATCAAAGTGACAGCCGGCTAAATTCGTCCTATTTAAAGCGTAATCTGGTAGCCGTGGTCTCCGACGCTTCGGATAACCCAATGGTATTGATGGCCGAACCCAATAACGCCGCCTTATTAATGGAGATAGAAAGCGCACTGGGTATAGAGAGTTACGAAATTTGTGTTGGCTTGCCTAATGCCATCTTGCAATATCTGGGGGCGGCAAGCAGCGGTGGCGGTGCGCCCGGGGCGATGGACGATATTCTGGATGAAATTGGTACCAGCACGGAAGTCCAAGATGAAGGACATGATGAAATGTCCGACGATGCGCCGGCGGTGGTGCGCCTGGTCAGCCGTATCTTGCATGATGCCAAACGGCTTAATGCGTCGGATATTCATGTCGACCCGGAGAAAAATGCACCGACCCGGGTGAGAATGCGGGTGGATGGCGTGTGCCGTGATATTACCCAGGTTCCTGCTTCGCACCACAGTGCTGTGATAGCGCGGATTAAGATCATGTCAAACCTGAATATCGCCGAGAAGCGAGTTCCGCAAGACGGTAAAATCGCAGTGAAAATGTCCGGTCAACTGGTTGAAGTACGGGTCGCCACTATTCCGACTGTGGCTGGCGAAGGCGTCGTTATGCGGATTTTGGCCTCAGGTGGCGCTATGCCGATGGAGAAAATGAACCTGTCGCCGCGCAATATGAGCATGATTAAAGAAATGATTAAAAAGCCTCACGGCATATTATTAGTGGTTGGCCCCACCGGTTCAGGTAAAACCACTACTTTACATGCGGTGTTAGGTGATCTGAATACACCAGATAAAAAGATTTGGACGGCAGAAGATCCGGTGGAAATTACCCAGCCCGGATTACAGCAAGTGCAGGTTAACCCCAAAATCGGGTTTACCTTTGCCAATGCATTACGCGCATTCTTGCGGGCCGACCCGGATATTATCCTGATTGGTGAGATGCGAGACAAAGAAACTGCCCATGCCGGTATTGAAGCCTCTCTTACCGGTCACCTGGTTCTGTCAACCCTGCACACTAACTCCGCCCCGGAAACCATTACCCGTCTATTAGATCTGGGGCTGGATCCGGTTAACTTTTCTGATGCCTGCGTAGGTATTCTGGCGCAGCGACTCATCCGGACTATTTGTCCCAATTGCAAAGAAAAACATCCCGCGTCTGAAGACGATATCGCCTTCATTCGTCGCCAATATGGCAGCGACTACCTGGATGAAATCGATCTGGATAACTTGCAGTTATATCGCGGCAAAGGCTGTGACGAATGCGGTGATACGGGTTATAAAGGTCGAACCGGCGTGCACGAGCTGTTATCCATGACCGGCGGGCTACGTAGTCTGGTTTATAAAGAAGCGTCGGTACATGACATGAAAGCCCAGGCTATGAAAGACGGTATGCGTACCTTGACTCAGGATGGTATTTTCAAGGTACTCAAGGGAGATACCGATATTGCCCAATTACAAATCATTAGCGGGGCCGAATAAATCGGCCCAGCTCAGCTGACTAGCCTGCAACCAGCATATCACTGTTAAAATAGTTGCCTACCCCGATAGTGAGCAATAATAATCCCCACGCACTATGCTGGATAACCACAATCAACGTCGATTTAGTATTCGCATAGGTGAGTCCAAATAACAGGCCCCCTGCCGCCGACACTATCACTGCTATCCAGTTTCCGTACAACCCATGCAACATAGAAAAGCACAAGGAAGACACGCCAACCCGCAATATTTTGGCAGGAAACAGTTTTTTAAAGCGATGAAAGAAAAAGGTTCTGAATATCAGTTCCTGCGGGATCACCGACAATAACGGATATAACAGCAATGTCACCAGCCACAGATAAGGTTGCTGCAGGGGCAAGGATAGGAACAGACTGGGCATCCAATACCAGCAAACTAACGTCACTATCGCCACCCATAAAGTAAAACTCAGGTGCAGGTATTGCCGATACTTGCGCACATCGGACAAGCGCCCCAGTCGTTTGCGTTTAAATTTGGGATCAGCCCAGAGTACTGCACTGCAATAACCACCGGCGATAACCAGACAGGGGATCACAAAACTGACTAGATAGTCACGGTTGGCAATCAATAACACTGGAAGCAGGCAAAAAAGTAGCAAGAACTCCATCCAACGTTTGTAACGCTCTGATGAAAGTTTCTGTGCCATACTGAAAATATAGTTATTTATACGCTGCACCAATTAATCTGTCCGACCAAAAAATCCATCTTCAACAACCAGGTTTGCCAATCCACCCATATATGACAGTTTAACGAACACAGAATGAATAATGAGTGAACTATTTATGACAGCATCCAAGGAGGTTTTGTCAGAATAAATTTGGCTTCCTAACCTGCAAGTATTACCATTCCCCTCTTTGCCGAACCTGGCAATCTGATTAACGGGTGCAAACCCCAAAATAACAAAAATAGTGCATATGAATAATTTGCTCGGCATTAATATTCAGCATCTTTATCCGGTGATCCCAACATGCTAGAGCTTGTCGCCCAATACAAACTGCTTGTCTCCATCTTCATCATTGTTGTCACAATGTCAGTGAAGTATTTAATAGTCAGCCTGATCAAAAAAAGAGCCAAGAAAAAAGGCAAGGATAAGCGTTACCTGGTTAACAGCTTTAAAAATCTGATTAACTTCCTGATCATTATTGTTCTGCTTAACTTCTGGGCGGCAGAATTACAAAAATTCGCCTTTTCTATTGCGGCCTTTATTGTTGCTATCGTATTGGCGACACGCGAATTTATTCAATGCCTGATAGGTTTTATCTACATCGCCTCAACCCGGCCATTTAGGGTGGGTGACTGGGTACAAATAGGCAATCAGTGTGGGGAAGTTAGCGCCACAGACTGGGCTAAAATGACCATTCTGGAGGTGGATATAGAAAGCTATAGCTTTACTGGCAAAACCGTATTTTTGCCCAATAGCCAGTTGATTAATAATCCCATCAAGAACCTGAATTTTCTTAAGCGCTATGTCTCCCACCACTTTGTTATTACCCGGGATATGAGTGTAAATCCTTTTATTTTTATCGATGTCCTGAAAGAGCGCGCGGTGGAGTATTGCCAGCATTTTCACGATGTAGCGATACGCTATAACCAGATTATCGAAAAACGACTGGAAGTTCGCATTACGGGTCCTGAAACTACCATCCATATCAGCACCTCCAATTTGGGTGACACTAATACCGAATTCACTATTTTCTGCCCCACCGAACAAGCGCTGGAAATAGAACAAAAACTGACAGCTGACTTTATGCGTCTCTGGTTTGCTGAGAAAGATAAACAGCAAATTGCCGAAAATGAAAAACAGCAAAAGGTCGAAAACACCAAACTGTTAGAATAATAACCCCTGTTGATAGATGTTCGTCACTGCTGGCAGCTACTTTTTCTTGCCACAAGGCTATCTTTGTAATTGGCGAATATCTATACTGCCCGAGAATTTTTGGGTGCAGTCAGGGAAACACAGGTTTTAACCAATAAATTTTCCCTGAATTCAACAATTTTTATAAATTCGTATGATTTTTAGTAAGGAAAAAAGGTATCCAATCCATTTTTCCTGTATACTATCGCGCAATTTTTGATCCTGACTTATTGAGTGAAGCAATGACAGACTTATCCCATTATAGAAATATCGGTATTTTCGCGCACGTAGATGCGGGAAAAACCACCACGACTGAACGTATTTTGAAGCTAACGGGTAAAATCCATAAAACCGGTGAAGTGCATGATGGTGAATCTACCACTGACTTTATGGAACAGGAAGCTGAGCGTGGTATTACTATTCAGTCAGCTGCTGTTAGCTGCTTCTGGAAAGACCACCGCTTTAACGTCATCGATACTCCTGGGCACGTTGATTTCACAGTTGAAGTTTATCGTTCACTGAAAGTACTTGACGGCGGTATCGGTGTATTCTGCGGTTCTGGTGGTGTTGAACCACAATCAGAAACCAACTGGCGTTATGCTAACGATTCAGAAGTAGCCCGTGTTATTTTCGTTAACAAACTGGACCGCATGGGTGCAGATTTCTATCGTGTGGTAGATCAGGTTAAACGTGTACTGGGTGCCAATCCGTTAGTGATGACTCTGCCAATCGGGATCGAAGAAGATTTCGTCGGTGTTGTCGACGTACTCACTAAACAAGCCTATATCTGGGATGACACTGGTCTTCCGGAAAACTACGAAGTTAAAGATGTACCTGCAGATATGGTTGACAAAGTTAACGAATATCACGAAATGCTGGTAGAAACAGCGGTTGAGCAAGACGACGACCTGATGATGGCTTACATGGATGGTGAAGAGCCGTCTATCGAAGATCTGAAGCGTTGTATCCGTAAAGGTACTCGTACTCTGGACTTTTTCCCGACTTACTGTGGTTCTGCGTTTAAAAACAAAGGTGTTCAGCTGGTACTTGACGCAGTAGTTGATTACTTGCCTAGCCCAACAGAAGTTGATCCTCAGCCTTTGACCGATGAAGAAGGTAACGAAACAGGCGAGCACGCTTTAGTTTCTGTTGATGAGCCACTTCGCGCATTAGCGTTTAAAATCATGGACGACCGTTTCGGTGCCCTGACTTTCGTACGTATCTATTCCGGTAAACTGAATAAAGGCGACACCATCCTTAACTCAGCCACAGGTAAAACTGAACGTATCGGCCGTATGGTGGAAATGCAAGCCAACGAACGTAACGAGTTAACCAGCGCCCATGCTGGCGATATTATCGCTATCGTAGGTATGAAGAACGTACAAACCGGTCACACTTTATGTGATGTTAAACATCCTTGTACGCTGGAAGCCATGGTATTCCCTGAGCCGGTAATCTCTATCGCTGTTGCGCCTAAAGATAAAGGTGGTTCAGAGAAAATGGGTATTGCTATCGGTAAAATGGTGGCTGAAGATCCGTCTTTCCGGGTTGAAACTGATGAAGATTCTGGTGAAACCATCCTTAAAGGTATGGGTGAATTACACCTGGACATTAAAGTCGACATCCTGAAGCGTACTTACGGCGTTGATTTGATTGTGGGTCAACCACAGGTTGCCTACCGCGAAACCATTACTAAAGCCGTTGAAGATTCTTATACCCATAAGAAACAGTCAGGTGGTTCAGGTCAGTACGGTAAAATCGATTACCGCATCCGTCCTGGTGAAGTGGGTACAGGCTTCAAGTTCGTTTCTACCGTAGTCGGTGGTAACGTACCTAAAGAATTCTTCCCGGCCATTGAAAAAGGCTTCAAGGGTATGATGGAAGAAGGTACTTTAGCAGGCTTCCCGGTATTGGATGTAGAAGTAGAACTCTACGACGGTGGCTTCCACGCCGTGGATTCATCTGCAATCGCGTTTGAAATCGCAGCTAAAGGTGCATTCCGCCAGTCTATCCCTAAAGCAGCTCCTCAGCTGATTGAACCTATCATGAAAGTAGATGTGTTCACGCCTGAAGATCACGTTGGTGATGTTATTGGTGACTTGAACCGTCGCCGCGGCATGATCAAGGATCAGGAAGCGGGCGTGACAGGCGTGCGTATTAAAGCTGACGTACCACTATCTGAAATGTTCGGTTATATCGGTAGTTTGCGTACCATGACTTCTGGTCGTGGTCAGTTCTCTATGGAGTTCTCACACTACAACCCATGTCCTGCCAACGTATCTGAAGCAGTTATTGCTGCAGAAAAAGAACGTAAAGCGGCTAAAAAGTAATTTTACTTTTAGCTGGCTGATAAAACCCGGTGATGAAAATCACCGGGTTTTTTATTATCTGTAATAACCTCAATCACCTTTGGCAGAGAATATTTTGGATTGTCTATTTTAAAAATCAGGCGATTGATAATATGATAAGCTATTAGTTTAGCTATTGGTCTTTGATGTCCACCATGCCGAGCAATAACAACCAATATAGGTCAGAACTGATTACGTAACTCATAAATAGCTGTTGTGAAGGAAAATTATGTCCGAGTTTGATGAAAATACGCCCAAAATTTATCTGGATAAAGAAGATAAAGAAGCCTATTTACGGCAACGTAATCAGCAAAAATCCCCAAAAAAAGAAACATCTGAAAAACCGGCTGTAGCGGCCCCGCGTAAATCCGTTTCAGTGCTGGGCATTTTTACTTTTATATTAGTGTTAGCTGCCGGCGGTGCCTGTGGCTGGCTATATCAGCAAAGCCTGTTGCTAAATAAACAGTTAGCCGATTCCAACGATCGCATTGAGGAACTGGAAAAGAAATTATCTGCCACTGGTGAAGAAATGGGCGAATCAACCATAGCCCTGCAAGCCAAGGTCAAACAGCTTATCGAAAAGTCGGATGAACTGTGGGGACAAATGGATAAACTATGGGCGTCCGCCTGGCGTCGTAATCAGGCCGAAATACAGGACTTGTCCAAAGAATTGAAAAATACCGGTAAGCCCATCGGTGACTTACAGAAAAAGACGCAGTTGCTGGAAGCCGATATGGGGGTGAACAACACCAGTATCGTTGCCATGCAAGAACAATACAGCTCCTTGCAAAGCGACATGTCGAATCTGAAGAACGATTTGGAACAGATTCTGCTCTCTGTAAACAGGAATAGCAAACTCGCCTCTGATGTGAATAGCAAACTGACTAATGCCATTATGAACAACCAGAATATGGCCAGCCGGTTGAATCAGCTTGAAAACCAGATCAAGAATTTGTCAAAAGCGTCAACTCCAACGCCCGCAGCGGTATCACAGTAACAGGATAAGGGAGCTTTTAAGCTCCCCTTTGCTTGATGATCACTGCATCAGAATGGTACAGGATAACGGCGCATCACGTCGTTAATGTCAGCCAGGGTTTCGTCACTCAACACAAGCTCAAAAGCCTGCATATCTTCGCTTAATTGTGCCAATGATGTTGCGCCGATAATAGTAGAGCTCACCCCGTCAACCTGATTACACCAGGCAAGCGCCAGTTGTGCGGGCGTGATTTGCTGCTTCTCGGCTATCGCCACATATTCCCGGGTCGCAGCCTGGGTAAACTCGGTATCACGGAACAGACCATTGCGCTGTACCAATGTCCAGCGGCTTCCGACTGGGCGGGCATTATTCAGATATTTACCTGATAACACTCCGCCTGCCAGTGGTGACCAGGGCAAATAGGCCACCTCTTCATGCACACAATTTTCAATCAGGTAAGGCCAATCCTTGCTGTGCAACAGGTTGAATTCATTTTGAATCGATACCGGCCGCGGTAAGCTTTGCTGTTCGCTTAAGCGCAAATACTGGTTGATTCCCCAGGGGGTTTCATTAGATAGCCCCCAATGACGAATCTTGCCTTGTTTGATACATGTATCAATGGCCTGCAGAATATCCAGCATCTGGACCGACTCACTGGCACTGTCGACATCACTTATACTGATCTTGCCAGGCCAATGCTTACCAAAGTGGGGAGAGGTTCGATTAGGCCAATGCAATTGATAAAGATCAATATAATCAGTCTGCAAACGTTTAAGTGAATCATCCACCGCCTGAATAACGGTATCGCCGCTAATATCGCTCCCCTCACGTATATAGGCCAGGCCGCTGCCAGCCATTTTGGTCGCCAGGATTAATTCATTCCGACGTGAAGGATTGGCAGCCAGCCAGTTGCCGATAATGGCTTCAGTTTTACCATAAGACTCTGCATTGGGCGGAATCGAATACATCTCGGCAGTATCGAAAAAATTGATCCCCTTATCCAGCGCATAGTCGATTTGCTGATTGGCATCCTGCTGGTCATTCTGCGTACCCCAGGTCATGGTCCCCAAACAAATACGGGACACTTCCAGTCCACTGCTACCCAGTGTCGAATATTGCATTAATTCACCTTTACGATTGATTGCCTGATACTGATATATGGTGCCCAAAATCCATTAATCAATAAAGGCTAACGATCATGATGTCACTGTGCTTAAATAACCTGAGTTCGTGATAAATAATATTGTTCACTTTATAAAAGACCTTAACACTATGCATAAAATATTGCTGTTTCTGCTGATTTTTACTTGTGCTCCAAATATAGCGATAGCCAGTCAGGAAAAACCATCTGAACGGACATATGATAAGGCACTGGCCGAGCGTCTGGGCGCGGATCAGTATGGTATGAAAAGTTACGTACTGGTGATCCTGACCACCGGTGAAATGGATGACAAAATCACCGACGAGAAACAGCGCCAGAAGCTTTTTGCCGGACATTTTGCCAATATGAATCGACTCGCCGAGGCAGGGCATCTGGTTTTAGCCGGCCCTTTTATGGACGCTAAACCTAAACGTGGTCTATTAATCCTCAATACCTCCGACTTGGAGGTAGCCAAACAAATGGTCAGCACCGATCCTGCAGTACAGGCCGGTATTTTTGATTATGAATTAAGCAAATATTATGGCTCGGCCGCTCTGATGGAAATCAACAATCTGCATAAGCGTATTCAGAAAACCCATATTGAATAGCCGGATAAGCAACAAAAAAAGCTGGGCCGATTTTGCTTGATGACTGTGCCTGGCAAAACGGAAGCACTGGATTTTCACTATCAGTCCGCTTATTATTTTTGTATATAAATCAAGCGACTTATTATGATCTACCAGTTTTCCAGCATCAGCCTGAACACCGTTAGCAAACAGTTGCTTATCAACGGTCAAAAAGTTGATGCCGAAGATCGCCTGATTTACCTGCTGATTGAACTCATCAGCCACTACCCCGAGCACTGCGACAAAGATTATATTCTGACAACAATCTGGCCGGATACTGTGGTATCGGAATGGTCGGTGTCCAAACTGGTTTCTGACGCGCGCCAATTATTCAAGCTACATGGCTACGATCATGACATTATCCAGACCGTGCGAGGTAAAGGATATCGGCTCAATCCGGAACTGGGCGAGCAGTTGAGTATCACTGAAGCTGAAAAATCATCCTTTCCCGGAAAGACCCCGGCCAAAAAAAATAAAAACCGGCTCTACCTGCTCATTGTCAGCGTGCTTATCGCCTTTTTGCTTAGCTGGGGATGGATGCAATTTCAACTTAGTCACAATCCTCTGGTGTTAAGTGAGCCAGCTAATTCTGTCGGGCGACTACTGTGGGTTGACGATAACCCGGATAACAATCGCGAAGAGAAACGCTATCTTGAACAGCACAATATTACCGTCTATCAGGTCACGTCCACCGACCAGGCACTCACCAGTCTGGCGCTGTATGAGTACAACGCGGTGATATCAGATATGGGACGAAAGGGTGAGGTTTTGGCGGGACTTTCGTTGCTTAAAACGATGCGCAAAAATCATAATCAAACACCTTTCTTCTTATATACCATCGTGCTTACCGATGCCCAACACCAGTTAATGAAGCAACATCAAGGTCAAGGTGTTGCAGTCAATGCCGAACAGCTATACAAACTTATCCTGCCTCTTTATCCGCCTCAAGCAGATAAAGCCAAGGTTTCAAATACTGATGCATTATGACGTCAACAACTTTCGTGGTATTAATCTAACTTACTGAAAAATATAGCATTCAAGATCTTTCAAAAAGGTTTCAAGAATGTCAGGGAATTTTGTTTTATAGATTGCTTTATCTATAAAACAAAATCGGGACATGACCATGCGAACCTCATCCAGCTTTATTTATGATTTAACCAGATGTCTGCTACTCATACTAATAGTCATTCTACTTAACGCTTGTGGAGGCAGTGATAACAATAATAGTAACGGCGGTAATAATCCTCCTCCGAGTAATATCGCCCCCATAGCCAGCGCAGGCAGTGACCAAAGTGTCGATGAACAAAACATGGTTACCCTGGATGCCAGTGGCAGTGCCGATAGCGATGGCTCGATCAGCAGTTATCTATGGTCACAAACCGCGGGTACGACAGTGACTTTAAGTGATGCCAGCAGCATAGCTGCGACTTTTACCAGTCCCACTCTTACCCAACCTGATACCTTAACATTTTCACTGACTGTTACCGATAATGACGGGGCAACAGCAACCGATAGCATATCCGTCAACGTCACACCGGTAAATCTGCCCCCGATGGCTAACGCAGGTGGTGAACAAACTGTCGACGAGCTAACGCAAATCAGCCTCAACGCCGAGGCCAGTAATGATACAGATGGCAGCATCGTCTCCTTTATGTGGGTGCAAACTGCGGGCAGCAGTGTTGTCCTCAGCGACAGCACCATAAGTAATCCAACCTTTATGTCGCCGGATGTGGATGCGGTTGAAACTCTGTCATTTGAACTCAGTGTGACTGATAACGAAGGACAAACAGCAACATCCAGCGTGAATATTTTTATTAATCCTACTGCCGACAACGCAATACCCGCTTCACAGCTCGAACGCGCCATGCTGCTGAACGAACTGTATTTTGAATATGCTGACATGATAGGCCAAAAAGTCTGGGTACTGGGCTATTACGGCAATACCGAAGTTAATGGCGATGGTATCGGTTTTTTAGTCGACAACATGCTGCGACTGCAAGTCGATGAACGTTTTGCCCACCATTCTTTTACCCGGGTAGATGGCAATCTTCCTCCAGATGACTGGCATGGTAACCAGATTATGGTGTATGGAGAAATTAAGGATTATGCCGTTGAAAGCGGCACCAACGCGATACAACCTACACCGTTGATTAGCGTAGAAAAATATGAACTGATCAGTGCTGCTACCACTGACAGGAACTGGGACGATCTTTTTGTTACGCCGGACATGGCTGAAGATCAGGGCGAAAAATCTGCCAGTGTGACTCCTGAGATTGTTGACTATCTGTATCAACCCAAACCCCTGCCTATGTTTGCCAAGCCAGCCCCCGGCACCCAGGCACAAGAATGTGATCGTTCCATTATTATCAGTGGTGGGGTCGATGACAGTAACAACCATCAGCGTTATATCGATAACATCGTCGCCAAATTTAACAAGATGAAAGAACTGGGTTTCAGCGATGATCAGATTGAAGTGTTTTATAACAATGGTGGAGCGATTAACGTTAATGGCAGCAATATAGTCGATGCCAAAACCAGTATTCAAACCATCAGTGAACATATTGAGCAGCTTGCCGAGAAGATGCCCGGCAGCTGTACGTTAACCATCTTTGTCACCGATCACGGCGCCGGTCATAGTCAGGAACAGGGATACTCGGGTGCCAAACCAGTATTTAGCGGCAAAGAATTCAACTCAGGCAAAGTCTATGATGAAAATACCTTTGCTTTTGACGCACGCAAAAAAACCTACCATTCCTCTGCTGCATTTGCCTATCAGGGCAGCACCTGGTTTGTGGTTAAAAACGAAGCAGGTGAAATCAAGCTGTATAAGCGGGTGGGTGATACGTTTCAATTCAGGGGTAGCAACGAAAACGATGACAACATTATTAGCGAAACAGAAGCAGGGGAAGACTTTAACGGTGATGGCGACAGCAATGACAACTTCGGCGTTCCCGTTGCCTGGCTAGAAACCAAACTGAATACCACCAATCGAAAATACAAAAGCAACCAGTGGGACAGTGACGGCGATGGCAGCGTCGATATTCGCTTACGTTGGGATGGTCAGCGCTTTGTGGTCGAACGGTTAAATGCTGAAGGAGAATGGCAGGAGATGGGCCGCGACACCAACGGCGACTATTTTATCGATATTCTGGATGGCGGTGTGGACTGGAATCTGGATGGTGATGTTGCCGATCAGGTCGGCTTCCATGAAAGCATTAATTTGTGGGGTAATGAGGAACTGTACGACGATGCCTTTGCCGATATGCTAAAACCGCTTTCCGATAAAGGCGTGCATATCATGATGGAAATGGTGTCGTGCTTTAGTGGCGGTTTTATCAATAACCTCAAGGATTACGTCGAAAATATTTATACAGGGGCCAGCGAAGATACCAAACACTACAATCGCTATAGTGTCGCCAATACCCTTTATGCCTCTGATGAACTGGCATTTCTGGATAATCTGGTAGGCATTGATACTGACAGCTGGAACGCCGCTGCCGATGCAGCAACTGCCAAAGATGATAACGACGCAGAAATCAATCAGGGTCGCAAAAACATTCATATGCATGAACAGACACTGCGCTTTGAAACTGAAACAACCTTTATGGAGGATACCGGGGAAGACGAGTATCTGGTGGAACTGGATCTGCCTGATGATAAAGTTGGCGAAATTTATGATTTCGAATTTATTCTCGGTTTACAAAAACCGCGCTGGAGCGAAATCGACTTTCCCTATGGCCTGCCCGAAGGCTGGCAAACCGAAGCGGCTCCCGGTGGTATCAGGATTTACAGTGATACTCCCATAGAAGACGGGCAAGTTTTCTCCATACTGGTAAACGATGAAGAAGTTGGGGAACAAATTCGTATCGAATTCACCGATATTAACCACCAAAGACTGGGTTACACCATGGCGAATGAAGGCGAGGTTGAAATACCCGCACCACAACTTAGCTTTGCCACTGGCTCTAAGACCTGTGTTAATCATACTGACCATGGACAAAGCTCACCCAGTATTATGGAGTGGCTGGTTGCTGCTAATCAGGTCGACAATACCCCCTTTGCGGATATTCAGCTCACGGTCAAGATTACCACCCCGGTTGGGGAAGTGACCCAGAATGTCACGCTCAACGCAGTAGGACAACTGTATCTGCTGTTGCAGATATACAGCTACGGCAATTATCAGATGGAAGTCATCGGCGCCCGGATAGTGCCAACAGACGTCACGCTGGAACTGGTAGGACTATTAACCTACCCCTTTACTGTCAACTCCAGTGAAACCAATAAAGGACAATGTACACCAGACGAGTAACTTTAATGTTTAACATCACAACGCCACACTTTAGTGGCGTTGTTTTTTCGGCACACATTTACTCATCCCCAATATCTATTAGCTTCGAAAACTGAATCGCTGCAACAAGTTTTTAATCAGCATTATTCCGGTATTCCGCTAATCTATAAAGAGCCTATTGGAGATAAACCAAATTGACACGACAGGGTTAATAAAAAAGGGGATGTCTCTCGTATAAAGGATATGACAAATGCCAGAATACCTAGCACCGGGCGTATACATTGATAAAACCGCTCATTTGCCTCCCAGTATAAACGCCTCATCGACCTGTATAGCTGCCTTTGTCGGCTATACACAACAACATCAAAATAACGGTCGCTCCTTACTCAACAAACCGGTACGCATTACCTCATTGCTTGAATTTGAACAATATTTTGGAGGTGATGCCAAGCATCAATTTAACCTCACTCCCGTTAAAGCAGGGCAGCTGACGGATGCCAGTATCGGGAATAAAGGTTATTGTCTGTCGCAACACTCCACTAACTTTTTGCTCTACCGGAGTTTATCTCTGTTTTTTAATAATGGCGGCAGCGAATGCTTTATCGTCTCGGTGGGTGACTATAAAAGTACCATCAACGCTAGTTCAATAATTACGGGACTGTCAGCCATAACAAATGAGACCAATATCTCACTAATCGCGATACCGGATGCAGTAGCCTTGGCCAGTGCTAGCGAATGTGCGTCTGTGCAGCAAGCATTGTTGGCCCGAAGCTCACAAGGCGTTGATAAACACTTTGCTATTCTGGATATTTTTCAAGGCAACAGCGAATTTAGCCATACCCGGCCAGATAACTGTATTGAGGCGTTTCGTCATCATATCAGCGGGGCAGATCTCAGCTACGCGGCGGCATATTATCCCTGGTTAGATACCATAGCGATAAACAGGAAAAACCTTGGTTTTGGCTGTTTCTATAACATTGCCAGTTTAAAAAGGCTGTTATTGATGGAATTAGCTGAAAATTATCGAGCCGCCAACAGGACGGCGATCACTAAACAAAAACAGCTTCAATCCATAATTGATGCAATTGCCGAAGAGGATCTAGCCTCACTCAACAATGCCCAGCGCAATGAACAACAACAGCTACATCAAACCTTGCTGAATTTAAGCCCGTTATACTCGGCCATGATGACTCGAATCAGCGAAAAACTTAATCTATTACCCCCTAGTGGCGCCATTTGTGGTTGCTATGCCCTGGTTGATCGCACTCAAGGCGTTTGGAAAGCACCGGCAAATATCGCGCTTTCTTCAGTAATACGTCCTTGCACTACGCTCACAGCGGAACAACAACAAGCACTAAATATTCACCCTTCAGGCAAGTCAGTCAACGTCATTCGCAGCTTTGTGGGTCAAGGGGTCGTTGTTTGGGGGGCACGAACCCTTGCTGGTAATGATGCCCAATGGCGTTATATCAACGTCAAGCGCACCGCAATGATGATTGAACAATCGATACGTTACGGGTTAAAAGCCCTGATATTTGAACCTAATGAGCATAATTTGTGGTCAACCATAAAAATGATGATTGAAAACTTTTTAGCACAACTTTGGCAACAAGGCGCACTAGCAGGAGCAAAACCGCAACAGGCTTATTTTGTCAACGTGGGATTAAACAGCACCATGACCGCAACGGATGTTGCGAACGGCAGATTAATTGTTGAACTTGGAGTAGCAATAATAAAACCCGCTGAATTTATCCTGCTCAAAGTCGAACAACAGAACCAACCAACATGAGAAGCTGTTGATTCACACTGGCTAACATGGAGATTATCAAACCTAACCCACTGATCGATTTACTCTACGCTTTAACGTATACATCCGGAACCCACAATTCCATGAACGTTTGCGGATTAGCTAATGCTTTAAAACCAAATTTCTCATACAGCCCGTGCGCATCACTTGTTGCTAATGCCATACGGCGAAGACCTTGTAATTGCGGATGTTCAATAATTGTTTTCATTAACCATTTGCTTAGACCTTTACCCTGATGTTCTTGCAGAATAAATACATCCGCCAGATAAGCAAAAGTGGATTTGTCAGTAATCATCCGCGCAAAACCAACCTGCTCTCCGGAATCCAGAAAAACACCAAAACACAGCGAGTTTTCAATTGCCTTTGACATAATATCCAGCGGGATCCCGGACGCCCAATAAGATCGAGAAATAAAACCATGAATGACAGATAAATCCATATCTTCATTTTTGCAGCTTACTTTATAACCTTTGATCAAAACTCATCCCCCTTAATAGATCACACCTGTTCATAACTAAGGGAGAATTTACACTAGATGACAGAAATACGCGTCCAACAAGCACCACTTTTTTGTGCCTGCTGTTGTTATTCTTTTCATTAATCCCCTGTTATTCGACTAAAGCTGGACTACCCTGTAGTGGTTTCTAGTTATTGGTAAACAATCACATTACAGGGAATATTATGTCCGACGTAAAATTAATGGTGCTTTACCCCAAGCCGGCAGACCCTAAACAGTTTGATCATGACTATCGGCAGCATATCGAGCTATTACACAAAAAAATGGATATCCCCATGGATGCCCGACCTTATACCATCACCCAAGTACTGCAAGATGAACAGGGCAATACCCCTTTCTATAAAATATTCAGCATGCCTTTCGAGTCAGCCGACATATTGCAACAGACCATGGTAACCACCGAGATGCAAGAAGTCGCGGCCGATGCAGTCAGGATCTCAACTGGCGGAGCCCCAGTGATTCTGGTCGGTAGTGATATGCTGTGAGACGATGTTAGCAGAGTATTTCTTTGCTTCAACCGGGCAACACTTGTGCTATTTTTTCACGAACCCAACTATGAGCGCTGTGACCATGATTACGTTCATGCCACACCATGCCCACCGGAAATCCTGCCAATTCAACAGGAGGCGAAACCACTTTGAGATCAGTGCGATCCGCAATCAGGCGTTGTGGTACCAATGCGACAAGTTGTGATCTGGCCACAATATCCGGTACGAACAAAAATGATGCAGCAGACAGCACCACATTGCGGGTATAGCCCTGCTTTTGCAGCGCCTTATCGACCAAAGTTAAAAAATGACCGCTATTAAGCGACACAATCACATGCTCCAGCTGGACATAGTCTTCAAGAGTCATGCTGTTACTGATAACAGGATGGTTACTGCATCCAATCAGCCGATAGACTTCATCGTACAAATGCCTGCCACGTAAGGTCTGTGGAGCATCCTCCGGCGTCATCAGGGCAAGATCCACATCGCCAGTTGCCATTTGTTGTTCCAGCCGTGAAGGCTCCAAGTTTCGTATGGCGATTTTAATTCCGGGAGATTGCTGTCGCAGTTGTTGAATAATAGATAAACCAAATACCGCCTGAAGGTAGTCCGTACAGGCGATAGTGACGACCAAACTGACCTGAGCAGGATCGAAATGCTGGTGGGCAACCAGCGTAGCGCGCACCTGTTCCAGCGCCTGACGCAATGGTGACAATAACTCCAGTGCCTTGGCTGTCGGGATCATCCCGCGATGAACCGGAATCAACAAAGGATCGTTAAACATATTGCGTAACCGGTTTAACTGGGTACTTACCGCTGGTTGACTTAAATGCAGGCGCGCCGCAGTTCTGGTGACATTTTGTTCTTCAAGCAATGTCTCCAGGGTAACCAGCAAATTAAGATCAAGCCGTTTAGTATCCATATTATTAATACTAAATCATAAAATAATTGATTTCATTAATAGCTTGCTATTGCCCACACTACCCATTGTATCGATTGTTTCCCGAACCACACTAGCAACAGGATGACTCAAATGACAAAGACTGTATTAATTG
Organism: Neptunicella plasticusilytica; assembly: GCF_047922965.1. Taxonomy (GTDB): domain Bacteria; phylum Pseudomonadota; class Gammaproteobacteria; order Enterobacterales; family Alteromonadaceae; genus Neptunicella; species Neptunicella plasticusilytica. Next base: position 4,013,694 of record NZ_CP150481.1, read on the forward strand.
TTTACGCACACCCTGAACCCACTTCATTAACCCGTCAATTTGTTATCGAGACGATAGCAACACTGGAACAGCAAGGCCACACTGTGCTGCAGTCAGACCTCTACGGCATGAACTGGAAAGCCACTTTTGACCAACATGACTTCCCTGATCGGGTCGACAACGACCGGCTGTCTTTCGTTCAAGAATCGGGGCATGCCTATAGCTCCGGTCAGCAAACCCGGGACGTCATAGCAGAACAGCAAAAGCTGCTCGCCGCCGATGCCGTGATATTCCATTTCCCGCTGTGGTGGTTTGGCATGCCGGCGATTCTCAAAGGCTGGGTAGATCGTGTTTTTGCCTATGGATTTGCCTACGGATACAAAGGACAAGGCAATCGCTACCGTTATGGAGAAGGCATGCTCAAAGGCAAGCGGGCCTTGCTATCAGTGATGGCAGGAGGGCCGGCAGAAGAATATTCCGCTCGCGGTATTAACGGTCCCTTGGAAGAACTTCTGTTCCCCATCACACATGGTATGCTTTTCTTTCCCGGCATGGATGCACTGCCAACCCATGCCGTATATGGCACCGGCCAGCTATCCAAAACCATAGTCGAAAAGGAAATTGCCGCCTGGCAGCGACGCCTCAAACATCTATTCGACGAAAAACCGATCCCCTTCCGGCATCAAAATGGCGGTGACTATCAGCAGAATATCCTGGCAAAGCATATAGCGGCAGATAAGGAAGGGATAACCGCCCATATCGACAACTAACCGCTTATCTCCCCGGTTCAGGCAGGCCAGTAGCACAACAAATCCACATCCTTCCAGCCGTTGTTTTCTCGGCGCCCATGCCTCGAATACTGATCTGCTGATCTGCTGATCTGAACAGAGATTTTATTCACTGCAACGGGAAGGGAAGAAAGCCAAGCAAAGCTTGGCAAGGAAGTCTGCAATTTTTGTTAAAATCGATAGAAAAACAAATGTCTGCAGGGTGCAATTTGTGGTCGTAGACTATTTTTAAATGGCTCCTAAAAGCAGACACCCAATACTTTTGTGTAAGATCTAAAAAGAGCTATGTAGCAAAAGCAAATTAGCCACTAGTTGACGATCTAGTTCAGGGTGGAAAGCGGTCATCGACAAGTTATGCTCTTTTAGATAATTAAACTGCACTTGAAAATAGACTATTTGGGCCCGGTTTCAGGCCCTTTACGGTCATTAGCAGGCAGTATCATTTTAAAGGATAGTTACAGTAGGAGCACTGACAAGCCGATCAACAATTCTCTGTATCGATGGCCTATCTACGCATGAACTTGAGGACTGACATGCCATGCAAAGCGCCCCCAATCGAACATTTAAACAAATCAACCCAGTCAAAAAAACAGCTGTCACAGGGGGTTGTAAATAGTTTTAATTCTTCTTATATTCAATAAAGTAGTCAACGAAGGAGTAGTTGTAAGTGAATACAGTGGAGGTTACTTATCGCGTATTTATGGCTTTTTTAATAGTGTTTTTATTGAATTCAGCCAGTCTTGTCCATGCAAAACCAGAGAATAAGACGAAACTAAATTTACTCGTTGACAGGGACTATCAACCAGACTTTTTTTCAGGAAGTTGGCTAGTTTCAACTGAAACGGAAAAAATTGAAGCGCTTATATGGTCAAACGAATACGGTAGAATCGTCGGTTATTTATTCTCACACAAAACAGGTTTTCTCTATGAAATGCTGATAGAACCTCAGCGATTACGAGGTAAGCATTTTTTCATTTTTTCTCGAAAAGAAAAATTTTTCCCTGCTCATGGTTCGTCAAGTTATAAAGATATCGACCGATATTTTAGTGGTTATATTGTTGATAAAAACAGTTTCAGACTTGAGGCAAAAGATTCGCAACAGATATTTTTTACAGATGAGCTGGGAAGCAACAATGACGGACAGTTAGTGTTCTCCCGAGTAAAAGTTTCAGATGAGTTTGTTTTACAATTGAATGGATACCAAAATTTAAATAGTAACTTTACTCATAAATTAATCGCTCCATTAGCAATAGCTCGCTCCGAAAACCCTCAATTCCTTGTGGCTAAAACAGTAGAAAAAATTGTTCGAGAGAATATTCATATAAGGAAAAGTAGTCCATACGACACCATAAAAACAAGACCGATTTCTGAAATTACTTTGTCGCAAGTTAAAGATAACAGCCAAGAATGTAAAGCATTTAGTCGTGAAAATGGAAAGGTTCTATTTACTAGATTAGCGAGCAGAAAGGATAAGAAAAGGTTTTATTTTGCTGTAGAGGGTGAAGGCGTGTTTTTTTATTATCAAGGAGGAGGGAGCAGTAGAGTTGATATGGGAGAAAGTCTAGCTTCTCAAGATCCAAAAACCGCCGTGTTTTTATGTGACAATCCTACTTCCATTAATAGTAATAACTCGCCTAGTATATGCCCCCTTTGTTTTTACCCTGCTGGGCGTTACCTGGATCAGGTCTATCGCGGAAATATGAGAGCTGATAGCAGTCGATATATGTCACCTCATCTTCAAAGAAAATCCGATGCTCACGCTACTGTTCTAAATGCAATTGCAGGAGGAAAGAGGTTAAATTTGATTGAGGAGATGGTAGGGTTTTATATGTTAAATTACGCGAATAGCGCACAACAATGCTTTAAACTTGGGGCATTCAAAGTAAATAAAAGCGTGAATATGACTGGCTACAAGATAACTGATGGACTCGGTTCGGAGGTAACTCGTGTGGACCCTTATCAGGTTAGTGATACGTATAAGCTTAACCAAGAATTTAAGGAAGCGTGTTCTGATATTTGTTTCAAACACGGAACATTAATAGTTGAGGCTCAATCTGCCTCTTTATTTGAAAGAAAAGATAATCTCAAAAAAGAAAAACAGGCAGTTCTTGAGGTATTTAGCAGTCTTGAAAAATTCATGAACGATTATGACTGTAATAGTGATGTTCGAAAGAAGTTCGAACATAATTTAATAAAGCAATATAACTTTTATAACAGCCAATAGCATTTATATTTTCAAATGCGGGTCTCCGTTAGCTTTGCCTCAGATATAAGTAACGCCTAAAGCAGCGGTCGTAGTGTAGGCGCGAAGTGCCGAAACGAAGGTCCAGCCCCGTAGGATCGAAGCTGGCTTTACTTGTTAGGCATTTTTCATTGCGTCTATAGCTTTAAGATACTGCTGCTTCTCAAACACAAAACCTTCGAAAGCCGAATAATCCCAGTCATCGTCTCTATGAGGTTGCTCGAACTCAGACCAAATAACCTTATTACCCTGTAAGCTGATTTTACAAAGCAACGGCCAGCAACCTACAGTACCGCACTCACAACCGAGTAGTGCTGTTTTGTTTTCTTCATCCCCCCAATCTGCCTTATCTTTACCAAGATAATATTTTTCGAGTGAAGATAATACCTCAATGGCATGGTAGCCCCCTGCAAGGTCCGGATGTCCTTCCTTTGTTGCCATTGGCATCTCATAAGCTTTCATAATTTTTGCCAACGGTTTGTCATCGATAAGGATATTAACCAGTGAAGATTCACAACCGGAATCATATTTATGCTTCTTTATGACCTTGAATGTAATCCTGTTCATACTTATGCCTAACGAGGCTGTAGAAAAAGTCGTTTCTGACCATCTATAGCATTGCCTTTGTTTCAATTTGCAATGCTCATAACCTTGCCTTGAGCAATGATATTTTGCAAAGTTTTTTGCGTCTTGTTTTGATTTTTATGATGTTGGCTTTTATCTGGTTGGGGAGTTTTACAGCAAGGCGCTAATGGCGTTGTTAGCTCGCTCAGCAAACGATTATAGGATTTTATAGTTCTAATTTAATTGAGGGGCACAATTGAGTCGGCTAAACGTCCGCGTTGTATAATTCAGCCAATTCTACCAAATGATCGTGACCGTCTCTTGTTCGCTCACGTTGTGTAAAAACTCGGTATATTATCGCCAAACCCTGTCCTAGCTGATACCCAACCTACTGAATGAGTTAATTATCCATTATTAGCGTTAGTACTGAATTCTAGTTTTGTAGTAGTAAGGTGAGTCGATTATGATAAACATGACGTTTTAATGCGGTTTTATAACATGAATTGATGCTAAATTTGCCTTTATCTCCTTATGGCTTCCATCAATCCAGTTGTTCCCATTATGCTCATCATTCTTTTTAAATTGTATGCCAACACATGAAGACTTGTTTCCGTACTTACATTTTTAATGCGTCTCGCTAGATATTGAATTGCCCCCATCCACATCTTAATCGTGTCAAATGGATGCTCCACAGTTTGCTTTCGGGTAACGATAACATGTGACGCCTTTTTCAGTCGTTCATGCATACTATCAATCACATTTTCATGTACCCAACGCTTCATTTTTTTTGTTTCTTTCTTAGAGCGTGTGCACTGACTTCGCATGCTGCAGTCGCGACAAGCGATATTCCGGCAAAGATTATGGCGCTACCGCATGACACAAAGCATGAGCCGCCGAGGTAATTGCTGGGATAATGCCCCAATGGAGCGACTGTTCAGAAGCTTAAAGTCTGAGTGGGTGCCGGTAACCGGTTATATGAGCAAAGCAGAAGCACAGCGTGATATCAGTTTTTACCTGATGGATTATTACAACTGGAGCAGGCCGCATCAGTTCAACAATGGTGTGCCACCGGCAAAAGCTGAGGATCTATCTAATTTACTGTCCGGAATTAGTTGACCACTACAGTTACAATGTAACTTTAAATAGAGTTGAGAATATTTTTTTCACCGGTTTACTCCTATGTATCAATAATTGGAAGTTAAGGCAGTACCGCTACCCTAACTTTTAGGTGCCTTTACGAGCTAAAGACTCTCACAATAACTGCTTTCTTTTTTACATAAAAAATCTGTCTTACAAAAAATGTAAAGTGAACGGATGAATAGAAATCATTAAAGATAAAAATCCCACTCACCATTATCACGCTAGTAATAATGGCAGTGGGAGAAAATGCGGTATTGAAACCGCCACGCTAGTAAAGGGAGAAGTGCATACTTAACGTAAAAAGTCTGACTCAATATTTGGCTATAAATTCCTTTCTAAAATAATAATTTACATAAAACTTACACCAGTATTAGTGTTCCGCGACCGGCCCCTTGGCTGGCGCGGGTTTACGCATAAAAATCATCAGTGGCACTGCGCAGAGATACAGCACTCCCAAAATTAAAAACAAATCGTTAAACGACAGCACCCGAGCTTGTGCCATCACCCGTTGCGCCATTTGTTTAATCGCCGCAGCGGCAGGATCGTTAACCATACCGGTTAATTGCATTTGCGATTGATACAGCTGCTGCACCACCACATCGCGAGTGGTATCAATAGCATGAATAAGCTGGGTCCAGTGATAATCGAAGCGAACATCGCGAATGGTATCCATGGTCGCCAGCCCTACGGCTCCACCCAGGTTACGCATGACATTAAACAATCCTGCGGCATTGCTGATTTCGTGGGCTGGCAAGGTGCCCATCGCCAGCCGGGTCGCCGTTAAAATACACATTAACAAACCAATTCCGCGCACAATTTGCGGCCAGAAAAATTCGTCGTAGCCAGCCTCTGTTGTCAGGGTTGAATTCATAATGGCGCCCAATCCCACCAGGAACAGTCCAAAGGTCAGCATATAGCGTACATCGACTTTATCCGACAAACGCCCCACCACCGGCGCGGTAAAGAACATGGTGGCGCCGGTAATAAACATGATCTCGCCAATCTGCAAACTGTTAAACATACGCACAGTGCCAAAATACATTGGCATCAAATACACCAGTCCATACAGGGCGATACCAATAATAAAGCCGAGAATAGTCCCCAGAGCAAAATTGCGATCTTTAAACACCTTCAAATCAACAATAGGGAAGTCCACCGTTAATGCCCGCCAGAAAAAGGCCACGGCGCTGCAGGCACTTAATAATGAGAACCAGATAATCTCGCTGCTGGCAAACCAGTCTTCGCCCGGACCTTCTTCCAGCACAAATTCCAGTGGGCCCAAGAACAGCGCCAGAAACAACAAGCCGGTAAAGTCGATTTTTTTGAACAGGCTGAAATCCGGCTCGTCAATATGCAGGTTAAACCACACCACCACACTGGCGATGATCCCCGGGATCACATTCATCAAAAACAGCCAGTGCCAGCTGGTTGTCTGGGTAATAAAACCGCCTAGCGTTGGTCCGATAGAGGGAGCCGTGGTGGCAATCATACCGATAATGGCCTGAATCAGCCCCATCATACGGGGTGGAAACAAACGGAATCCCAGCGCATAGGCAATAGGTATCATCGCCCCACCGACAAACCCCTGAATAGCCCGCAGCACGATAAGCTGATCAATGGTTTGTGCCATCGCACAACCAACGCTGGCCAGGGTAAAAGCCGAACAACTCAACACAAATGTCAGGCGAGTCGATAACCAGCGAGTAAGCATGCCCGATAGCGGGATCATAATCACTTCAGCAATCAGATAAGCCGTTTGCACCCAGGATATTTCATCCGGGGTAGCTGATACACCGGCCTGAATTTCATTTAACGAACTGGCGACAATCTGGATATCCAGGATCGCCATAAACATACCTACCATCGCCGCAATAAAGCCGATGCGATGCGATATCGGCGGCAGATCGTTTTTATCGGTCATTGCTGCAATTCCGGCTTAGTGTGCGGCAAACGCAGTAGTATCAGTAGCCGGTTTATCCAGATAAGACACTTGCTGACTAAAACTCTGGGTATCCACTGATGGCACCACCGATAGACCCGGACGCAATAAAGGTAAGGCATTGCTGGGGCCGGTGACTCGAATTCGTACCGGCACACGCTGAACAATTTTATTAAAATTACCGGTTGCGTTGTCCGCCGGCAACAGACTGAATTCAGTGCCGGTTGACGGTGCCAAGGATTCCACTACACCGGTAAAGGATATATCCGGCTGGGCATCCACACTCAAACTGACTGACTGGCCAATCGTCATATGCGCAATCTGGGTTTCTTTATAATTGGCAATTACATAAATATTAGGCAGTGGCACCAGATACAATAAGGTCATAGTCGGTTGGGCGGAACTGCCCACGCGGGCGCCCAAATTACCGATAATGCCGTCACTGGGTGCCACGATAGAAGTCTTGGCCAACTGATTTTGTGCGTATTCCAGTTCGGATTGCACCACTGCAATTTGTGCATCGGCACTGCTGCGTTTGGCTTCCAGTACTTTAAGCATTTGGGTAGCAGCCGCTTTTGCCGCTTCTGCCTGGGCTACTTTGGCCTTGGCCACATCTACCGCAGCTTCGGCATTCTGGAGTTGTTGCTTGGAATCAAACGACTGGCTTTCCAGTACTTTAAAGCGCTTTAATTCCAGTTCTGAACGGTGCAGTTCAGCACGCGCTGCATCAATATTGGCACTGGCTTCATCCAATTTTTTATCCTGTAACAGAAACTGTGCATCGGCATCATCCAGCGCCGCACGACTTACCGCCAGTTGGGCGTTAGCCTGCATGACTTTGGCATGATAATCACCTGCATCTATCTGGACTAACAACTGGCCTTTTTGCACTCGCTGATTTTCCTGTACAGCTACCGTTTCGATGCGACCGGAGATTTCCGGACGTATCGCCACGGTATCCGCTTTAATGTAGGCATTATCGGTTTCTTCGGTGAAACGACCATGCTGGTACCACTCCAGACCAGCACGTGCGGCAAAAAACAGCAGAATTACAACAATAATGCCGATAACGGCTTTTTTAATGACTGATTTCATGGATAGGTTCCGAACAAGGATATAGCAATCTGACAAGGTGTAATGTATATTACACTACACTTTATTTCAAGTGCCAATAATAAATAAACAGCCTCTAACATTTTTGGTAACATCATGAAATCAAATGATAGGTAGTAAATATTAATGAGTGACGACAATATTCCATTGGCAAGTTGTGATCCGGATTACACGCCGCGCGAGAAAGGCCTGTTAAGACGGGACAAGATATTGGATGCTGCCACTGAAATTTTCTGCCAGAACGGATTTGAAGCAGCCAGCTTACAGGAAATAATGTCCATTGCTGGTGGCTCACTTGCCACTTTGTACCGTTTGTTTGGAAATAAGGAGGGGTTATTTCAGGCAGTTATTGAACGCACTTCTGGCCAGATGATCGAAAAACTGTCAGTACCATGTATTGAAGCCAAAGACCCGGAACAGGTGCTGACCAGTATGGGTATGAGTTTTCTGGATTTACTTACCTCACCCAAAGTTGGTGCTATTCACCGTTTATTAATTTCCGAATCTGCACGGTATCCTCAACTGCGTGAAATCTTTTTAAAAACGGCCCCGGAGCGCAATATGCGATTTGTTGCTGACTATCTGCAAAGTTTGGTAGATAAAAACTACCTGCAGCTGGATGATTGTTACATTGGTGCTCAGCAGCTCATGAGCATGTTTAAGGGTAACTACCATATGCGCTGCGTATTCGGCGATGAGGTCAAATTAACCAACGTAGAGAAGCAAAACTTTGTTAGCCGCGCGGTTAAATTATTCTTGAATGGTTGTGCAGTTAATCGAACGGAATGATTATCGTGGCCCTTCAGCCAAATTAGTCATTTGAAACACACCGAAACTTTAATTTTTAAATACTCTGCCCACTAACAAACTGGCACCCTTATCTGAACGCAATTCCACATGGGGTAATCGGTAATTCGCCCTGTACCTGAAAAAGGAAACCACACCTATCTGCTAACCAGGCCAGAAAGGTGTGGGACACAAAGGGTCTTAATGAGAGGTGGTTTGACTGACTTTAATGGTTTCAATCATTGAAGGGCGTGCCGGTTGCTCAGGATCCAATAGATAGTCCAATTGCACCAATAAGCCACTTTGCTTTTGAGCTACACCACCTACAATCCGAGGTTTATAGATCCACTGCTTTAGCGCTGCAATAGAGTTCTTATCAAAGGTGTTCTCTGGTTGTGATTTAACAATCTCAATATTACTGGTGCTGCCATCGGCTTCAATATCAAAGCGCAAAACCACAGAGCCATTTAACTTTTGCTCGATAGCTTCAGGCGGATACAAAGGTTCAATGCGTTTTACTGGCATTGCAGCTATTAATCCCTCAACCTTTTGCTGACTAAAATCATTGCTAGCAAGCGTTACGCTAGCAAAAATGGCAGCGAAAAGACCCAATACAGCGGCAGTAAGTAGGGGACGCTTCTCAGTTTTACGTTGTATTAATTGTATACGTTTGAACATAGTGGTTTTCTCTCCATAGGGTGAATAAACAGGTAATACATGTAGCGTGTGCTCGGCGCACTGCACTAGGGTTTTGCTGTACAACACTTTTTCCTGTTGTGATGCATTTTCCAGTACGACTGCATCACAGGCGGTTTCCTGATTACGTTTAAATGAACGGTAGGCCAGCCAGCTCAGCGGATTAAACCAGAACAGGGCAAGCAATGTGACGGCTAGCAAATTGAACCAGTTATCTTTGCGTTGATAGTGCACCAGCTCGTGCTGAATCATCATATGTTGCTGTTGCGGGCTGTATTGGCTGAAAAAATCCTGTGGCAAAAATAACACTGGCCGCCACAAACCACTTAATAATGGGCCGCCTATCTGCTCACACAGACGCACTTCTATTTGTTTGGGTATCTCAATGGGCAAATGCCTGATCAGGCGGAATTCTGCTGTTGCCTTGTTTAAGCCGCGTTGGGCATAAATACCTATCACGGCAATTAAACATGCGCCAACACCCCAAACAGCATGCCAACCAATACTCAACGAGTTAATTTCTTTGCCAGCCGCCATGCTGACCACATATTGGGGAATATAGCTCTGATTAACCGGCAAAATGTCTGTTGGCAAGTTATTGACCAGTAAAATTAACGGCACCATTAGCCATAAAGCATATAACTGTGAAGGCGATAAGGTCTGCCGTGATGAGCGCTCTATAATTACCAACACCAGCAAAACCATACTCAATGCCAGTTGTTGTGAGATAACCCAGCTAGCCATTGTCTTTCTCCCATTTTTCAATCAATGCTTTTAACTCATTAATATCCTGGCGGGATAAGGCATCATCATTGGCGAACCCGGCGACCAGGGGGGCTACACGACCTTCGAACAAGCGTGAAATCAAACTTTTGCTTTCGTTAACCACATAAGATTCACGCTCAATAAGTGGCGAGTACCAGTAACGTCTATCCTTACTCTCAAACTTAATTGCCTGTTTTTTTACCAAACGGCTAAGTAAGGTTTTAACCGTTTTATCATGCCAATCTTTTTGTTTATTCAGACGTTCGATAATGTCGTTTGCGGATGCAGGATAGCCTTCCCACAACGCATTAAGCACATCAAATTCCGCCCGGCTAATTTCTGTCATAAGTACATTCCTTAATGATTACAAACGTAGTCAACATAGATAGATTACACCTGTAATCGAAATATGCAAATTATTATGTGCAATATTTTTTCAGCAATTTAAATCCGGCGGAGTTTGTTACTGGTAAAGATCAACAATAAACAGCGGTAGTGATCGGCCAGGGATACTACCCGATGGCTGCTCACCAATATGCACGGCTCCCATCGAACAATAGAACTCGGCTGCATTAGGATCGCTCTGGATAGTCAGGGTCTTCAATCCGAGTGAAATCGCGACCTGTTTTGTGTTCAGGAAAAGCTGGCGTCCCACGCCACAGCCGATGCTTTCAGGAGCCACAAACAAGGCTTCCAGATCGCCCTCGGTTGCAGAAACAGCTACCAGTCGGCAATAACCGACCAGCCTGTTGCCGACTTGCGCGACAAAATGGTGTTCGTTCGGGTTTTGCAATGAATCTTCACTGATGCACAGCTCGTCGACACAGCGTTGCATAAAATCAGTCGAATAGCCCCAATACGCTTTTGATCGCAGTACCAGCGTCGTTAGCATTTGCGCTTCGTCGACTCTGGGTTGACGTATATGAATATTTACATCCATGCATTAAACCTGAGTTATTGGGTTGGACAGTCACCAAATAATGGCGGTATAACTAGGGCGTGTTGCTCTAAATTAAAATAATAAGGATAAGCACCATGAAAATCTTGTTCAATATCATTATTTTATTTCTCAGCCCGGTTATTTTGGCTGCTCCTGCACTGGAAGAACTGTCCATTAAGCAAGCGCAACAGTTATTTAAATCCGGCGATCTCACCAGCCAGCAACTAGTCAGTTTTTATCTGGACCGAATTGATTCCCTTGATCAAAATGGCGTACGACTTAATTCAGTGGTGCAGCTTAACGATAATGCACTGGCGCAAGCCAAACAACTGGATAAAGAAAGGCAAAATAATATTGTTCGAGGTCCATTACATGGCATTCCGGTATTGCTCAAGGACAACATTGATACTGCGGACGGCATGGCTAATACGGCAGGTTCACTAGCGTTAAAAAATAATTACCCGGCTGAGGATGCCTTTGTTGTTAAACAGTTACGCAAGGCCGGGGCGATTATTCTGGGTAAAACCAATTTAAGTGAGTGGGCCAATTTCCGCTCCAGTCATTCATCCAGCGGCTGGAGTGGTTTATATGGGCAAACCAAAAATCCTTATGATCCGACCCGCAGTCCCTGTGGTTCCAGTTCCGGTTCCGGTGTTGCGGTGGCGGCTAACCTGACGCTGTTGGCAGTAGGTACAGAAACCGATGGCTCGGTCACTTGTCCTTCATCGTTAAACGGTATTGTGGGAATCAAGCCTAGCCTGGGAACAGTGAGCCGCAGCGGTATTATTCCCATCGCCCACAGCCAGGATACCGCCGGCCCGATGGCCCGAACGGTTGAAGATGCGGTTTATCTGCTGGCCAGTATGGTCGGGGTTGATTCTAAGGATAAACAAGCACAAAAGATTGATGTCGATTTTACCAGCCATTTAAAACTGGATGGCTTAAAAGGCAAACGGATTGGTATTGTTCGCCAGTTAATGGGTTATCAACCGGATGTAGACGATCTTTTCGAGCAGGCTGTAGAAGTATTGAAACAGCAAGGTGCCATCATAGTGGATGAGGTTAAACTCGGCGATAGCAGCGAATGGGGCGCGGCAGAGTATGAAGTGTTGTTATACGAATTCAAAACCGATTTAAACCAGTATTTATCCACCACAGCCGAGAATTTACCCAAATCATTACAGGCGTTGATCGATTTTAATAATCAACATCAACAGCAGGAAATGCCTTTCTTCCGACAGGAAATTTTCCTGCAGGCACAGGATAAAGGCCCGTTAAGCGACAAGTTATACAAAGATTCGCTGGCTAAAGCCAAAAGGCTGACCGGTTCACAAGGCATTGATGCGGCACTACAAAAGCACGATCTGGATTTACTGATTGCGCCCAGTAATCAGCCCGCCTGGAAAACCGACTGGATCAATGGCGATCACTATACCGGCGCGGCTTCATCGCCTGCAGCCATTTCCGGTTATCCGCATGTTACGGTGCCAATGGGACAAGTGCATGGTTTACCTGTGGGGTTATCATTTTTTGCCGGGATGCTGTCGGAAGGAACCTTGATAGAAGCAGCTTACGGATTTGAGCAAGCCACTCAACATCGCAAGCCACCAGAACTGTAATCAAACATTAACCGACTGCCGTTGAGCGCGGCAGTCCGGTGTTTAGATCAATTCATCCTCGTCAATCTCGATACCCATCTGCTGCATAATTTTGCGCGCTTCGAGCGGAATGCGATGCTCATTGTCTTTGCGCAAATCATCGTCATTAGGTAACGGCTGATCGGTAAAGGCGTGCAAAAAGGCTTCACACAGTAGCTCTGAATTGGTCGCATGACGTAAATTATTAACTTGCCGACGGGTACGTTCGTCAGTCAGGACTTTCAATACTTTGAGTGGAATAGAAACAGTGACTTTTTTTACCAGTTCACTTTTTTTACCGTGCTCTGCATAGGGATGAATATAATTGCCATTCCATTTAGCCATATCGGGTCTACTCTCGATTATTAATAAATAACTGCGCTGGTATATAGCCAAACAAGCTATATCCACAATTATTAAATTATTATTATTCTGCCACGAAATTCTAACGGTTAGTCACTTAGATGTCTAAACATCTTGACGGCTTGGTCTTCTTTCTTTACATTTGGACGTCTAAACGTCCAAACAGGGTTTAACATGTCAAAACTCAACAGTCAGACAGTAGCGGTACGCAGCGGAATTGAAACCGATCCGGTTTATGGTGCTGTGGTTCCTCCTATTTATATGACCAGCAACTTTGCCTTTGAAGACTTTCGCGAGCCTGGGCAATTTGACTATGCTCGCTCGGGTAACCCGAACACCAAACTGCTTGAAAAAACCCTGGCAGATATGGAGCAAGGCGCAGGCGCAATCGTCACCAACTGCGGACTGGCCGCCATTACCTTGTTAATGCAGCTACTGGAGCAAGGCGATACCTTGGTGGTACCGCATGACAGCTATGGTGGCAGCTTACGTTTGTTTAAGGCGCTGGCCAATAAAGGTCATTTTATTCTAAAAGTGGTAGATCAAACCAATCCTGCCGAGCTGGAACAAGCGCTGGCAGCGAAACCGGCAATGATCTGGCTGGAAACCCCCAGTAACCCGTTATTGCGTCTGGTGGATATTGAAGCCATTTGCAACGTTGCCAAACAGCAAGGTACTAAAGTAACGGTGGATAACACCTTTTTGTCACCTATATTGCAACAGCCGCTGACCCTGGGAGCTGACTTTGTGGTGCATTCCTGCACCAAATATATCAATGGCCATAGCGATGCATTAGGTGGTGTAGTGGTATGTGCCGATGCCGAGGTCGCCGAGCATCTAGGCTGGTGGGCCAATTGCCTGGGATTAACCGACTGCTCTGCATTAAATAACTATATGATCCTGCGCGGTATTCGCACGTTATCGGCCAGAATGGCGGTGCATCAGCAAAACGCGCAACAACTGGTTGATGCGCTTGTTGCCCACCCGGCAGTGGCGAAAGTTTATTATCCCGGCCTGACCGATCATCCCGGACACAGCATCGCCAAAAAGCAGCAAAAAGGCTTTGGTGGCATGCTCAGCTTTGAACTAAAGGGTGGCGTTGATGAAGTGGCAACCTTGCTCAACAATATCAGCCTGTTTTCCATTGCCGAATCACTGGGAGGCACAGAGAGCCTAATTTGCTATCCGTCAACCATGACGCACAGGGCAATGGATGAGCAATCCCAAAGAACCGCAGGGATCAGCAACACCCTGCTCAGAATTTCTGCCGGTGTAGAATATGGTGATGATCTGGTCACCGATTTACTCAACGCTTTAAACAAAATTAAGGAAGCCTAAATGGTGTCTTACGCACGGGGTATCGATGCCCTGAACCAGTCATTATCGCAGTTAAAAGACATCAATGTGTCGTTTGAGTTTTTCCCGCCGAATAGCGAGCAGATGGAACAGACACTGTGGAAATCGGTAGAACGTCTGGCACCATTAAAACCGGCCTACATGTCGGTGACTTATGGTGCCAATAGTGGTGAACGGGACAGGACTCACGAAGTCGTCAAGCGGATCCAAACCCAGACCGGTATCAGTGCCGCACCGCATTTGACCTGTGTTGACGCCACGCGTGATGAGCTGAAAGAGATTGCCCAAGATTACTGGGATAACGGTATTCGCCGTATTGTCGCATTACGCGGAGATTTACCTGCGGGAATGGATAAAACCGAAATGTATGCCAGCGATTTGGTCGGATTGCTCAAAGACGTGGCGGATTTTGATATTGCGGTAGCCGCTTATCCTGAAGTACATCCCGATGCCCCCAATAGCCAGTTTGATCTGCTCAACCTCAAGCGTAAGGCCGAGGCTGGCGCTAACCAGGCCATTACCCAGTTTTTCTTTGACGCAGAAGTGTTTCTACGTTTCCGGGATCGCGCTGCAGCAGCAGGAATTGATGTGGATATCGTGCCCGGTATTTTGCCGGTTACCAATTATAAAACCCTGGTGCGATTTGCCGGTATGACCAATGTTCACGTGCCTGACTGGCTGCATAAAATGTATAACGGGCTGGCAGACGATGATCAAACCACCCGCAATTTGCTAGGTGCCAGCATCTCGATGGATATGGTCAAAATTCTGGCTAAAGAAGGGGTACGTGATTTCCATTTTTACACCCTGAATCGCAGCGAATTAAGTTATGCTATTTGCCATATGTTAGGCTTACGCTCAGAATAATCTCGCCGGTAACGTATTACCGGCCGTTTGGCTGGAGTACATAATTTGAGTGACAACAAAATCGTTAAGTGGTGGCGGCAGCAAAGTCCGCAACTGATGTCGTTTGCCAAAGCCTTTATACGAGGTTGCAAAGATGATCGCATAACGGTATCGGCTGGTCATCTCGCTTACGTTTCCCTGCTGTCGCTGGTGCCTTTTATTATGGTGTTTTTCACTATATTGCAGGCTTTTCCGGCCTTTTCCGAAGTTCGCGGCGAGATGGAATCCTTTATCTTCAGCAATTTTGTGCCACACGCTGGTGGTGTAGTACAAAAATACGTGAATCAATTTGCCGGTAATGCGTCACAGATGGGCGCAGTGGGTATTTTGTCACTGGTGGTGGTGGCGTTATTGCTAATATCCAATGTGGATAAAACCCTCAATCATATCTGGCGCACCCCTAGCGTACGACGTCCTATTTTTACTTTCGCCATATACTGGATGGTACTAACTCTAGGGCCTATGTTAATGGGAACAGGTATTGCCATCAGTTCCTATCTAGTGGGGCTGGCGAGTTTTGCCGATGGCTATACGTCAGACATTACCACGTTCTCGCTGAAACTAGTGCCTTACGTCACGTCGATTGGGGCCTTTTTTATTCTGTATATGGTAGTACCCAATAAACGGGTTAACGCCAAACATGCTTTTAGTGGTGCGGTGGTGGCAGCTATGCTGTTCGAGCTATCCAAAAAAGGTTTTGCATTTTATATAAGCAGTTTTCCTTCGTATCAGGTTATCTATGGCGCCATGGCCAGCATCCCTATTCTTTTTCTATGGATTTACCTGAGCTGGATTGTAGTACTGGTCGGGGCTGAATTTACCGTTCAGGTCGAAAAGTTTTCTGATACCGATTAATACCAATCCGTATAACAAGATAAAACCGTTTGCTAGCGCTGCTGACCGAGTTTTAACCGCATACATTCAGGTATACATATACCCCATCACACCCAGCACAAATCCCAGTACCGCTCCGATAGGCGGGGCACGATGTTTTTCCAGTCTGGCCTGCGGAGCAATATCCTCGAATACCGAGTACAAAATGCCTCCTGCAGCAATTAACATCACAATACCGGTGATTGCCGGGTAATCAGACAACCACAAATAGCCACTGATTCCGGCTAATGGCCCGAGCAGCGCCATCAAGGTAAAAATGGTTACTATTTTTCTGCTCGACAGGTTTGCGCTTTGCTCAATTTCCCGAAAAGCGTTAAATCCTTCGGGCAGATTTTGTAATGCAATCAAACCTGCCAGCAAGTACGCGCTGTCGTTACCTATGGCTATTGCGGCGCCCAATGCCATCGATTCAGGGATAAAGTCACTTAACATGGCGGCCAACTGGCTACCGGAGGTTTTTAGCCGGGCCAGCAATATATCCAGCCCCATAAAGGCGACGCCGCCCAAAATCAGGCAACTTGCTGCAACAGAGGGGGAAAGATGGGCAATACCTTCAGGTACCAGCACCAGTGCCACGGCAGACAACAATGCGCCTCCGCCGAAGGCAACGACACTATGCCTGAACTCCTGCTCCAGCCAGTCAGAGCGTATATTCTCAAACCTTGCCAGCAACGCCCCCAACGGCATTGCCAGCCCTGCCCCTAAGGTTAACAGCACAACAACGAATAAGGGCTGCATCAAAATGCTCGTATCCATTATGTAACTTCTAGCTTGAGCTCAGGATGCAATACAAAATACGGCTAACCACCCTTCATATTGCTGATAAACTCGTTGGACTGGGCGATAGCGGCATTCATTTCCTTGATCAGTTGATCCACATCCCGTTTGATATTGCCGAACTCTCCTTGTAACGCGCCTACTGCAGCAGCATTCAAATTATGCTTAAGATACAGAACATTATCTTGCAGTGCAGACAATACCGGGGCCATTTTGCTTTCAGCCTTGCGCAGGGATTTAACTAAACTGCTATAACGACGTTCGGTATCTTTCAGTTTACGTTGGCTATCTCGGCGTAAATTCTCGTTGCTATATTTTTCCAGTTCATCCTGCCATTCATCAAATAATGCCTCGGCTACGCTTTCAACCTTATCGATACGCGAACTGACCCTGAGTGCTGACTCCTCACTGGCTTCATACTCATCCTTGAGCTTGTTGTACACCTCTTGCAGTTCACCGCCGTCAAATTGAATCAAATCACTGAATTGTTCCAGCGCCGAACTAAATTGCTGTTGGGCATCCTGCTGCGCATCTTTGGCTTCCTCGACTCTATCTACCAGAATATCGCGCTTTTCTATGCCTACTTTTTCCATCGCTGCATAATAGGCTGACTGGCAACCTGTAACTAATATCAACAATGGCAGGATCAGCTTTTTCATAGCGGTGGGCCCCGATATTTGGCTGCGTCAATAATGCACCAGATATAGACTATCGGCAGTATGACCCAACCGATGAGTACCCAGACCAGCGCCCAGGAAATACACCAAAACACAAAAAACAATATCGCCGCTAAAATTCTACCCTGTAATAGCTGTCCCAAACCGGGAATAAAAATATTACACAGTGCTGCCAATACGTTACCACCTGAACCTTGCCCTGCCATAAATGTCTCCTTCAATATAGATATTCAAGCTATCTTTAAATACACACTCATCTTGAGCCGTTACACTACAAGTTAATGGAATTTATTATTTTACTCAATCTAAGGTTTGCCGGATGTTGAAAGTTTACCCGCCAATCCTGCCCTTTAATAGCTTTGAACTCAATGTGTGCAAATTGCATAGCCTTCACGCTGAGGAATCAGGCAACCCGCAAGGCATACCTGTCATCTATCTGCATGGGGGCCCTGGTGGCGGTATTGCGCCATTTGCACGACGTTTATTTAATCCCGAGCTCTACCGCATTATCAATATGGATCAGCGTGGTTGTGGACAGTCGCGCCCTTTTCTGGAACTGAAGGATAACCATACCCAGGCACTGATAGATGATATGGAAACGCTCCGACAACATCTTGGTATCGATAAATGGCTGGTGTGTGGCGGCTCCTGGGGAACCACTCTGGCACTGCTGTATGGCATGCAATTTCCTGATAGGGTGCTGGGTATGGTATTACGTGGCGTCTTCCTGGCCCGGGCCGAAGATATTGACTGGTTTCTGGCTCCTGATGGAGGGGCCGCACAAATATTTCCTGACCATTACCAGCAGTTTGTCAGCGAGCTCGAAAGAAGCGATTCTTCACAGGCTGTTCTCCAGCACTTCCATCAGCAACTTACCAGTGACAACGAAATTAGCCGTCTTGCTGCAGCGAAACTCTGGACAGGTTGGGAAGCGCATATCGCTCACCTGCATTTTATCCATACCGAACAGCAAGATGACAATCTGCATACTCAACTTAGTCTGGCGGTACTGGAGTGTCACTATATGCTCAATCAATGTTTTATCGCCGAAAACCAGATCCTGGATAACGTGGATAAAATGGGAGAGGTTCCGGGCATTATCGTGCATGGCCGTTACGATATGGTATGTAAACTGGAAGCCGCCCAGAGTTTGCATAACGCCTGGTTGAATAGCGAACTCTGTATTGTGCCAAACGCACCACATAGCGGTAGCCACGAATTGATTGCCAGCGCATTTTGCAAAGCCACTGACGCCATGGCCAGATTTCTGCGTAAACCACCAGCCTGACAATCTTTTAATGAGCCATATCGGCTTAACTACCGGTCTGTGTGAGTAATGTTGACATAGTGAGTCTATTTTATGCGTTTACTGCTGTTGTTATGCTTAATCTTTACCTGTCACTGCGGTGCAAATGAGCAAATTTTTTCCAGTCCCGTCAATCAAGTTAACTTGTTAGAACTATATACCTCACAAGGATGCAGCAGCTGTCCTGCTGCCGAACATTATCTGTCGCTGTATAAACAAAATGACAAGTTATGGAACAGCATTATTCCTGTCGCGTTTCATGTGGATTACTGGGACGAACTAGGCTGGCATGATCGGTATTCGAACAAGGATTTTAGCCAGCGACAACGCGATTATGCCCGAAAGGGAAATGTACAAGGCGTATATACTCCCGGATTCGTATTAAATGGTCAGGAATGGCGGGGTTATTTCGGTACCAAGAAATTACCCCTTGCCAACAATCGCCCCGGCAAACTGGAATTGGTTGCTGGAGATAAAGATGTCACGCTACGTTTTTATCCCGAGTCTGACCGACAGACTCGCTATCAGGGACATATCGCGGTAATAGGTTTTAATCTTCAGGAGCGGATACTGGCTGGCGAAAATCAGGATAAAATATTAATCCACGACTTTGTGGTGCTAGGTTACAACAGTTTTACCCTGCTCAATCAGAATGATATTCAACAACAATCAGCAAACTGGCCGACTTTGTCCAGTCCCGCCACACAAAAAGGCATTGTCGCCTGGGTAACCCAACAAACTAGTCCCTCCCCAATTCAGGCCGTCGGTGGTAAATTAGCCCAATAAATTGAGTTGTTGGAGTCATAATGATCGGATTATTGCAGCGGGTAAAACAGGCACGGGTAGAGGTTGTCGGTGAATGTGTAGGAGAAATTGGTCAGGGCATTTTACTGCTGCTGGGGATAGAAAAAGAAGATAACGAAGCGAAGGCACAGCGCCTGTGTCAACGAGTATTAAACTATCGAATTTTTAGCGATAGCGACGACAAAATGAATCTTAACTTGCAACAAATACAAGGCCAGTTACTGGTGGTGTCACAATTTACTCTGGTGGCGGATACACGTAAGGGTAACAGACCCAGCTTTTCCAGTGCAGCCGCCCCTCCGACCAGCGAGAAATTGTACGAGCATTTTATTCAGCAAGCCCGTAGCGCAGGTGTCTATTGTCAAACCGGCCTGTTTGGTGCTGATATGCAGGTCGAGCTGATTAATGATGGGCCAGTCACGTTTTCGTTAACTGTCTAATACAAACAAATTCAGATCAATCTGGCTGCGCTGTACAAAGTCAAAAAAATCAGCATCAAAAGATATGGCCGGTAAAGGCTGCTCGGACACCATCAGGACCCGATTAATGTATCCGGGCACTGAAAAACATAGGGTTTGTTGACCGAATTGCTGACGTAATAAATGGGTGACCTGTTCGACCTGAAACTCGCTAACAGGTAACAGATTCACAATCAATATGCCCTGTGACGACAGGGCCAGATGACATTTATGGTAGAAATCAGGCTCGAATAAAAATGCGGGGCAATGCTGATGGTCAAACAGATCTACAAACAATAGATCGGTCTTACCAGACTGCGGTAAATATTGTTGGGCATCAATCTGAATAATTTTGGCCCCCAGACGGGCTGGATTAAAGTAGCGCTCGAAACTGGCGATAACATCTGTGCGCAGTTCCACGCTGGTCAGCTCAATGCGTGAATGCTGCGCGAGATAACGCTGTATAGCCCCGCCTCCTAGTCCCAACTCCAGTGCATTTTTTGCTTGAGGCGCAAAGTACAGGGCTAGCATCATCGGATGTAAATGCGGCAAAATCAATTGAGCGGGGTTGCTGCGACACATAACACTATGTACCGTATTATTTATTTCCAGCCAGCAATAATGTTCATTTTGCAGAACAGACAAGGCTTGCAAGCCCGCTGACTGATTCAGGTACAACAGTGATTGGTTCACCAGGTCTTGTTTTAGATCGAATACCACTGTTATAAATCATCTTCCTAATCGATGCAGAACACTATAAGGTTATCCGTCCGGGATCGGAATAGTAACTTTTCTAACTGAGAAATAAGTGAATATATGTATAGAGTCGTGACACCAGAAACTGATGAAGACTTTGAGAAGTATTTTACTTTTCGCTGGCAAATGCTGCGCAAGCCGTGGAATTATCCTCTCGGTTCTGAAAAGGATGAATACGAGCAGGTCAGTCATCACCGGATGATTGTCGGCCCGGATAAACAAGTACTGGCAATTGGACGCCTGCACTTTAATACCTCTGAAGAGGCGCAAATGCGCCATATCGCCGTATCGAACGATCAACAAGGCAAAGGTTTGGGGAAATTGATTGTCTCGGCGCTGGAAGGAGTCGCCAGACACGAGGGAGTGGAACGTATTGTCACCAACAGCCGTGAACTGTCCATGCCTTTTTTCAAAAGCTGCGGTTATGTGGTCGCCGGAGAAAGCCCCACCGAGCTGGGTAGTCTGACTCGTCAGTTAATGATCAAGCAATTAACCGAACTCAACGCCATCATGATCCATCCCAAATGGTGCCAGGCATTGCAAAAACTATGGCACGAAGCTATTCCGATCAGCGAACAGATGGGGATCAAACTGTTCCAGTACAGTGGCCGTACCCTGGAAACCCGATCTTCGCTGGTGAAAAACATGAATCCGCATAACACCATGTTTGCCGGTAGTATTTATTCGCAAGCTGTACTGACCGGCTGGGGCATGATCCACTTGCATCTCAAGGAAAAAGAACTCAGCGGCGATATTGTTTTGTCTGAAGGCGATATCAAATACACCAAGCCTATTACGGTTCGTCCCCGTGCCGTCTGCAATATTGAATCAATGATAGAGAAATTTGATTTACTGGCCAAAGGCAAACGTTGTCCGGTGAAATTGCAGGTGGATATCTTCGACGATGATGTGCCGGTTGGTGTGTTTAAAGGAGAATACTGGGTTATTCCGGAAAAGTCCGTTTCCTGAGTATGCAGATACAAAAAAGCCTTCAGAAGAAGGCTTTTTCAATTCTATGCATTAGCGATTATGCCATAGCATATTGCAATTTTTTCATCGCGTTCTTTTCAATCTGACGTACCCGCTCGGCAGAGACCTGATATTTATCAGCCAGCTCTTGCAGCGTGGTTTTGTCATCGGTTAACCAACGAGTCTGGATAATATGTTGGCTACGCTCATCCAGTGTTTTAATCGCAGAATATAAACGATCGCTGGCATTGCTATCCCAATCATCAGAAATAATCTGTGACTCAACACTGGCAGATTTATCTTCCAGATATTGAACAGGCGCAAAATTACCGCTTTCGTCATCATCAGCCGATAAATCAAAGGTCTGATCCTGGCTGCTCATACGCGCTTCCATTTGCAGAACTTCTTTGGTGCTTACTCCCAAAGCTTCAGCAACGGTTTCAACTTCATCATGGGTAAACCAGCCAAGACGCTTCTTCGCCTTGCGCAAATTAAAGAATAATTTACGTTGCGCTTTAGTGGTAGCCACTTTAACAATACGCCAATTACGTAATACAAATTCGTGGATCTCGGCTTTAATCCAATGTACCGCGAACGACACCAGCCTTACGCCAACTGTGGGATCAAAACGCTTCACCGCTTTCATCAAACCAATGTTACCTTCCTGAATTAAATCAGCCTGAGGTAAACCGTAACCGGAATATGACTTGGCAATATGCACTACAAAACGCAGATGTGACATGATCAGCTTACGTGCAGATTCCAGATCACCATCTTGTTGCAATCGTTCAGCTAATTCACGTTCTTCTTCGGCACTCAACATGGCAATACTGCCAGCTGCCTGGATATAGGCTTCGATGCTACCGGAGCTACGAGGAACGCTTAATGCCATTGATTGTAGGCTTGTGCTCATTGTGTACTCCTTAAAGTATTTCTGCTAAGCAGTCTATCATTGCGTAATGGGCTTCGCCATTATTTTTACGCCTTGTAACGTCCAATAGCGCGCTATTTATTAGTGTACATACCCACTGATAAGTTCCAATGGTGACAAACCATCTAAATTTCAATATGGTAGCCCACAACAGAATGTAATATTTTATTTCGAACTAGCATATTCAGCACTGTTGAGAACTGAAAATTTCTCAATTGAGGCGCAAATAGTGTAGTTTAGTCATCTAAATAAATCTGCTTGCCCATTTTGTTGAAACGAGTGGGAGTATGGGATTTTCAGGCTCAACTCGAAAGACTGGAGTAATATAAAAGTCACCCACTTTTGGGATTGTGTTTTTTAAATGGAGGCTGGTTGCGTGTACACCTATGTTGCTCGGCAAGCGATTTTTGATCGCAAAAAACATGTTTATGCCTATGAGCTGCTGTTTCGCGACGGAACCAGTAATTGTTACCCTGACATTGCCCCCGACGAGGCCACCTCCAAATTATTAACCAATAGCCACCTGAATCTTGGCCTGGATGAAATTACCAACGGTAAACCGGCCTTTATCAATTTTTTTCAGGACACCCTGCTTTACCGTTTTCCTACCTTCCTGGATCCCGAATCAGTAGTAGTCGAAGTACTGGAGAATATTGATATTTCCCAACCCATTCTGGATGCCTGCCAACAAATAAAAAATCTGGGCTACAAGCTGGCGCTGGATGACTATAACTTTGATCCTAAATGGGATGTATTTATTCCTTTGGTGGATATTATTAAAGTTGATGTCAGGGAAAGCGATCGCTTTACCATTGAAGATAATATGGGCAAATTGAAAGCTTATAATGTCAAGCTGGTTGCAGAAAAAGTGGAAACCGAAGATGAATTCGAATTTTTCCACCAACTGGGTTTTGACCTGTTTCAGGGCTACTTTTTTACCCGTCCTCAGGTGATAAAAAACAAAAGCTTGCCTTCATCCAAACTCGGTGTAGTGGAACTGTTAGCCGTCTCATCCTCGGTAGAATTCGATTTTGCCCGTATCAACAGTATCATCGAACGAGATGTCAGCTTGTCATATCGCTTGTTACGTTTTATCAATAATCCTATGGTCAACAAGCGCCAGAAAATCACCTCGTTGCGCCACGCGCTGAATTATATGGGCCAAATCGAAATCAAGAAATTTATTGCCCTGCTGGCACTCGCCAACCTGAACGACAATAAACCTCCTGAGCTGATCCACCTGTCACTGGTTCGCGCCAAGTTTTGTGAGTTGATTGCTGATAGCAAAGGAGAATTTAACAACCCGCCCATGGGTTTTCTGGTAGGATTGCTATCGATGCTGGATGCTTTACTGGATCAGGAAATGGCCGTTCTGGTCAACAAGTTACCTATATCGGATGAGCTAAAACAAGGACTATGCGGTATGGAAGGCAGGCTAAATAATTATCTCAATCTGGTTAAAGCACTGGAATCGGCCAACTGGCAAAATGTTCAACAGGCAGCCATTAGCTTGCAAATCAACACTGACGATATTCATGATTTTCATCATCAAGCGCTGATTTGGGGTGGAGCCATGCGTAGCATGGCATCGGACTAACTGGGCTCGATATCACGCACGTGGCGGTGAACACTGATAACGGATCCGGCCAACCCCAGAAAAATGGATAAACCCAGCATGGTTAACAATTCTGAGCCAGCCAGTCCGGTGAGTTCAAAATTCTTTTGATATAACGCGGTAACATTGGCAATACTGGCCCCCATCCACCAGGTGATCAGCATCACCGCAAACCAGGCCAATATCCCACCGCTAAGACCAAACCAGAAGCCGGTATACAGAAACGGGCGCTGAATAAACGAGTCTGTTGCACCAACCAGTTTCATTACCAGAATTTCGCTACGTTTATTGAGTATATTCAAGCGTATGGTGTTGCCGATAATCAGCACCACTGCCATAAACAGCAACAGCGCAATGAGCAGCACCAGTTCACGCGCCAGTTCAAGTACCCCATGCAAACGGGTTAACCATTCAATATCCAGCTTGCCGGTTTCCACTTCCCGCTCGTCACGCAACTTTTGCAACAATCTCGCAGCAGATTTGGGGCCAGCATGCTTGACGGTTGGTGTAACGAGTAGCACCTCGGGTAACGGATTACTGTCCAGATATTGCAACGCATCACCAAAACCGGACAATTTCTTGAATTCATCCAACGCCTTGTCAGCGGGAATGTGCAGCAGTTTCTCTACCTCAGGCCATAAGCTGACCCGTTTGACCATTTGCTGGATATCTCCCTGAGAGACATCTTTACGCAAGAACAATGAAATCTCCGCAGCCTGTTCCCAGCCAGCACTAACTTGCTCGGTGTTTTTAACCAACACGTAAAGGGTGGTGGGCAAGGTAATACTCAGCCCCAGTACACCAATAGTCATCAATGACGCTGCGGGCGTGCGCCACAACTCGCCCAAGCTGGCCAGCGACTGACGCAAGTGATCAACAAAAAACATCAGTATTTTTTGCAGTGGCGATATTTTGCTTTGTTCAGCGCCGTGCTGGCGTTCTTTAAACAGTAAGCTCATCGTCGTCCTCCTGCCAGTCTTCGGTCAATCCATCGGTAATCATTTGGCCGTTCTTGAGCGTAAGCGTGCGATAGCGCATACGGGCAATAAGTCCTAAATCGTGGGTAGCAATTAACACAGAAACTCCGGCCTGATTGAAATTTTCAAAGAGCTGAATAATCTCCATGGATAGCTTGGGATCCAGATTACCGGTTGGCTCATCGGCCAGCAATAAGGGCGGTTTATTGACCACCGCGCGGGCAATACCGACACGCTGTTGCTCCCCACCCGATAAGGTGATGGGCGAGTTCTTGGCTTTATTTAATAATCCTACCATGTCCAGCGCGGCATGGACCCTGCGGGTAATTTCACGTCGCGCATAACCTTCAATAATCAGCGGCAACGCCACATTGTCAAACACCGTTTTATCCATTAATAACTGATGGCTCTGAAATATCATGCCAATATCACGGCGAATATACGGGATTTGTCGGGACTTGATGCTCATCAGATCATGTCCGTTGATCAGCACCTGTCCTACTGTTGGTCGTTCCATAATACTAATCAGTTTCAGCAAGGTGCTTTTACCAGCGCCGGAATGACCGGTTAAAAAGGCCATTTCTCCGGGCTTGATATGAAAACTCACCTGACGCAGCGCTTGCTGTCCACCCGGATAAGTCTTGCTGACTTGCTGAAACTTAATCATAACTTATTGAATTTCCGTTGTTATTATTAAAATTGTGGCATTCTCATCGGCTTTTTAGTCTTGTTGCTGACTAAACAGCGCATCGACAAACTGCGGCCCTTCAAACGGACGCAAATCGTCGATGCCTTCTCCGACACCAATATAACGGATCGGAATAGTAAACTGATCGGCAATCGCAAAAATCACTCCGCCTTTGGCAGTACCATCCAGTTTGGTCAGCGCTATCCCCGTCAAGCCAACTGCTTCACTGAAAAGTTTGGTCTGGCTGATGGCATTTTGTCCGGTGCCGGCATCCAGTGTCAGCATGACTTCGTGGGGTGCATCGGGGTTTACTTTTTTCATTACCCGTACCACTTTCTTCAATTCTTCCATTAGATGTTCTTTATTTTGCAAACGACCTGCCGTATCGGCAATCAACACGTCTATTTTACGTGCTTGCGCCGCTTGCAACGCATCAAATAATACTGACGCGCTGTCAGATCCGGTTTGCTGGGCGATCACCGGTATGTTATTGCGTTCGCCCCACACCTGAAGTTGTTCTACCGCCGCAGCCCGGAAAGTATCTCCGGCTGCCAGCATGACTTTTTTGCCTTGTTGTTGATATTGTTTGGCCAATTTGCCAATAGTGGTGGTTTTGCCGACACCATTAACACCCACCATTAAAATCACAAAAGGTCCCGGGTTTAGGCTCACATCCAGCGGTTGGGTAACCGGGGTTAACAAATCCGACATTTGCTGTTTAAGCAAACCATACAAGGCCTCACCATCCTTGAGCTGCCCCAATTTGGCTTTGTCGGTCAGTTGGCGAATAATTTTCTGGGTGGTATCCATCCCCACGTCGGCCATCAACAATTGTGTTTCCAGCTCTTCGAATAATTCATCATCAATTTTTTTACCGGTAAATAAACTGACAAAACCACTACCGATATTGGCTCTGGTTTTGGATAAACTCTGTTTCAGCTTGGTAAAAAATCCGACTGGTTCGGCAGATGGATTGACTGGTGGTGTTTCTGTAAGCGGTTCGGCCACAACGTCGGAAGATTCTGCTACTTCAGGTGTATGCTCGGTTTCGTTTTCCCCGTCAAGTTCTATATCTTCAGTCGTTTCAGCCTCAGGCGGCTCAGGCTGCTCATTAACAGGTGTAACCTGATTTTGTTTATCTTTTTTAAACCAGGGGAATAACTTCGACATAAAAACGCTGTTCCTTACCAATAATTAGGTACGCACTTACCAACAATTGAATGTGTACCGGCAACGGTGAAGCTGTACACTATGCATAATCCGAATAATCATAACATTTCAATGAAGCGACAGGCCAAAAAAATATCCAGCACTCAGGGAAGTATCCGAATTATCGCCGGACAATGGCGGGGACGAAAACTGCCGGTACTCGATGTAGAGGGGCTACGCCCCACCACGGACAGAACCAAAGAAACCCTGTTTAACTGGCTGGCTCCTTATATCGTCGGTCGCCATTGTCTGGACGCTTTTGCCGGCAGTGGCGGATTGGGTTTTGAAGCATTATCGCGTCATGCCGCCAGCAGCGTATTTGTTGAATTGGATAAAACCGCCAGCCAGACAATCAGGCAAAATTGTCGAACCCTGGCGTTGAGCGAACCTCAAGCTGTGGTACTGAATAAAAATATTCACGATGTGCTACCAACATTTAAGCAGCAGTTTGATTTGATTTTCGCCGATCCACCGTTTAATCAAGGGTTAATTGAACCTCTGCTGAGCAAAATTGCCGAATACGACTTGTTAGCCAAAGGCGGGCTGATTTATATCGAGACGGAACTGGCCAATGCGGCTTACCCTTTGCCAGCAGATTGGCAGTTAGTAAAACAACGCCAAACCAAACAATTTTGTTATCGTTTATTTGTACGAGAAGAATAAAAATTATGTCGATGGAAAAACCTAATGGAACCGGTATTGGCCGGATAGTTAAAGCAACACAATGTTCTGTAGACGGTATTGGCTATGCTTATCGCCATGAAGCCGCTTTTCGGCAAGAACTACTGCTATGCCTGGTGTTGATTCCCGTGGCATTCCTGCTCACACAAAAGCCACTGGAGCTGGTAGTACTGATTGTTCCGTTGCTGATGCTACTGGTAGTTGAATGCATCAACAGTGCTATCGAAGCCGCAATTGACCGCATCAGTACCGATATTCATCCGTTATCCAAACAGGCTAAAGATCTTGGCTCGGCAGCAGTATTTTTTACCATGTTAATCATTCTGGTCTGCTGGTTAGGGGTGACAGTGGGAAAGTTTTTTTAGTCTGGTGACAATTCTTGCATATCAATACCGATATTTGACATGCCTTCTTCAGTCGCCATGGCTTTTAATTGCTTGAACAATCCAGCATCGGGCCTGGTACTGGCAAGGACGCCCAGCAAATCTGCCTGAAAACTGATTTCCCATTGCATTAACGGATGCTGTTTAATTTGCGTATCGTCAATTTCTTCCGCTGCGGCAGCTTCGACAAACGCTTCCACCGAACCTTGCGACAGTTTACTCACCACCACCGCACCTTGCGGATCATCGTCCATGATCAGTAAGATCAGTGCGGTCATTGACATACATACATCGATAGCCGGATAGACACCATAAACGTCAAAATCTGCAGCATCCGGGATAGCCGTTTCGATTTTCTCCAGTTGGGCAGCAAAATTGATTTTGCTTTTAGGGCTGGCCAAGGATTCCCAGATAGAATTAAGTGTCTTGCGATACTGGGCAGGATCGCCAAAATCACAAGCTTCACAGAACAGGTTGTAATTGGGCAACATGCGTTCGACTAACGTGGCTGCAAACGCAACTGCTTGCCAGCCGGATAATTCCCTTACCTGTGCAAAAATATTCAGTTTTTTTGTCATGTTGCGTGTCCCCAATAAGCCACCACACCGTCAAGAAACATCTGGATGGAAATCATTACCAAAATCATCCCCATCAGTCTTTCAACCGCTGTTAATCCGCGTTCGCCCAGAATACGGTGAAACAGATTAGAAAACATTAAAATTGACGCTGTTACCAACCAGGCCGAAAATAACGCAATGCTCCAGTCCACCATACGATTAGGATCCTGGTTAGCTAACAATATTAACGCCGCCAGTATCGATGGGCCCGCCACCATGGGAATGGCCAACGGCACCAGAAAGGGTTCTTCACCGACAGGATGTCCGGCCACACCACCCGGTTGCGGGAAAATCATCCGCAAAGCAATCAGAAATAAGATAATCCCGCCGGCGATACTGACAGTTTCCTGTCTAACATTCAGAAAATCCAGCATGGATTGACCACTAAATAAAAACAAACCCATGATTAATAAAGAAAATATTAATTCTCTGGCTAATACAATACGACGCCGTTTAGGTTCGATGACTTTTAATACCGACATGAATATCGGTAAATTACCGAGCGGATCCATAATCAGAAATAACATAATGGCGGCTGACCAGGTATCCATAAAATTCTTCTCAGCAGTCAGGGGCAGTTAATGCTGCTATTCTAGTAAAAAAATATCTAAGTTTCAGTTATTTAATTATCTTGTTTATACTGCTGAAATGCTTAACGAGTTTTATAATATAAAAAAACAAAGGATGGGGTAAAAATGAGTTTAATGACGGTAAGTGAAGTAGCAGAATTTCTTGGCGTGCAAGATATCAGGGTGGAGCGGCTTGAACGGGAAAGCCTGCTCATTGCCAAGCAAAAAGATGATGAAGGACGCCCATTATTTGACTCGGACGATGTAGAGCGCTACAAAACCTTCGCCGAACGCATAGGCGGTATTTAATCAGTACTGACCATACCACCGAGACGCAGAGGTTGATTTAAGCAAATCATGATGTCCTCAGCGTCGCAGCGATTATCTGTGTTATTTCCTGAAAACCAGCTTCCCCAAAAATCGACTATTCAACACTTAGCAAGGTGCTGGCTATAGTGCGAATTCCCAAACCTGTTGCTCCTGCCGGCAGATAACTGGTTGCACTGTTATTAAAGGCCGACGCTAAATCAAAATGTACCCAGCCTTTGCCTTGATTGGCAACAAATCGCGACAGGAAACCGGCTGCGTTTGAGGCACCACCTGCACCACCACCTTTTTGTGCCCGGCTGTTAGCCGTATCCGCATAAGCCGACGGGCAATTTTCCTGATGCCACAATTCCAGTGGTAAAGGCCACGCTGGTTCATTTTCCTGTTCCGCTATCTTCAAGACTTTTTGCAGCAATTCTTTGTCTAAAGCGAATAACGCATTATAGTCACCGCCAACAGCCACCATCGCAGCACCGGTTAACGTGGCTGCATCAATAATCAGCGGCGCACCGCTAGCACAGGCGGCCAATAGCCCGTCGGCCAATACCAGACGCCCCTCAGCATCGGTATTAACAATTTCAACCGTCGTGCCGTTTTTATAGGTGAGAATATCGCCCAGCTTGTAGGCATTACCGTTAATCAGATTTTCCGCACAACACAAAAACAGTTTTACTCGTTTATCCAGTCCTTGCATCATCGCCAACCCCAATGCACCAGCAACGGTGGCAGCCCCGCCCATGTCGCATTTCATGGTCAACATACCTTCACTGGATTTGATGCTGTAGCCACCGCTGTCGAAGGTAATACCTTTACCTACCAGCGCGGCGCTGACCGGTTCATCATCTTTACCTGACGGATTAAAATCCAGCTCCAGCAACAACGGTGGGCGATCACTACCTTTTCCCACATTATAAATGCCTGTCCATCCCTGTTTCTGCAGGTCATCACCGCTGATCACTTTACTGCTAATTGCCTCACCACCAATCTGGCTCAACCAGTTGATCACCTCACTGGCCAAACTTTGCGGATGAATATCATCAGGTGCCCGATTGATAATGTCACGGGTAAACAGCAACGCTTTAAAGCGCTTGTCCAGCTCAGCTTTATCGTTGTTATCCAACCAAAGAATACCTTCCGGTTTTTTGACCGAACTGTAGCTACAGGCAAATGCCCATTGTTGTTCAATGTCCCACTCTCCTTCCAGCTGCACTTCCTTGTTACCTAGCCCTTCTAGGCTGCGAGCGGCCTTTTTGATAATACGTAGATTGGAACTCTGGTCTTCACCAATATGAATAGTGGCGCTGTTGTCGGTAAAAGACAAAATCGCGTTGGCTCCCCATTGAGACGGGGCCGGTTGGGAGGAAAGCTTCAGGGTAAGATGAGCCATAAACAAACTCCAAAAATCACTAATATCGATCCCACATACAGATCGGGATCAATTTGCTAGAATAGCTCGCTAGTCTAAGTTATCCACCCGCATATTCTCAAGTGATCTCAAGCGATGAAGTTTGTCAGTCCCCTGATTAAAGGAAAGTTAATTAAACGCTACAAGCGCTTTTTTGCCGATATTGAACTGGACGATGGTCAGATTGCCATTGCCCATTGTGCCAATACCGGCTCAATGAAAAACTGTGCCGATCCCGGTTGGATAGCCTACTTATCCAAACATAATAACCCCAAACGCAAGCTGGCTTACAGCTGGGAGCTGGTGGAGAATCACCAACAACAGATCATTGGTATCAACACCCACAACGCCAATAAACTGGTGGCCGAAGCACTGCAAAATAAGATCATTTCCGAGCTGGCCGATTATGAGCAGATTGCCGCAGAAGTAAAATACGGCGATGAAAACAGCCGGATTGACTTTTTACTCTCTGCGCCAGGATTAGCGGATTGTTATGTGGAAGTAAAATCTGTCACCTTACTGGAGAACGGTTGTGGTTATTTTCCTGACGCGGTCACCAAAAGGGGCCAAAAACATTTACGCGAACTGGTTGTCATGGTGGAACAGGGGTATCGGGCGGTACTATTTTTTGCGGTCCAACATAGCGGTATCCAACAGGTTAAGGTGGCTGACCACATCGACGCAGACTATGCCACTCAATTACAGCTTGCTATCAATGCGGGTGTACAAATTTTGGCCTATCGCTGTGAGCTGCAACAACAAAATTACTTTTTGGATCAATCGGTCCCGTTTATTTGCGATAAAACAGTTGATTTTTAAAATTTCATCTCCATATTTGGCTGTCTGATTTGAGCCGGGCCACCCATTTGTTATCGAACAAATGAACTAACCCATATCATTGTCAAGGAGTGGGCTTTCTGCTATAGATAGCCGCTTATTTTTAAAATCCTTGCGATTTTGTTTAGGAGATTTGGCAGATGCCAACAGAAAAAACAAACAAAACCATTGGTCTGCTAGCGCTGGCAGGCGTATCGCCTTATCAGGTAAAGGATGGCGAAGAATATATGAACGATGCTCAAATGGAGCATTTTCGTAAATTACTGCAGGCTTGGCGTAACCAGCTTCGTGAAGAAGTGGATCGTACTGTACATCATATGCAGGACGAAGCCGCCAACTTCCCGGATCCGGTTGATCGCGCGGCTCAGGAAGAAGAATTCAGCATTGAGCTGCGTACCCGGGATCGTGAACGCAAGCTGATTAAAAAAATCGAAAAAACCCTGAAACGTATTGAAGAAGACGATTTCGGTTTTTGTGATCAATGCGGCATCGAAATCGGTATACGTCGTCTGGAAGCCAGACCAACAGCCGATCTGTGTATC
Source organism: Neptunicella plasticusilytica (assembly GCF_047922965.1). Lineage (GTDB taxonomy): Bacteria > Pseudomonadota > Gammaproteobacteria > Enterobacterales > Alteromonadaceae > Neptunicella > Neptunicella plasticusilytica. The sequence goes on from NZ_CP150481.1 coordinate 4,046,330, forward strand.
GATTGTAAAACCATGGCAGAAATCAAAGAGAAGCAAATGCAAGGTTAATGACCGTGCTGGCTATACGACAAAAGCTGTATAAAGCCCGTCTTTATGCAGCTTTTGTCGTTTCTAAACCGATAAATACCGATGATATCCACAGCGCCTGAATACCGCGGACGCTTTGCGCCATCCCCATCCGGCCCCTTGCATTTGGGCTCACTTGTCGCCGCTCTGGGCAGTTTTCTGCAAGCTCGTTGTCAATCCGGACGCTGGCTGGTGCGCATAGAAGATATCGATCCGCCTCGTGAAGTGAGCGGCGCGGCCGACAGCATTTTAACCAGTCTGGAGGCACATGGGCTGTTATGGGATGAAAGCGTCGAATACCAGAGTCGCAATAGCTCGTTCTACGATCAACATCTGGACTGGCTGGCCCAACAGCAGTTGACCTATTGGTGTGACTGCACCCGCAAGATGATCCAACAACAGGGTGGGCATTATCAAGGCTATTGCCGTAACCGCAAATTGGATAACCAGGGTTGTGCGTTACGTATCCGCAATAATCAGCCGGTTAGCCAGTTTAACGATTTATTGCAGGGCAAGGTTTGCAGCGACATGGGATTTGCCAGCGAAGATTTTATTGTTAAACGCAAAGATGGCCTGTATGCATACCATTTAGCGGTAGTGGTCGATGATATCCGCCAACGAATTAGCCACATCGTTCGCGGAGCTGATTTACTCCAGCCTACCGCCTGCCAGATCATGCTCTATCGACTGTTCAATCAACCCGTTCCCGAATATTTGCATTTACCGGTTATTGTCAGCCAGCCGGGATTAAAACTGAGCAAGCAGAATCACGCTCCGGCTCTGGACAACGATAACGCCAGCGGCAATCTTAGCCAGGTGCTGAGCTGGCTCAATCATCCTCCTCCACAAGACTTGCACGGTGCCCCCTGTGCGGAGATTTTGCAATGGGCAATAGAGCACTGGCAACTGTCACGCTTGCCTACCAGCAAAGAGCTGCAACAATAAACTATATATTCATGTCATCTGGAAATGCGCATTTCAGCGGGAATTTAGAGGGGGCATGGCCAGGCAAATTATTATCAATTCTCATTTGTGCCGAGCTGCGCTAGAATTAGCGCCCATTTTTCCGGCATCGAGATACTCCAGGAGTCAGCGTTATTATTACCCGGGTCATTAACAAGGTTAAGCAAGTTCTGTCCAGCAGTTCAGCACCTGCCAAGACAGTATTGGAACCGCGCATATTAAGCCGCAGTGAACATGGAATATCGCGGAATGACATCAGCGACAACGCGCTTAAAGTACTCTATCGCCTGCATAATGCCGGATTCAACGCCTACCTGGTCGGCGGCTGTGTACGTGATTTGTTGCTGGGTCTCAAACCAAAAGACTTCGATGTAGTGACCAATGCCGAGCCTGAGCAGGTCAAAGAGCTGTTCCGCAACTGCCGCCTGGTCGGCCGTCGTTTTCGTCTAGCCCATGTGATGTTTGGCCGGGAAGTCATCGAAGTCGCGACTTTTCGCGGGCATCACCAATCCGATCAGGATTTGGGTAAGCAAAGCGATCATGGCCAGATTTTACGTGATAATGTTTTCGGCGATATTTTTGAAGATGCCGAGCGTCGCGATTTCACCGTTAACGCCATGTATTATAACATCGCCGATTTTTCAATCAGCGATTTTGCCAATGGCATTGGGGCGATTGAACAACGCAAGATTAGCCTGATTGGCGATCCCGAAACCCGCTATCGGGAGGATCCGGTACGCATGCTGCGAGCTGTGCGTTTTGCCGCAAAACTGAATATGCAAATTGATGATGCCGCTGCTGCGCCGATTAAAACACTGGCGCCCTTGCTCACCAATATACCGCCAGCGCGACTATTTGAAGAAGTGCTCAAACTGTTTTTGTCCGGCAATGCGCTGCAGATTTTCCGTCTGCTAAGACAATACCATCTGGTGGAACCACTGTTTCCCATCCTGGCTCCCTTGCTTAACGACTCCAATAGCCGGGAGATCAGCTTCATCGAGCAAGTTATGCAAAACACCGATGAGCGAATCAACAATGAACAACGTGTCACACCGGCGTTTATCTACGCCGCACTACTGTGGTATCCGCTGGAAGATCGTTGCCAAAATCTGATGGTAGAAGGCGGTTTTAGCCAATTTGACGCCTTTAATCTGGCAATGGGTGATGTGCTCGACAGGCAGACCAAACGCATCATGATCCCCAAACGTTTTACCACGGTGATGCGCGAAATCTGGCAATTGCAAAATAGATTACCGCGCCGCTTTGGCCGTCGTGCCTTTCAATTACTGGATCACCCACGTTTTCGTGCCGCTTATGACTTTTTGTTAGTGCGCGCCGAGATCGAAGGAGGTGAGCTGGAAATATTGGCCGACTGGTGGACCCAATTTCAGAGCGCCAGCCCGGAACAACGCAAAACCATGCTGGATAAACTGCGGGACACCGAGAAAGCCCCGACGCGGCGAAAGCGTCGATACAAGCCTAAAAAAGCACCGAAATGAATCAGGTATTTATCGGCATTGGCAGTAATCTGCACGATCCGGTTAAACAAGTTAAACTTGCCATTGAAGCACTTTCGGTACTTTCGCATAGCCAGCTTATCCAGGTATCCGCATTATACAGCAGTCAACCAATGGGGCCGCAGGACCAGCCGGATTATATTAATGCCGTAGCTGAACTGAGCACAGAACTGACTCCATTAGCCTTGCTGGATGCCCTGCAGGCGATTGAACAATCACAGGGACGGGAGCGCAAAGCGGTGCGTTGGGACGCACGCACACTGGATCTGGATATTCTGTTGTATGCCAACCAGCAAATTGAACATGAGCGTTTATTGGTGCCACATTACGGTATGGCTGAACGGGAATTTGTCTTGTATCCATTAGCCGAAATCGCCCCGGACCTGGTGCTACCAGATGGTCGACTTTTGCGCCAGTTATTGGAAACCTGTCCATCCAACGGTTTACACCCGGTACGCTGAGTTTTGGCATTTAAATTAAAAATACGTATAGTGCGAATTTTCCACAAATGACAACAGCAGAGGTAGCTAAAATGAAGAAAGTCACAACTGCCAGTCTGTTGGCAATGAAACAAAATGGCGAAAAAATCACGGTAATCACTGCCTATGATGCCAGCTTTGCCAAATTGTTTGATGAACAGGGGATCGACGTCACGTTAATTGGTGACTCATTGGGAATGGTACTGCAAGGCCAAGATGACACTCTGCCGGTCAGCGTTGATGATATCGCCTACCATACCCGTTCGGTACGCAAAGGTACGCAACGGGCTTTCGTCGTCGCCGATATGCCCTTTATGAGTTATGCCACTCGCGAGCAAACATTCCAAAGTGCCGGCAAGTTAATGGCCGCAGGGGCCAGCATGGTCAAACTGGAAGGCGGTAGCTGGTTGGCTGATACCTTTCGCGATCTGAATGACCGTGGCGTTCCCGTCTGTGGTCACTTGGGCTTAACGCCACAATCGGTGCACGTATTTGGCGGTTTTAAAGTACAAGGTCGCTCCGAACTGCAGGCAGAAAAAATACTTGAAGAAGCCTTGATACTGGAAAAGGCCGGTATGCAGTTGCTGGTACTGGAATGTATTCCAACTGCGCTGGGGCAAAAAATCAGCCAGGCGCTCAGTATCCCGGTTATTGGTATTGGTGCTGGGCCACACACCGATGGTCAGGTATTGGTCATGCACGATATGCTGGGTATCAGTGCTAACTACATGCCGAAGTTTTCCAAAAATTATTTGGCACAATGTGGCGATATTCGCAGCGCGGTAAGTCAGTATATTGAAGAAGTGCGTGATGGCCGTTTTCCAGACGCCGAACATAGCTTTAATTAAGGGCGAATATGCAAGTTATCAGTGAAATTTTGCCATTACGGGAAATTCGCCGTGAATGGCAGTTGGCAGGCAAGGTCATCGCCTTTGTGCCGACCATGGGCAACTTACATCAGGGGCATCTGTTACTTGTCGAAAAGGCGCGGGAAATCGCTGATATTGTGGTGGTGTCTATTTTTGTCAATCCGATGCAATTCGGCGCCAACGAAGATCTGGAAGCCTACCCACGCACCATGCAACAGGACTGCGCAGCATTGGAAGCACTCGGCGTTGATTTGGTGTTTACGCCTAAAACCAGTGATATCTACCCGCGTGGTCTGGAGCAGCAAACCTTTGTCGAAGTACCGGGGATTTCCTATATGATTTGTGGTGCCAGCCGTCCCGGTCATTTTCGTGGCGTCGCGACCATCGTCTGCAAGTTGTTTAACATGGTGCAGCCCAATCATGCTTTCTTTGGTCAAAAAGATTTCCAGCAGTTGCAAGTGATTAAAACCATGGTGACTGATTTATCCATGAACCTGGAAATTCATGGTGTCGAAACCGCCAGGGACACCGATGGTCTGGCATTGAGTTCCCGCAATGGCTATTTATCGGCTGAACAACGCAAATTGGCTCCGAACCTATACCGGGTAATGACGGAAATCGCCGATCATATTGAATTGGGCCGGAGAGACTTTTCCAGATTAATCCAGATTTATAGCGAGGAACTGAATAGTTTGGGCTTTAAAACCGACTATATCGATATTCGCTGCGCCGAGACACTGTTACCCCCGGGTCATGAAGATGACAACCTGGTTATCTTGATAGCGGCCTTTTTAGGCAAAACCCGCCTGATTGATAACGTTTGTGTATCGCTGCAGTCCGATTAATCAGTTTAAGCCGGACATTTTCGTCCGGCGGCTAAGTCCGCCGATAACAAGCAACCCCGTGATCAACACCCAGAGGGAGGCAGGCTCAGGAACCACCGTCTGAGTAACAACCCGGCTTAACGCAATACCGACATCAGATCGATTATAATCGGCAGAACGATTAAATTGATCAGATCCTAGGCCTGCCCCCGGATCATAATCCGTATAGTAAGCGCTGGCCATTCTGTAATAGCCGTCAGCATCAGGATCATCCCCATACAACACGTCAATGATGCCGCCGAATGCATCCAGTGTCACACCCACAATACTGGCGAATGCCTGAAAGTATCTGACCTCAACATACTCTCCTATGCTGATATCGTCGTTACCCAACGTTGAGTTCCAGTCAAACCCGGAAAAAAAGTCTTTATATAACTGCACCATCTGGCTATTGCTGGTCAGACGCCAGCCTTCAGCCTGGTATAAAGTCAACGCTTGATTAATGCTCATTCCCACAGTCAGATCCCAACGCAACCATTCCACATCACCATCAGTAAATATCTGGGTATTAGTATCCAGGGTATACCCTCGGTGTGTAATCAGCGCTGAATTGGCGTGCGGGCTGTATGCACTGGAGACAACCAATAGGAGTAAAATAACTGGGCAGACAAGATGCTTTTTCATGAGATCTCCGGGCAATGATCTGTATAAAAATTAACCACCTTAAATCTAGAAGCTAAGCACAGCTACAGCAAGCCGAAAATTGACTATTTCTATGCTCTTTTTTAATAGGGATTGTTTATTAACCCCAACTCGGGATAAGTAATGTCGTTTATATTTACAAATGATAAATAATTCAAATAGTTATATTATTCACTCAACCATTGTTGAATAAATAGTTTACTCAATGACGACATTTTTGTGCTTGGCAAGGCGGGGTTTCGTACGTCATAGCGGGCTATGACTAGGAAGCCCAACGCTGCCAGGTGCAAAAAGAGCGTTATTGAGAGGCGTGGCTTATCCCGAGCTGGGGTTTATTAGGGTCAGGAAAGTTTTAACCAGGTGCGGGTTTGTTGGGCAATCTCCAGTTGTTCATTCAAAATGTCTTGCAAATGAGTCGACGTCGTCAATGGATTGGCCAGCACCACGCGAAATACGGTAATGGTTTGGCCATCATACCGACGGGTCGCCAGACGGGTGCGGGAAACAAAAGATTTACCCGCTTCACGTTGCCTTTTTTGCACCGCTACGGTCAAATTATCCAGCAACATATTCAGCTGCACCGCATTTTCCGGATCATCCTGCAATCTGCGCTGCACAGCAGCCGGACATAACCGATAGGTGAGCAAACACAAAGTGGGTTCAGTAATCAGTTCAAAATCGTCATGGTGCTTGATCAGGTTAGCAAAATGACGCGCCTTGTTAATGCTTTCGTCGATTAATAACTGATAACCCTGTCGCCCAAAGATATGAATAGAGGCATATAACATCATTGCCATGCCATTGCGTGAGCCTTCCAGCGTGCTGGCCCCCAAATCTTTGGAACCTTCACGCAAAATATACTCGGCATGATGGCGCACCGCATTACTGGCATTGGCATCCTTGAACAGCACCATTCCGGCTCCCATCGGCACATACATCTGCTTGTGTGCATCCAGCGTCACTGAGTCAGCCCGCTCGATACCTTTGAGTAAGTGACGATGTTGGTTGGAAAACAGTGTGGCTCCCCCCCACGCCGCATCAACGTGAAAATGACAGCCAAGCTGCCCTGCCACATCGGCTAATTGATCAAGCGGATCGACATGGCCGGTTTCAGTGGTACCGGCGATACCGACAATGGCCAATACTTTAATCCCTTGTTGCTGCAACCTTTGTCCTTCAACCAGCGCCAGTTGTGGATCCAGAATTTGCTCCGGGCACTCCAGGGTAACCAGATTCTGGCGACCCAACCCCAACACATCGGCAGCTTTACTCAATGAGTAGTGACCCCGCTTGGAGGTGATTACCACCATATCCTGATAACCATAATGACGTAACGCCGCATGCAATCCGCTTTTGCTGACACCTTTAAAACTTCCGTCAGGTGGTAGTGCCTGGTTACGCGCGACCCATAATGCCGAGATATTGGCTATGGTGCCACCGGAACAAAACGCGCCTAACGAATAATTGGCACTATGCAAATGGGCCCGATAAAAGCTTTCGTTATGGCCGTAAACCAGTTGGTGCATCATGCCAAGCACCTGACGTTCAAGCGGCGTAAAGGCCTTGGACGTTTCGATTTTGACCAGATTCTGGTTTAGCCCGACCAGCAATTTAGCCAGTGGTAAATGGAAATAAGGTAACGCCGATGTCATATGACCAATAAACTGCGGAGAGTAGGTATTAACCGAATTGGCCACCAGTTTTTCTAACAGATGTTCCGCATGATCGCTGACAAACTGCGGATCTTCCGGCACAGTAAAATCATCAAAGTGTTGTTCAATGTCTTCCAGCGAGGTGGCGGTTGCAACCACATGGCGAGATAAAAAATCGGCCAGATTGGCCGATAGGTGCTGTTCAATCTGGGCAAGCTTTGATTCCCGACCTTCCGGCGCTGTAAACACACGGTACAGGTGCTCCATACTGGCACGGGCTTTATTCAATCAGGCTTCCTCGGAGGATAAAAAATCGGACTTTACCCCAAATTAACATCACTGACCAATAATTATCGGACTGACGGAGAAAATGTCGCCGCCGCAAGATGCATTTTGTTGATCGGCAAAACTGGCATATGATAGGCCTAACACTATGTTTAAGAATGGATATTATGCATATAAGCGACGTCGTTGATGGATTTGATATCGACAATATTGTTCCCTATTTCCAACCGATTCTGAATCTGGCCGATCATTCCGTCATTAGTTATGAGTGTCTGGCGCGTCTGGTGACTTCTAACGATCAAATGTTTTTACCCAGTGAATTTTTGACTCTGGTCGAGAAAGAACAATGTTTTGGCGAGTTGGCCCAGCACATCTTTCATTTAAGCGCCCAATATTTTCACGATATCAATATGGGCTGGAGCATCAATATCAGCGAACATGACATCCAGGATCAGGAGTTTATCAATTTTCTGGTCAACCACCTGGAAGGTTATCCGAACCCGCAACGGGTCACTTTAGAAGTCGTCGCAGCAACGGCGATCAAACATCGCCAGGCTTTCCTGAAATTTGTAGAAATATGCCAGTCATTGAAGATTAAGGTCTTTCTGGATCGTTTTGCTGCCACGTCCAGCAATTACCGACAAATATTGCAGTTGCCCATTGACGGCATAAAACTGGACGGTGCGTTGGTCAAACAGTTTCCTACCAATCAACAAGCCAAGGATTTTGCTATTCATCTGCTCGAACAAGCCAAAATTAATCACATTCAGGTAATCGCCGAACATATTGAAGACAAGGCAACGCTGATGGCCGTCAAAGCGTTAAATGTCAATTACGGACAGGGCTACTATTTCAGCCATCCTCAGGCTGAGGCCGAAGAACTTGAGGGATAAGGTTTTGCCAGACGTTACCCCGACTGTGCAGCTGGCATTATTAGCCGATTATCCGCAAGCGATCACCACTATTGCCCGCTGGTACTATTACCAGTGGGGTCAGACCAATCCCACCAGTAACTTGACCGGTGTTGAGCAGGATGTCGCCGGCTATCTGCAACAAACCTCGGCTCCGCTGCTGGTTATGGCGAAAACGGACAAGCAACTGCTCGGAGCGGCGCAGCTAAAAATACGTGAGATGGATATTTATCCTGACAGAGAGTTCTGGGTAGGCGGGGTTTATGTGGATGAACAGGCCCGCGGGAAGGGGATTGCATCGTTATTGGTAAGTGACATTATTCAGCGAGCCAAACGGGCCGGAATCAAAAAGCTGCATTTACAATCTGAGCAACTGGATGGCGGGATATACACCAAGCTGGGATTCAAGCCGCTAGAGACGGTTATCTACAACGGCCATCAAGTGGTGGTAATGGAAATGACTTTAGGCTGAGATTAGGGCGTGTTGATCTTTGCTGTATGAATTCAGGTTAACTATTGCTGTTTATCCCGAGTATCATCCTTGTCTTCCTTGTCTTCCTTGTCTTCCTTGTCTTCCTTGTCATCATCAATACTAAAGCTGTAATACAGATCCAGTGCATTACTTAAACCACTTACCGCCTCTAGATAAAGTTGCGGCATCAGCTCATAACGCAAGGCAATTTCCGACGCCGAGTTAAAAACCCCCAAGCCATAGCGTAATTGCACGCCAGGCGCAATATAACCGGTTAATGCCAGCTTGGTATTGTCACCTTGTCCGGAGGTGTCCAGTGTCAGATCTTCAACACCCAGTTTGTTGCCAACATTACCGACCAGACCTTCGCTGCGTCCGACCCCGAAACCCAACAACATGGTGGTCAGTAGAGCGTCTTGCCCTTCATCATTACCGCTTTCCAATCCCCGTCCGCGCAATAGATACGACAAGCTTTGTGGCTGTTCCATCACCGGATCAGAAAATACCGTTACTTCAGGTCGATCTATACTGCCATTAACCCGGATCCCGGCGACCACATCATCTGCGGTCAAGGCCGGGTCGCGCACGGCTTCAAGAGCAATATGCGGTGCGTCGATAGGGCCGTGAAACAGAATTTCTCCTTCGCGGATAAGCAAGTTCTGCCCGTAAGCGCGATAACGCCCGTTATGCAAACTCACTTCGCCATTGCCCAACAGGTTATCCTTAATCTGTTGCAAGCGTAATTCACCGCGTAAATCAGTAGTCAAGCCAAATGCGTCCAGCTTCACTTCATTACGTTTTTGTGGATCGATCTGGATTTGCAGATCCAGATTCAAACGTTGTTGCAACGGACTGATCTTGTCCTCTTCACTGACAATCACTACATCCTTGGACGGTGACACTGCGCTTTCGGGAAGCTCGCGCAATTTGACTCTGGCATAGGGCACCGTAACCTGACCGCTGACATCAATTCTGGCAGGCTCGAATTTTACATTGATATCGGGTGAAAGCGTCCCTCGCAACATACTCTGATAAGTCAGTTCCAGTTCCTGCCCTGCAATATTCAATTCACCAGTGAATTCCGGTAACCAGTGGATCTGGCCGGTCACCGTTCCTTTACCGGAACCTAACTGATAACTGCCGTCTATCTCACCGTATTGGCCCTGCAGTTCGATATTTTGTTGTAGCTGGGTAACGACTACTGGAATACTACTACCTGAGAGCTCGCCATCCTTGATACTCACTTGACCATAGAACAACGGCTGTTCAAGCGTGCCTTCAATCCGGGTGTCGGCATTTACAATACCCGCCAATCTGTCCAGTTCAGGTAATAGACTGATAAAAGGATGTAAATCAAACTGGTTTAATTTAACCGTGCCGGATATGTTGCGATCACCTGGTTGCGGATCAACCTGCACATCCACCTCCAACTGACCAATCTGACTGCCATTAACCTGAGCCCGCAAATTAGCTTGTTGCTGATCAATATTGGCTGAAATTTCAAACTGCTCAAGCGCCAGATTAATATTACCGGTTTGAGCTGTGCGCCACTTGGCTGGCGACAAGCTGGCGTGTAATTCGGCTAGCGGTAAACCCTGTCCATCCCAGTCTCCGCTAAACTGCATACTAAGCAGACTATCCGATTGCACATCCGCCATGCTGGGTACCAACCGGCTCAATAAGGGCGTTATTTGCAGGTTTTGCACTGCCATATCCCAATGTGCCTGATCCTGCAAAAACTCCGCTTGTTTGACGCATAACGAACTTTGTTCCTGTTGCCAGCAATGCGGAGAAACCTGATAACGTTGTTTTTGCCAATCAAGCTGAACATCAAAGGGTTGCTGTAACGTCAGATGGACATAATTTGACTTCACCTTGCCCCGCAACCATTGTCCAGACCATTGATGTTCGGTTAATTGGCCATCAAATTTGGCCAAAAAGGAAGCGTTCTCGCCCTGACTATCAATATTTAACTGGTGACTATCTGCATTACCCTTGAGGTCAATATCAATGTAGTCCAGCTGATGATTAATACTGCTCACTTGTTGCATGTGCAACGACAGATCCACCGGCTTGACATCGTTCCATTCCAGCTTGCCATTACCCTGTGTTTGTCCCACCGCCCATTCGTCGTATTGCCATTGCTGGCCAGACAGCTCAAATTCAACCTTGGGCTGCTCCAGACTTCCCTGCGCCTGGGCGCGTAATTGCAAGGTTCCGGCCAGACCGGGCAGCAGTTGAGTTAAATCAGCCGCCTGCACATCCAGTTGCATATCCAATTGCTGCTGCGGATCCAGGCTGCCATTTAGTCCAAGCCGATTGTCGCCATTACGAACAAGCAAGTTTTCCAGTTTCACCCCCTGGCGACTATCTGCATCGACCTTACCGCTGATATTCAATGGATATGACAGCCATTGACCGGCAATATCCAGTTCGGTTAATTGTGCCTGCCAATGATCGGCTGCGTAACTCGCCTGCGTTTGCAATGAACCACTGATATTGCTGTGTAACTCTGGCCAGAACTGCTCGGCGTGGATATGGTTTATTTTCAGTCCGCCTGTCCAGCTAATTGGCTCCTGTATATCCAGCTGTCCTTGCGCCTGAACATCACCTTCTAACAATTTGACCAGCAGATTTTCAATTCGGATCGACTGCTGATTTCCCTGTGCCGCCAAAACCACATCCAAGGGGGGAATATCTTGACCTTTTGCCAGCGCGGATGCCTGCAATTTGGCATGATTCAGATCACCCTCTAGCAACAACTTGCCTGTAGATGACTCATACTCAGGCTGCTCCAATGGCCAGCGCAAGTTTTGCCAGTTGGCCTGTAAATAGATTGGCAACGCCGCCGAAGTTAAATCCGCTTTTAGCTCGGCGTTGGCCATCATCGGGCCACTGATCTCCAGATTGGCGCGCAGATCGCTGATATCCCCGCTGGAGGTAAATTTGAGTTTTTGTTGCTGATAAGGTTTTTTGCTGCTGGCAATATTCAGCGATAACGAATGCGGATAATCGTCGGATAAGGTGGCTTCTGCCTGTGCTTTAAGGGTGAAGTCCTGATGCTGCACTAGCAATTGCGATAAATTGATCTTGTGCTGCTTACCATTGGCCGCCAGCTGCACAGATTTCAGTTCGAGCGGCTCGGCTCCAGCCAGCTCTATAGTCAAGGGAGCAAGCTGAACTGCCTGCAAGTTAAACGACAAGGGTAAGGTAATTTCAGGCAAGTTAATTGGCTGATAGGTGAAATCCAGTGGCTGTGACGCAGCACCGGCAGGGTTGCTAGCTTGTCGGTTATTCTGCGCCGCAGAGAGTTGTCGCCAGCTCAAGTCCGCAATATTCAGTTTTTTAACCCGCAACGCCCGATCCATTTCAAGCTGGCTTTCCAGCGACTGCCAGCTTAATTGCCACTGTTCCGGCATAGCAAGATGCAACTGACCCAGTTGTAATTGACGGACTTTAATCCCCACCGGCAAACTGACCGCTTCAAGGGGTGGTGAATCATCCGCGCTCTCGGTCGAATTTTTCAACTCAGCGTTGATAGCACCACTGCCCAGTCGGTTAAAACATAGATTAAATCCAAACAGACAGCCGACATCCATATCGATAATGACGTTGTCGACCTTCAGTTGAATGCTGTCATCCTGCCAGCTCACGGATGTCAGCTTTACCTGTGACGCCAGCCCACCACTTTGATATTCCACCTGCAACGCATCCAGCTGATTATCCGCGATACCAATCGCTAAACGGGTTCCCCAGGGAGACAGCAGAAAAATAAGCAGTCCGGTCAGTAGTAGTAACAAGCCCAAGCCAGTCCGCAATAACAGCTTGCGGCTCATAGCGACGGCCCCATTAATAGATGCAGTCGCCAGGTTTGTTCAGTATCACTTTGTCCACGTGCAACATAAATTCGGATTGGGCCGACCGGTGATAACCAGATCCCGCCGACTCCCACGCCGGTAGCAAATTTTTCGTTAAAATCATCAAAGGCATTACCTACATCGAAAAATACCGCTGCCCTCCATTCATCTGCAACCGGGTAGGAATACTCGGCACTGGCTACCGCCAGATAACGTGCCCCAATCAGCTCACCATTTTCATCCAGCGGCGCCAGATTGCGGTAGCCGAAACCACGCACACTTTGGTCACCTCCGGCAAAATAACGCAAACTGGAAGGGATATCGGAAAATTCGTCCGTAGCGATTGCTCCGCCCTCAGCACGAAACAAAAAGCGATGCTCACCAACACTTCTTAACCAGCGTGACAAGGCGGATACACGTAACATATTAACGTCGGAGCCAGCGTCTTTGCCTGCCACTTCAACGGTAATCATCTGTTTGTCTCCCCAGTCCATATCCAGACCACCGCGACTGCGCAGCCTGCTATACGTGACGCCGGGAATAAATAAATTGGAGCTTTGCAATGGCTCGCTGCCCTGACGATATTCTTCATGTTCATAACGCAGGAAATCAATACGTTGCCACTCAAATTCGCCCACCTCCCGATGCCGTTGCACGGCTAATGTCATTTTACGGCTGTCGGTATCATTATCTTTAAGCGCCTGAAAGCCGGCCTGAAAATTAACAAAGTTTTTTACCGGATCCTCGACCGGAATTTTATAATCAACGGTTAAATGCTGTTCGATGCTGGAAGTGAATATTTCCGCTCCCATTGAATGGCCATACTGGTTAACCCAGGGGCGTTCCCATTTGGCTTTAAAACGCAACCCCACATCATCCGAGGAAATACCGCCTCCCAAATCAAAGTTGTCTCTGGGTTTATGCACCAGTGTGATCTCGATAGGCACCTCGCTATCTACAGCGTCAGACACCAGGGGACGAACTAGTACGTGCCGGAAATACTGGGTTTGTTTAAGCGCCAGACTTAAATCAGCCAGCTTGCTGGCCTGGTAATGGTCGCCCTGTTTAAACGGCATCACTTGATTAACCAGTGCTAATGTACGCTCTTCTGCAGGTAGGCGAATTTGGCCAAAACGGTAGCGCTGTCCGGTGTCAACAATCAATACAATCTTTGCGCTGTTGCTGTCTTGATCAACTTTTATCTGGTGCTGGCTAAATTGAAAATCAAAATAGCCACGGGCCAAAGCAAGACTCTGGATCCGGGATTTGCTTAACTCGTAATAGGCGTGGTTAAGGCGCATGCCCTTGATCAAAGGCAGTTCAGCTAACAATTTTTTTAGTGCTTCATCTTCGGATCCGTCACCTTGTAATTGCAAGGTCAGTTCGTTCACATAAGTAACGGGGCCAGGCTGAATAGTGAGTTGCCAAAGTTGGCCGGCGGGGTCTTTACGTGTCGCGATGATATTGGCCTGGTAATAGCCATACACCTGCAACGCTAGTCTGGTTTTCTTTTCAATCTGGGTCTGGAAATCTTCGAACTGGAATTCGTTCGATGGCGCATCCAGAGTCTGCAGATGCATCATCACATTCTGCTGTACTTGCTTATCCTCAAGTCCTTGCACTTCAAATTTGGCGGGATCAGCCAAACAATTTATCGCCCAGCAGCCAACTAAAAGCAGAAATACATTGATGGTGAGGCGCAGCAGCAATCCACAGGTTCCCAAATCGATAAGACAGGCTTTTATATTAACAACTTTTAAAAGCCTGCGTAGGATTTTCCTGTATTAAAGGAGATATCAACCTTCAGGTTTGACAACCCAATAAATTCAACTCAAATATTTCGCCACAACACGCCCTAACCATTCAAGCTGCTTGATTTGAAGCCTGTCGATTGGGCATATAGCGTTGACGACGCTTTTCTTTGAGCTTGTCCAAATCCACTAGCACCAGACCATCGACACAATCGTTAAAATCCGGATCCACGCCAAAACTCAAAAACTGCACACCGCCCGGCTCACATAGCTCGGTGTATTGCTTGTACAGAGTCGGCACCGCTACGCCCATATTCGCCAGTAAATGCTTAAGCGTGGTGAAATCTTTTTTGTAATCTTGGCCAGTGAAGGATGACTCCAATCCTTGTGGCAGGGAATAGGGAGACTTGGATTCAGCGATTTGACCATTCGAACCAAAATACACTGTATAAAACTGAATCAGTAAATCTTTGGCAGCCACCGGGTAACTGTTACTTAAACTGACTGCTCCAAATAAATAGCGATAGTCGGGATGACGCTGCAAAAAAGCGCCAATGCCAATCCATAAATAATCCAGACTGCGTTTGCCCCAATAACGTGGTTGCACAAAACTGCGCCCCAATTCCAAGCCTTGCTCAAAATAAGGGTCCATCGACTGACCGTAATTGAACAGACTGGCGGAATACAATCCGGCTTTGCCTTGTTCGGCCACCAGTTTCTTGGCGTTACCAAATCGATAAGCACCAACAATTTCCAACTCGTCCCTGTCCCACAGTATCAGGTGAAAGTAGTCGTTATCAAAACGATCAATATCACGACGCAGATTACTGCCTTCGCCAACCGCTCTAAAAGCCACTTCACGTAAGCGACCAATCTCGCGCAAAATGGGTGAACTGCCCTGGTACTGATATAAATAAATTTCTTTATTATCGGGAGTCACATCCAGCAGCTCACAATCTCGCTGAATGGCCTTACGAAGCTCTTTACGATTTTCCGCAGGGGCAATGGCTTTCTGGGTCTGAAAAATAGACTTTTTATCTGTACCAATCCGGTATAGATGCTTTTTGAACAGCTTGGTTTGTTGAGCCAGCGTAATACCGTTGTTGCCATAGGACTCGTAAGGGATAAGTTCACCAATTCGAATAGGTAAGTGCTTACTGCGCTGCTTGAACATTTCTTTAACCAGCAACGCCGTCGCCAACGGTTTATAAATCATTGATAAGCCGTAGAATAACGGTGAATTTTTGCCATCCATAAAAATTGGCAGAATCGGCGATTTGGCCGCTTTGGCGATACGTAAAAAACCACTGCGCCACTCGGTATCACGCACCCCTCCCGGGCTGAGACGGGAGACTTCACCGGCAGGGAAAATAATCAACGCACCTTCGTTTTCCAGATGGGCCTGAATATTGTGGATACAATCTTTCGCAGTACCGCCTTGCATATTGTTAACCGGCAGCAACATCGAATGTAACGGCTGAATAGCCATTAACATCTGGTTGGCCACTACCTTGATGTCCTGTCGAATATCAGACAGCAATTTAAGCAGCGCCAGGCCGTCGAGCGAGCCGATAGGGTGATTGGCGATTATCACAATCCGTCCCTGGGCCGGGATGCGTTCTTTCTCTACTTCTCGGGCAGAATAGCTGAAATTAAAGTACTCCAGCACCTGTTCGATAAATTCTACCCCTTGCAGGTGCGGATAGATTTCGCCAAATTCAATACATTCTTTTTCGTGCAAGAGATGACGGAGAAGTAAACTAACCGGTTTGGACAACCAGGATTTCTGTTCCAGTTGCGGATAATTTTTGTGTATTACATCAGCCACGGTAAACATAAAGCCACTACCTGTTTGAATGGACCCAATAAACAGTGTAGTGAACCTTTATGAACGAAATATTCCAGATTGATGGCGATTTTATGACAGACTAAGCGTCATATTATGCCGCTTTTTGTTTATTCGCCGACGCCTGCTGACGAACCGGAATACTGTGTAATTTTTCACTGGCGGTAACTTTTGCCCAGTACACCAGATTCAGTTGTCCCTGCGCATTTTCGGTCAGCGCCGAGCAATTCTCAATCCAGTCGCCGTCGTTGCAGTAAGTGATTCCGTCTTGCTCATCAATCTCGGGGTGATGAATATGGCCGCAGACGACCCCGTCCATGCCCATCTCACTGGCACGGTCAATACAGGCCTGCTTATAACGGGAAATTGCCTCGTTGGCGCCTTTAACCCGACTTTTGATATAGCCAGCCAACGACCAGTATGGAAACCCCATCATTGTCCGAATCCGGTTGTACCAGCGATTCAGAAACAGCAACAAGTCGTACATCTTGTCACCAATCCACGCATGGAAAGCGCCAAAACAGACTTCCTGATCAAACTGGTCTCCATGCAATAACAGTAATTTTTTACCCGCGGCAGTGGTATGAATGTATTCACGATGAATTTCGATATCACCAAACATCATACCATCGTATTTCTGCGCGGGTTCATCATGATTACCCGGCAGGTAAATCACCCGGGTGCCTTTATTCGGTAGTGAAATAAGCGTGTGGAATAATAGATTATGCGATTTTGGCCATAAAAACTGGCGGCTCATCGCCCACATATCGACGATATCCCCCACCAAATAAAGCGTATCAATTTTATTGTGAGTCAGAAAATCCAGTAAGTACTCAGCCTTGCAGTCCTTACAGCCCAAATGAATGTCTGATAACCAGACCGTGCGATAATGCGTTGACTTTGTCATGCCAATACCCCTGCTGCGGTTTGGTCTATGATTCACGCCGGGCTTTACAGTTATATTAAAGTTATTTGAACAAGCTGTGACGAATGAGGAGTTTTAATGTGCCAATTGATAAGTAACAACTTACCAACTGGCTACATTAACTAAATTGGGAATGAAATCAGTGGCGAATCCCGACGCCTCGGTTAAGCAATTGATAAGCCACGGTAAACAATAAAATATTAAACCCTACCAATACCGTCATCGAGGTAGTGAAACTCACATCTCCGACCCCCAGAAAACCGTAACGGAAACCGCTGACCATATACACAATCGGATTACCCTTGCTCACGGTTTGCCAGAATTCCGGCAACAATGTCAGGCTATAAAAAACACCGCCAAGGTAGGTTAACGGGGTCAACACAAAAGTTGGCACCATGCTGATATCATCAAAGGTTTTGGCAAATACGGCGTTAACCAGGCCTGCGGCGGCAAACATGGTGGCCGTCAGCAATAACGTGGCGATCACTGCAAACAGGTTATAAATTTGCAGATCGACAAAAAACAGCGATACGGCAGTAACAATAATGCCGATCAACAGCGCCCGAGCAACTCCGCCACCGACAAAACCGGCAATAATTGCCCAGGTCGGCACCGGCGCCACCAGCATTTCTTCAATATTATTCTGGAATTTGGCACTAAAGAAAGACGAACTGACATTAGAGTAGGCATTGGTAATGACTGACATCATAATCAGCCCGGGCACAATAAACTCCATATAACTGAAGCCTCCCATCTGGCCAATACGATTGCCGATTAAGCTGCCGAAAATCACAAAATACAAACTCATGGTAATCGCAGGCGGGACCAGGGTTTGCACCCAAATCCGCATAAAACGGGTAATTTCCTTGATCCAGATAGTGCGTAAGGCGGTAAATGTTTGATTAGCCATTAGCGTTCTCTCCGTTACGTCCGGTTTCGAGCAGACGCACGAATAATTCTTCCAGCCGGTTGGATTTATTTCTCATACTTAACACCTGAATTCCCAGTTCGGTCAGTTGACTAAATACCGGATTTAGCCCGGCTTCCTTGGCCACATCCACTTCCAGGGTGTGATCGTCCAGTAAACGATATTCAAATCCTTGTAGCACCGGCTTTTGCCCACCACTGACATCCAAATCCAGCACAAAAGTTTCAATGTTCAGTTTGGAAAGCAGCGTCTTCATACTGGTATTCTCGACAATAATGCCCTTGTCGATAATGGCGATATTGCGGCACAGCATTTCCGCCTCTTCCAGATAATGAGTGGTCAGAATAATGGTAATCCCCTGCTCATTGATCTGTTTTAGAAAAGTCCACATGGAGCGGCGGATTTCGATATCCACACCGGCAGTGGGTTCATCCAGGATCAGGATTTTAGGTTCATGCATCAACGCCCGGGCAATCATCAAGCGGCGCTTCATACCACCGGACAATGAGCGAGCCGGTGAATAACGTTTGTCCCATAATTCCAGTTGCTTCAGGTATTTTTCCGCCCGTTGTTTGGCAACATTGCGCGGCACACCGTAATAGCCTGCCTGATTCACCACGATCTGTTGCAAGGTTTCAAACTGGTTGAAATTAAATTCCTGTGGCACCAGGCCAATACATTTCTTGGCATTAATCAGATCGGTATCAATAGAGTGACCATTAACCAGTATCGAACCTGAACTTTTGTTGACCAGCGAGGCTATCACGCCAATGGTGGTCGATTTACCCGCGCCATTGGGGCCTAACAGGGCAAAAAAATCGCCATCTGCCACATTAAGGTCAATTCCCTTAAGTGCTTCTACGCCACTTTTGTAGGTCTTTTTCAGACCTTCGATTTGCAATGCATTCATATCGGTACCATTTTGCTTTTACTGGCTCGATATGGTGACGAAAGCCTGTAAATTCAAGTTATTAAATGGGTGGGATCAACAGTCAGGTTACGGGTAGCCATATAAGTATGTTGAATAATACTGGCATCGGTACTGGCGCGGTGGCGCGGCAATGTGGAATTATCCTGCAAACTGCTGCGGGTATGATGCCAAATTTGCATCTGCGCTTCACTGAGGATCATTTCCAGCGAACTGATGCGATATTGCATGGCGATTTGGGTATCGTGATGCAATTTAATCAGCCATGGACTGTCCACCACCCAGCCGTCAGAATAAACGGTTTTACCGGCCAACAAACTATTGAGTTCCATAGCCACCTGGTGGGCGCTGGTACCTTTGTTAACCAGTAAGTCTCGTTCAATACCATGCAAGGCTTGCGCTTTTTCATCCCAATGCTGCCAGCCTGGTTGTGGTTTTATCAAGCGACAATAGCGATCGCCATCCTGCATAATGACGCCCACTTCAATAGGATAACTGTCTGCACCAAAACCACTGGCTTCTATATCAATAATAATAGGTGGGGGTAGGTTAAAAATAGGCTTTCTCAATATTGTTAAAGGGGCGGAGCCCGCAGAATATGTCGGCGATTATATCGACCAATTATACCAGTAATTGTTCCCCAAGCAGATAGACCCGTTTAAATTCCGGTAACCCATGAGAGCCACCATTGACCAGTTTTCTGGCCTGAGCCAAATCCGCGAGAGCCAATGCCTGACGAACCTTGTCTTCAGCCCGTTTAAGAAACATAGCCAGTATATCGGCAGCAATTTGCGGATCGTTGGCCAATTCCGGATCTTGTTCCAGCCGTTCTTGTAGACCTATTCTGCGGCCAATATCCCGATAATTAGCCCGTCCGGTTAGCTGAATATAGCCCCTTCCCTTATAACGTCCGCCATCCGGATAGCCCTGATTTCCCAAATCATGCCGGTCATCATACTTGTCAAAAGGGTGGCCGGTTGCCGTGGTATTGTAGATAGATTGATATTCATCCAGTGGACAAAACCGGCCAGTTTCCACATACACTGTGGCAATCGCCATCAATAACATGGGATTGTCACCCATTTGCAGCTTAAACATCGCTTGCCTGATAATGGGCCAGTGCAGGCGAATATTGCTGGCTGACGAGTCATGACAAATGCGCTGCACCAATGCGATATCCAGTTCTTTGCCGACAACCTCTGCTACGCGATCCTGATCAGATAAATCCAGCCCCAACATACCTTGGGTATAGCGCCCCACCACACCATCCACTTGCAGTTGATTAGCCGCCTGATATTGTTCGACGGCCAGTTGAGTCGATTCGGTGAAATCACCATTGACGTCATCATGGTAAAAGCCCAATGCAACCAACCGCCGCTGCAATCGCTCAACCAATATACCATTGCTACCAAAACGAAGTGTTTGCATTGCCACAAACCTGCCAGTTATCCAGTGAATTAAGGTTAGCAGCAATTTGTCAGTAGAGACGGACTATCGGCTCGGCCACAATTGATTGTTTTTTAATCTGATGTCCCCAGATCATTGTTGTCGCTTACCGATTTATGATTAACAACTTACAGGAGAGTACGATGAAAAATGTCAGACATGGTTTATCTATTGGTATAGAACGCACCGGCAATGAGTTTTTTCTATTTTTAAAAGCCTCCGGAAAACTGACCCACGATGATTACCAGATCATCACCCCCATGCTGGAATCCGCGCTGGAGTCAGTAAAACAGCCCAGCGTAAATGTGCTTATTGATGGCACCGAGCTGCAGGGATGGGAAATGAGAGCCGCCTGGGACGATTTAAAGCTAGGTTTAAAGCATGGCAACGAGTTCAATAAAGTCGCGATTTTCGGCGACAAGGATTGGCAAGAACGCATTGCGAAAATCGGTTCCTGGTTTATCTCAGGCGAAGTCAAATACTTTCATGATGCGGCAGCAGCACTGAGTTGGCTGAATGACAGCGCTGGAACGGTTTAACCGGCTTTCCATCAAGCGATTGCTAGAAAACCCGACGCCGCCAGGCGCAAAAGAGCGTTATCGAGAGGCACAGCTTATCCCGAACTCAGGTTAATTAACAAATTTGCAAAGTTTGTATAGCTTTAGTAATTTGCTGTGCAACTATGTCTGTTCAACTTACATCTTCACCACAGTTGAGAAAGGCAAATTTCTCAACTGTGATACATAAAAATAAAGGATAAGGCCATGTCAATTGACAGCATCTACAAAGTAGTTTTATACCCGTTTATCAATGAATCTATTGGTAGTCTTAAAGCGATGACCAATTTAATTGGCACGGCAGGCGATCCCTTTATGGATAACGTCGAGGATTTTCGCTTTAAGGGTTATGCCGTCTGTTCGGATGTCACCGGCAATCTAAACGGGGTCATTATGATGCACCATTATCCCGAAACAGCGATCGCCGTTGGCAACGCTGTTTGCCAGAATATGTTTGATGAAAAGTATGAATATACTGAAATTAACGAAGAACTCAGCAATGCCCTGGCCGAATGGGGTAACACCATTGTGGGTCGTTCCACCGATTTACATAGCCGCTATAACCTTGAGTATGGTTTTTCCAGTCCTTATTTTGTCAACGATATGAGCGACATGGAAAAATATCTGGTCGGCGTCAAGGAAATTGTCACCGTACCTATTACCATTGAAGGCATCGGACGTTATTACTTTAATTTACTGGTGCGTGAGGTTAATGATCAGGTAAATGAAATAAAACGTGAAGAAAGTACCGGCATTAAAAATACGCATACCAAACCATTGCCGTTAGATTCCACAGTTTTAGTTGTAGATGACAGTGCCATGATCCGTAAAGCCCTGAAGCGATTCCTGACCAATTTGGGGTATAGCAAAGTGCTCGAAGCCAATGATGGTCGAGACGCTGTAGAACTAGTTAAATCAGACGCTCCGGATTTTATGTTTATGGATGTTGTGATGGAGGACATGAACGGCGACGAGGCTTTAAGTGAAATTCGCAAATCGGGTTCTCAGGTTCCGGTAGTGATGTTGTCATCAGTAACAGATCAAAAGTTGGTTAATAAATGCCAGACACTGGGCATTTCCGGGTTTATCTTTAAACCTATTCACGCCAACACCGGGGCAGATGTTATAGCCCAGTATCTAAAAATAGCCTGATTTTTATTGCTCGGGAAAATAAAGGCGCTATAAGCCGTTAATCTTATAGCGCCTGGTTTGTGGGTTAAGTGATCTGAACTCGGGATAAGCAGTACGGCTAAACGACCAGAATTTGTTCCCGATAATTTTCACTCAGTTATTATTCCAATGCCGCTGCATTTCAAAAAACAGAAAAGAAGCCGTCCAGGTAATCAGCACCAACCCTGTGAGCGACTCAATACCGGTTAAATATCTCAGGTCACCGGTTGGTTCAATATCACCAAAACCTACTGTACTGAATACGGTAAAGGAGAAATAGGCACAATCCATCAAGCTGCCATCAAAGTTCCCCGTCAGTTTGCCCCAATTGTCTGAATGGTCCATCCAATAATACGCCAAAGCAAATACCCAAATTTCAATTACATGGGCAATCAACGCGCCAAAAACACCGAACACAATACGCGAACGGTGTTTAATGGTCATTTTGGGAAAGCAAAGCGTAATTCGGTATAGGCATTCGTAGTGGATCATTACCGCAATGGCAACAACCAGGCAGTTAAACAAAAAGACATATATCATCAGGTTTTACCTTAAACAGTCCCTAGGGCGTGTTGATCTTTGGTGTATGAATTTTGTTCAAGTCCAACACCTTCTGGTCGCGACGCCGGGTTGCAGGCCTAGTGGGTCTAAGTCAAAATCCGGCAACAAAGAGAGCAGAAGGTGTTGGGTTGAACCCTCCGGGCAGTGTTTGTAGCGCATTTCTACAGCGTTATCGCTCATTCATGTAGAATAACTACACCACACTCGCTCTGCCTTGTATAAATACGCTACAAACTGCTGCAAAAACACACACCAAAGATCAACACGCCCTAGAGCCAAACTTCGGGTTATGTCAGTTATTCGGCCTTAAAATCACTTTTCCATCACTTTTATGCTCGGCGTAATGTGTCAGCGCCGGAATAAAGTCATCAAAACCGTATTCACCTCGAATATCGGTGTGGAAGATCCCTTCGGCAAATAGTTTTTGTACCTTACGATTCAGTTTGAATGCTCGCCAAAACGACGCCTTACGGAAGTAACGTGCCAACCAGAATCCTTCAATGCGAGTATCGCGAAAAATCATATCACCAACACTAAAATGTCCACCCAGCGGATCTTGGCTTTCTTGCAAACGTCCGTAAACAATCGCGGTGCTGCCATTGGGTAGTTGCTTTAGGACTCCGGCAGTATCCTGATCCGCCACAGCATCAACCAATACTGAGGCATGACATTGCTCCGCCGCTGCCTGTAACTGCTCAGAAAAATTGTCATCCGTCGTCAATAATACGTAGTCGGCTCCCAGTTTTTGTAGCACTTCAACATTATTCGCACTGCGCACTGTGGCAATGGTTTTAATGCCTTGCATTTGAGCATAACGAATCAAACCTTTACCCACTTGACTGGCGGCGGCGTTAATTACAATCGCTTTGGCACCCAGTTGTTGAGCCCTTTCAACTAAACACACCACAGTACAGGGGTTAACAATTAAGGTAGAGCCCTGAATATCGTCAATCTCTTTGCGTAGCGGTAAACAATAGTTAGCTAGCGTGGTGGCATATTGAGCCCAAACCCCGTCTTTGCCGGGTTGAGCGGAGATAGCCACTCGTTTACCGGTCAGCCATTTACCATACAATCCGGCATTCGCTTCGACAACAATACCGCAGCCCTCAAATCCGGCATAAGCTGCAGCTTGAGGGGGTAACCCGTATTGACCGCGCAAATAAACCAAATCCGATGGATTAACCGGCGTCGCCAACATTTTAACCCGCACTTGTCCGGACTCTAATTCGTCTAGCGGTTTTTCCAGCAAATACAAACGCTGCTCAAAAGGCGCGTCCGCCTCTTCAAGCAACCTTAACGCCAATCCTTTGTTCAACTCGGTCATTCAGTCATATACCCGTTAGGTAATGCCTCAAAGGGTGATACGCCAGTATCAATTGCAGCCTGTGCTACTGCTTTGGCCACCCTTTTACATAGGCGGGGATCCATGGGTTTGGGAATAATATACTCTTTACCAAACTCCAGCTTGGTGACATCACTGGCTTTTAATACCGCCTCCGACACCGGTTCTTTGGTGATCTGTCGAATGGCTTCTACTGCGGCAATTTTCATTTCGTCGTTGATAGTGTTGGCCCGCACATCCAGGGCACCACGGAAAATAAACGGGAAACACAATACATTATTGACCTGATTGGGATAGTCGGAACGACCGGTAGCAATAATCAAATCTTTACGTACCTTATGTGCCAGCTCAGGTTTAATTTCCGGATCGGGATTGGAACAGGCAAAGACCACCGGATTGGCAGCCATCAACTTTAGTGCGTCAGGGGGTAAAACATCGGGACCGGATACCCCGACAAACACATCCGCACCTTCCATTACCTCTTCTAAGGTACGTTTATCGGTGTTATTGGCAAACAACATTTTATGCGGGGTTAAGTCGTCTCGACGGGTATGAATCACACCTTTTCTGTCCAGCATATAAATCCGCTCACGCTGGGCGCCGCACTTAATCAACAATTCCATACAGGCCACGGCGGCGGCACCGGCACCCATGCAGACGATAGTTGCGTTGTGCAGTTGTTTATTCTGAATTTCCAGCGCATTGAGCATGCCAGCGGCGGTCACAATAGCAGTGCCATGTTGATCGTCATGAAACACCGGAATATTGCAGCGTTTAACTAATTCCTGCTCGATTTCAAAACACTCAGGGGCTTTAATATCTTCAAGATTAATGCCGCCAAAGGTATCGGCGATATTGGCGACGGTATTGATAAATTCTTCGGTGGTGCGATGGCTAACCTGAATATCAATCGCATCCAGACCAGCAAAGCGCTTGAATAACAGCGCTTTGCCTTCCATCACAGGTTTGGAAGCCAACGGGCCCAAATTTCCCAGTCCCAGAATCGCAGTACCGTTAGAAATCACCGCCACCATATTGCCTTTGCCGGTATATAAATAGGCAGCATCCGGATCGGCGGCAATTTCGCGCACCGGCTCGGCTACGCCTGGGCTGTAGGCTAACGCCAAATCTTTTACGCTTTCTGCCGGTTTGGTTAATTCGACACTTATTTTGCCGGGTACCGGCAAGGCATGATAATCCAATGCCTGTTGACGAAAATCAGTCATGTAGACCTCTGTTTTGTGTAGGGTGTAGTAGCCGGTCAATTCGCATTGCCGGTAATTTATTGTTATTGATACTTTTTTAGGCAAGTCTAACACAGCCCCCGCAAATGCAGAGGGCTGGGTTAAATTTTATTGGCTATATCCAGAAATTAAAACGAATAAGGTTATTGGGCGATTGAAACGATCAAAGACTCAACATTGGAGGTCGCCTCAATCGACTGATCCGGTTGTCCGCCTCCCACTGACACCCGGTAATCTCCGGCGACAACATTGGCCTGACCTTGTTGATCAAATAACGCAAAGTCATTCCGGCTCAAGGTAAACTCGATACTTTGTTGCTCACCGGCAGCCAGATGCACGCGCTGAAAACCTTTTAAACTGCGAATAGGATGATGACCGGTACGCTCGGCTTGTCCTACATAGAGTTGTGCCACTTCATCACCGTCCATTTTACCGCTATTGGTTAATGTCACACTGACCCGGTAATGCTCATCGTCCGTTTTGGTTGCTACCAGATCGCTATAAGTGAACTGGCTATAACTCAACCCGTAACCAAACGGATAGAGCGGCTGCTTATCGAAAAAACGGTAGGTCTGAGTAGTCAGATGGTAATCCTCAAACGCGGGCAAATCCTCGACTGAATGGTAAAAGGTAACCGGTAATCGCCCGGCTGGATTACTATCGCCAAACAGTATATCGGCAATCGCCGTGCCTGCGGCTTGACCCGGATACCAGGCTTCCAGAATCGCTGGAACATGTTCATTGGCCCAATTCACTGCCAGTGCACTACCGTTAAGTAATACCAATACCACAGGTTTACCCAGCGCCTGAATATCTTTTATCAACTGCTGCTGATTATGCGGCAAGCTGATTTTGGTACGATCGCCGCCGTTAAAACCGTCGGTGTGCACATCCATTTCCTCACCTTCCAGGCGTGCAGTCAGCCCCATAAACATCACCACCGCATCGGCCTGCTTGGCTACATCCAGTGCCTGTTGGTGCAGATCTGCCTGTGGCTTGGCCCACACCAGTTGCACCTGTGCATCGGCATAAGTCTCTCCGGCTTCAATTTTTATGCTGTGACGCTGACCTTTTTTAAGCATCATTAGCGGGGATTTCTTCAAGCGGGGATCGCCGTATTCATCGCGAAAATGGTACTTGGTTGATGCCACCAGTTCACCGTCCAGATAGAGTTTGGCATTACAGCTACTGATTATGCCAAGTTGGTACTCACCATCACTATCGACCACAATATCGCCGGTCCAGCGCACTCCGAAGTTATCATCATCCATATCTTCACGCGGGGCTTTGTCATTCCAGTTAGCATCCACATTGGCATCAATTCGGCTGAATAACACCTCGCCCTGCAAATCACTGTTATTGAAAAAATCGGCCTGTAATCCGGCCTGACCATTGGATTGCTGTAACACTTCTGCGGGCACCGGATAAAACATCGGTATGCCTTCGGCTAATTCACTACCCTGCGCAAATAGGACTTTGCTATTTGACGAGACTTTGTCACGAATGCCCTGTAACGGTGTGACCGGATGGGAGGGCACACCATTATAGTTACCCAACAACATTAACCACTGATCGGCATTGGGACCAATCACTGCCAGTGTGCCAATGTCTTTTTTCAATGGCAGTGTCTGATTGGCATTTTTAAGTAACACCATGGATTTTCGCGCAGATTGCAGCGCCAGCTGCTGGTGAGGTTCACTATCCACCACCGAATAGGGAATATTCTGGTAGGCCACCTGCTCGGCAGAATCGAACATGCCTAATTTAAAGCGGGCCGTAAATAAACGTTTAACCGATACATCAATTTGCTGTTCGCTGATCATGCCTTGTTCAACGGCCTCTTTCAGTGAAGAATAAACTTTGCCGCAGTTCAGATCAGTACCGGTTTTAACCGCCAATGCTGCACTCTCTGGTGCACTTTGGGTAACTTTATGATGGGCATGAAAATCGGCAATCGCACCGCAATCCGATACGACAAAACCATCAAAATCCCAGTCCCGGCGTAAAATATCCTGCAACAGGGTTTTGCTGCCACAGGCCGCCTCACCGTTATAACGGTTGTAGGCACACATTAACGAGTAAGCACCGCCTTGCTTGATGCCCTTTTCAAACATGGGCAGATAGGTTTCATATAAATCTTTTTTGTTGGTCGTGGCATTAAATTCGTGTCTTTCCGGCTCCGGTCCGCTATGCACCGCAAAATGTTTTACCGTGGCGACGGTTTTTAAATAGCGCGGATCATCACCCTGCAAGCCGCGGATAAAAGGCACCGCTAATTCACCGGTTAAATAGGGATCTTCTCCGTAGGTTTCCTGTCCCCGTCCCCAGCGCGGATCACGGAATAAATTGATATTCGGCGACCAGATCGTTAACCCCTGATAGATAAAGCGTTTGCCTTTGGCGGCAAAATCATGATGTTTGGCACGCGCTTCGTCAGAAATTGCCGTGGCCACATCAAACATCTGCTGTCTGTCCCACATCGCCGCTAAACCAATCGCCTGTGGAAAAACCGTGGCGAGTCCTGCTCGTGCCACCCCATGTAAACCTTCCGACCACCAGTTATAGGCAGGGATCCCCAAACGCTCAATGGCTGGCGCTTCATTCATCATCTGGCTGACTTTCTCATCCAGAGTCAGACGCGAAACCAGATCATCCACCCGTTGTTCGGTGCTTAACTGGCTATTTTGAAAGGGCAATACTGCCGCAGATGGCGGCTGTTGCTGTACAGCCTGCTGACAGCTTGTCAGTGCAAGACATATTATCAATAAACTGGCAGAACGTAATCGGACTAACATAATGGCAAACCTGTGAAAAAATGATGCCGACCAGTATGGCTATCTGTCTGCCTGGCAACAAGCCATGTCACATTACGTTTATTAACAACTTGGCAACAAAAAATTGTTGTAAACAGATACCGGGGCCGTACACACCCTATGTGGGGCGAGGTCAATATTTACGAGCTTTTTACGCCATCTGAAAAGCGGTTATGATAATTTTAACTTTTGTTCGAAACTGACCCTGTAGCCCAAAAACAGAAGATAAATTGTTTATCTTCCTTATACTGAGATTCAAATTTGTCTTATCTCGTTCTGGAGGCAGTCAATGCCCAGACTAACTAACCTGATCAACAAGTATCCCTATCTGAATGCCTTGCTGATCATGCTGGTTATGGGCGCGTTGTCCTTTTCGCTGGATAGCTGGTTCTTACCCAAGCTGGGTACCTTGATGATGCTGCAACTAGGTGTGGTGATGGTAGCATTACAAGGGCAGAAAATTCCTGCGGTGATGGCCGCGTTTATCGGCGCGTTAATTTTTAATTTTTTCTTTATGGAGCCCCGTTACGCGGTGCATATGATTAACGGCGAAGATATCGTCAATATGCTGGTTTTTCTGATTGTTGCCTTGCTTACCAGCCATCTGGCCAATTTTTACCGTAATCAGGGTGAGGCATTACGTCAGGTCCAGCTGCGCTCCAGTATTCTGATGTCGGTGTCGCATGATTTACGCACCCCGTTATCCACTATTATTGGCACACTCAGTACCATGCAAGCTTACGATGACAAACTGACCATCGATGAGCAATCGGAGCTACTGCAAGCGGCTTTGGATGAAAGTCATCGCTTACACTCCTACATTGAAAACTTGCTCCAGGCGACCAAACTCCAGCACGGTGAAATGGTTTTACAAACCAGCTATCAACCGTTAATGCCTGTAGTGCAGTCGGTGGTTAAACGCTTTGACGATCCGCGCATCAAACTAGAACTTGGTCACGACTTGCCGCAAGTGCATATTCGCGAATCTTTGCTGGAACAAGCCATCTACAATGTGGTCGATAATGCGTTAAAGTATTCGGGGCAAACCTCTCCTGTTATTATCCGGGTTGCCTCCTCGGCCAAATGGCTGGAAATTAATATTATTGATTCGGGGCCAGGCATTCCCAAGCCCCTGCATCAAAAGGTGTTTGAGTTATTTTACTCTACCCGCCACGGTGATGCTGGCGAAGGCGGAACGGGGTTAGGGTTAGCTGTGACTGCAGGTATTGTTAAAGCGCATCAGGGAGCACTGGATATTATCTCCACGCATTCCGGTTGTACTATGCGCATCAGACTGCCTGCCGCGAAAAAGGAAAGGGCATAATGCAACGTATCCTGGTGATTGACGACGAACCACAAATCCGCCGGTTTATGCGGATATCATTAACCGCTGAGAGTTTTGAATTTCTGGAAGCGACCACGGCGGCAGAAGGACTGGAACTGG
Source organism: Neptunicella plasticusilytica (assembly GCF_047922965.1). Taxonomy (GTDB): domain Bacteria; phylum Pseudomonadota; class Gammaproteobacteria; order Enterobacterales; family Alteromonadaceae; genus Neptunicella; species Neptunicella plasticusilytica. The sequence goes on from NZ_CP150481.1 coordinate 4,075,882, forward strand.
CCGCGCAGGAAAATCCCGATCTGATTATTCTGGACCTGGGACTACCGGACGAAGACGGTTTTCACGTATTGCAACGCCTGCGCGAGTGGAGCAATGTGCCCGTATTGGTATTAACCGCTCGTGATGCCGAAGAAGAAAAAGTCAAACTGCTCGAAGGTGGCGCCAATGATTATCTGAGCAAACCCTTTGGCATCAAGGAGCTCATCGCCCGCATTAAAGTTTTGCTCAGAGATCTGACCGATAACCAGCAGGATAACTCGCCAGGTCTGCTGGAATTTTCTGACTTGCGTATTGATATCCCTAACCATCAGGCCTGGTGCCACGGCAAAAAGCTGTCCTTGTCGCGCAAAGAGTTCGCTATGTTGTCCTTTCTGGCCAAACATCCCAATCAACTGGTCACCCAACAGCAGCTGCTGGAGAAAATCTGGGGTGCCAGTCACTCGGGTGACACCCATTATCTGCGTATTTTTGTCAGTCTGTTACGTAAAAAACTCAAAGATGATCCCGACAATCCGATTTTTATCAAAACCGAACCGGGGGTTGGCTATCGTTTTGTACAGGAACCGGTTAATCCCAGCATCCTACCAAGCGGGTAATCTATCCATACATGGTTAACGCCCGCAATACCATCCGTCTTCTGTCTATGCCCATGCTGTGGATGGGTGTGGTACAACTGACGTTTGGCTGTTTGTCACTGTTTTTATTTCGCGATAATAATGCCGCAGCATTTTTTGAACCCGGTATTACCTTATTGAGCCTGTCGCTGATTATTATTCTGGCGATGAAGCAAACCGATCTGAGTAAAATATCTAACCGTGATGCGTTACTCTTTGCTACGTTAACCTGGTTGTTGTGCGGTATCCTGGGCGCTTTACCGATAGAGATCGTTACCGATGTCAGTTATATCGACGCGGTATTCGAGTCAATCAGCGCACTGACCACCACCGGCGCCACCATATTGACCGGTCTGGACGATATGCCGCGCTCTTTCCTGATGTATCGCCAGTTTTTACAATGGATGGGCGGACTGGGGATTGTCATTTTCGTAGTTGCAGTATTACCCATGCTGAACGTCGGCGGCATGCGCTTGATCAAGGCCGAAACGCCGGGGCCGGTCAAGGATGATAAATTATCGCCGCGAATTGCCAGCACCGCACATTATTTCTGGATGGTGTATTTAATTATTACTACCTTGTGTGCCTTTTCATACTGGATGGCAGGCATGTCAGCCTACGATGCCATCGGGCACAGTTTTACCACCGTATCCACCGGGGGCTTTTCTACCCACGATGCCAGCCTGGGCTATTTTGACAGTCATGTTATTTTTGCTATATCGAATATTTTTATGCTGTTGGGAGCCATCAGCTTTGGCTTGCATTTTCGGGTGCTGAACTCGGCCAGACCCAAACTTTACTGGCAAGACGAAGAAACCCGAATTTTTCTGCTACTTGTCACCTTAATGGCATTGATGCTGGGAGTCTATTTGTTCAGCAATAACAGCTACCAAAGCTTTGGTGAGTGCCTGAGTTATGCCTTTTTCTATGTGATTTCTTTTATCACCAGTACCGGTTTTGGCGGCGACGATATCGGCCAGTGGCCAGAGGCGACCGCGATGTTTCTGGTGTTTGCCGGCTATTTGGGTGGCTGCGCCGGTTCTACCGCCGGCGGTAACAAAATCATTCGTGATATCGTTACCTTCAAGGTGATTCGGCGCGAAATCTGGCAATTGTTGCATCCGCATTCCGAGCTGGTACTGCGCTACCAAAAACGTCCGGTCAACCGCGACACCCGTAACGCGGTAATGGCCTTTATGTCCTTTGCGGCTGGCAGCAGTATGCTGATCACCCTGTTATTAACCATGACTGGCATGGATTTCTGGTCTGCCTTTACCGCCGTTGCAGCCTGCGTCAATGTGCTGGGACCGGGGTTTGGTGAGGTCGCCAGTAATTTTCAGTCTGTCAGTGATTTCGGTACACTATTGCTATCCGCCGCCATGATTCTCGGCAGGCTGGAATACTTTACTGTGCTGGCGTTATTCTTTCCGGCATTCTGGCGCTATTAATCCCCTCAGCCGCAAGTTCTTGCTGCAGCCATTGGTGAAATACCTTTATCCGCTCACGTTTGGGTGAATGCTGGTCATATAAAAAGGTAAAGCGTAGACCAGGCGAAATTTCAATGTCGAACGGTTTAACTAATAAACCATCTTCAATCAGATTTTTAACCAAACAGTGTGCTCCCAGGCATACTCCGTGACCGGCCAATACGGCATTAATTCCCATTTCCAGTGTCGACACTTCCAGCCAGTCACGTTTCGATAACGGAATTGTTGAATTGGCCAGTTCAAACCAGTTTTCCCAACTAAAACGCCCCGGTCTTTCGGCCTCCACCAGTATACAATTAAGCAAATCCTGAGGCTCTTTTACCTGCATGTGCTCCAGCAATTTGGGTGAACAAACCGGGTATATAGGATCAACAAACAAGGTTTCATTAAACAAGCTTGTATCGATGGTATCGCCTTGACGTATGGCGATATCCAAATCACTGTGGCGTAAATTTTCCAGTTCGTCTGATACGACAATTTTGACTTTGATATCCGGGTACAAATTGGCGAATTTCCACAAGCGCGGTACCAACCAGATGGATGCAAAAGACAAACCCGTTGTAACCTGTAATACACCGGGCAATGGTGCTTGTTGCACTTGATCAAACCCCTGCGATAACAGATTAAAGGCGTTTCCTACATGTTCAGACAGAACCTCCCCTTGCGGCGTAAGCCGCATATTGCGTCCACTGCGGACAAATAGACGGGTGCCAAGAACCTGTTCAAGACTGCGAATTTGCTGACTCACTGCCGCCTGACTAATTGCCAGCTCTTGCGCTGCCACACTGTAACTTTGGTGCTTGGCTGCCGCCGCAAAACAGCGCAGTAAACCTATATATCTTAATCGTTTATCCATAAGTTTTACTTATTTTAAAGTTAATTATTTATCGTTCGTTTTTTATCCGCCACTGCGTCATTATTTATCCGTAGACAATCTGCTAAGGATGTGAAAATGAACACTCAATGCAATGTAAAACAACAAGATAGATTAGATCAAGTGAATCATCAAATTGCGCTATTGTCCAGAATAGAGCACTGGCTACGGTTGATCGGAAAAGTATTGAATACCGAACAAATGGTTAAGCACAAGTAATAGTGATTAACTATTTAGGCAGCGTCATTCTATGGGCGAGGAGTTGTTACGATTTATAATATTGTGACAATGAAAAACGGCCAGTCTGTACCGAGTAACAAGGCTTAGATGTTAAGCTTTTGTTATAGTTAACAAAGGGTACAAAGAATGAAAAAACTTTTTATGCTGCTGATAATGCTGCCAATTTTACTCGGCAGCTCGGCAATGGCACAACACAGATTCAGCGGCGAAGACGGTTATCGTCTTTGGCTAAAATATGATCTAATTCAGGATCAGTCGTTGCGGCAGCAATATCGTCAACAATTACAGTCATTTTTTATCGCTTCTGATTCAGCCACTGTCGATATTATCAAGCACGAATTAACCCTGGCCTCCAATGGCTTGCTGGGCCAGACTGTCAAATTCACCGACAGCGTCCCAAAAGCCAGTGTGGTGTTTTTTAAAAGCGATAATCCGCAGCTGGCAAAGTACGACATCAAACAGGATCTCACCCAACTTGGGCAGGAAGGTTATTTACTGGTCACCGTCGCCAAACAAATTCTGCTGATCGCTAATAGCGAACAAGGTTTGCTTTACGCCACCTTTGATTTGCTTAGACAGATCCAGACCGGCACGTCTTTAACCCAGTTAAATAAAAAACAAGTACCCAAAGTTCAATTGCGTATGCTGAATCACTGGGATGATCTCGATCGCCATACCGAACGGGGATACGCAGGCCAGTCGATTTTCGACTGGCATAAACTACCGGATTACCAAGAACAGCGCTACTACGACTACGCTCGTGCCAATGCTTCGATTGGTATTAATGGCATAGTGCCGAATAACGTCAATGCCAATGCATTAATCCTGACTCCGGCTTATCTGCACAAAGTTAAAGCACTGGCCGATATTTTCAGACCCTACGGCATCAAGGTGTATTTATCGGTTAAATTCAGTTCTCCCCATTTAATTGGTGGACTGGAAAATTCCGATCCGGTCAAACCTGAAGTACAACAATGGTGGCAGGATAAAGCCGCCGAGATTTATCAACTGATCCCGGATTTTGGCGGCTTTCTGGTCAAGGCCAATTCCGAAGGCCAGCCGGGTCCGGGAGATTTTGGCCGTACTCACGCGCAAGGCGCCAATATGCTGGCGCGTGCGCTAAAGCCTTTTGGCGGCAATGTTTTGTGGCGAGCCTTTGTTTATGCCCATGACACCAAAGCAGAACGCAGCCTGCAAGCTTATAACGAGTTTGTGCCGCTGGATGGCAAATTTGATAACAATGTGAGTGTGCAGGTAAAAAACGGCCCGATTGATTTTCAGCCACGTGAACCTTTCAGTCCGTTATTTGGTGCTATGCCACACAGCTCGCTGGCAATGGAATTCCAGATCACCCAGGAATATTTAGGCTTCAGTACTCATCTGGCTTACCTCGGCACTCTGTACAAAGAAGCGCTGGATGCCGATACCCACAGCAAAGGCGCCGGTTCAACTGTCGCCAAAGTGGTGGACGGCAGTTTGTCTGACTCTCCGCTTACCGCCATGGCAGGCGTGGCGAATATTGGCATGGACAGAAACTGGACCGGGCATATTTTTGGCCAGGCTAACTGGTATGTATTTGGCCGACTGGCGTGGGATCACGATTTATCTGCCGCAGATATTGCCGATGAATGGATCAACATGACCCTGACTCATAATAAAAACGCCATCGCCCAAATCAAGGATATGATGATGAGTTCGCGCGAAGACGTGGTGAATTACATGACCCCGTTAGGCTTACATCACCTGATGGATACCGGCCACCATTATGGACCCGGCCCCTGGGTGGATAATTTAGGCCGTGCCGACTGGAACCCGACCTATTACCACCGCGCCGATAAACAAGGTTTGGGCATAGACCGCACCGCCGCCGGCACCAACGCCATTTCGCAATACGCCCCCTTCTGGCAAGAGAAACTGGCTGATCCTGCCACCACACCGACTGAATTACTGCTGTGGTTCCATCACTTGAGCTGGGATTACACAATGCCGTCTGGCAAAAATTTATGGTACGAGCTGGTACACCATTACAACATGGGTGTAGCTGGTGTGGAAAAAATGCAGCAGCAATGGCAATCGGTTAAAAACCAGATCGATCCCAACCAGTTTAATCAGGTTGAAATGGCACTGGGTATTCAGTTGAAAGAAGCCAAATGGTGGCGCGATGCCTGTTTGGCTTATTTCCAGACTTTTTCTCAACGCCCCATTCCCGAGGGTTTCCCTAAACCCGCTCACGATGTGGATTATTACCAATCCCTGCAATTTCCTTATGCACCAGGACAAGGTTAATTATGCGTAGATTTTATTTACCCCTGCTTGCCGCTGCCGCGGTAAGCCAGTCAGCACTGGCCGATGTGACACTGCCTAAACTGATTTCCGATGGCATGATCCTGCAACGCGACCAGCCGGTAAAAATTTGGGGTCGGGCCGATGCCAACGAAGCCGTTACCGTTCGTCTAGATGGCAAATTAGTAGGCCGGGTAACCAGCCCAACGGGAGAGTGGTCACTCACTCTTCCTGCACAACAGGCTGGTAAAGCTCATACTATTAGTATCAAAGGCAACAATAGTCTCGAAGTTAAAGATGTGTTGTTTGGCGAAGTCTGGCTGGCATCGGGCCAATCCAACATGGAGTTGCCGATGGAAAGGGTTAAAGAGCGCTTTCCGGACGTAATTGCTGCGGCCAATTACCCTACTATTCGCCAGTTTAACGTCACCCTGGATTACGATTTTATTCAGCAGCATCAGGATTACCCTAAAGGGGAATGGGTGGCAGCAACGCCGCAATCGGTACTGAAGTTCTCGGCGGTGGCCTTTTTCTTCGCCCGCGACCTGCAACAAAAATATCAGGTGCCGGTGGGCATTATTAAAACCCCAATTGGCGGCACGCCGGTACAGGCATGGATGAGCGAAGGTGCGTTAAATGCCTTCCCAACTTACATGGACGAGCTAAAACCCTATCAGCAACCCGGTCATGTGGCCGAGGTAAAAGCCGCAGATAAAGCCAAAAATGATAAATGGTATGGTGATTTGACCCGAAATGATTTGGGTTTGCAGCAAAACTGGCAACAACCCAATGTGGATGACAGTGACTGGCAAACCTACCAGCTACCGGGATTATGGCCCGATGGTCTGCTGGAGCCCAAAGAAGGTGTAGTATGGTTCCGTAAAACCATTGATATTCCGGCGGATATGGCAGGCAAGCAACAAAAACTGATGATGGGGCGTATCATCGATGCAGACCAGGTGTTCGTTAATGGCCAGCAGGTGGGCAATATTACTTATCAGTATCCACCGCGTCGTTATACGGTGCCTGCAGGTTTACTTAAAGCCGGTGAAAACTCGATAGTGGTAAGGGTAGTTAACAGCCAGAATCGTGGCGGTTTTGTGTCCGATAAACCTTACTGGCTGGGTAATGAGGAGAATCACCTCGATTTAACCGGCAGCTGGAAATACAAAGTAGGCGCAACGGCCGAACATTTGCCCAGCGATACCTTTGTACATTACAAACCAACCGGTTTGTTTAATGCGATGATTTATCCGGCACTTAATTACACTATTAAAGGGGTAATCTGGTATCAGGGTGAATCCAATACCGGCCATCCTTCCGATTATCACGCGCTGTTTGCCAACATGATTCAGGACTGGCGTAAACACTGGCAGTTGGGTGATTTTCCCTTTCTGTTTGTGCAGTTAGCCAACTTCCAGCAATTCCACCAGCAACCAGTGGAAAGTGGCTGGGCGGAACTGCGCCAGCAGCAACTGGATACCTTATCCGAACCCAATACCGGTATGGCAGTGATTACCGATGTGGGTGAATGGAATGATATCCACCCGCTGGACAAACAAACCGTTGGCCAGCGTTTATCTCTGGCGGCGCAGCATATCGCCTATGGCGAGAACGTGGTGTACTCCGGCCCCATTGTTCAATCGGTGCAAGCTATGGGTAATTCGTTGGTGGTCAACTTTTCTCACACCGGCAGCGGTTTAAAAATCAAAGGTGATAAACTGACCGGATTTGCTATCGCTGGCAGTGACGGGGTGTATCATTGGGCCGAGGCAAGCGTCACAGGTAATAAGGTAGAACTAACCAGTGAAGCAGTACCAGCACCGCTAACAGTGCGTTATGGCTGGCAGGACAACCCTGAAAATGCCAACTTGTATAATCAGGAAGGCTTACCCGCCTCCCCCTTTGAAGCCAAAGTAAACTAAACCTTCAAGCAGGCGCCCGTTACGGGCGCCTGTTGGGTTTATGCTTCGCCGCCTATTCACCTGATAAATTTGCGGTAACAAAAGCATCAGAGTAGCCCTGATAGGCACCCCAGAAATTCTGGGCGACCTCATCAGGAAACAAATGAAAATCACCTTTCTCTATTGCAGTAATAATCCCTTCGGCAACAACCTTTGGACTGGCTGCGTCAGAAAATCCTGCAGTATCACCCATATCCGTGGCTATTGGACCAGGATGTACACTCAACACCTGAACCCCTTTAGGTATTAGCACTTCTCGCAGTGCCTGGGTCAGAGAGTAGGAAGCGGCTTTTGATATTGAATAAGTAGCGAAATTGGAGAAGTTCCGTATCGACACGACCGAGTTGAGCTGCACCAGAACACCATGATTCTTTTCAAGCACAGGCGCAAAGGCATTAACCAAGCGTAGTAGACCATATAAGTTAACTTCCAACTCATAATTCAGCGCCTGTTCGGTATCATCCTCAAGAGGTCCCTTCGGGATCAGAACACCGGCGTTATTAATCAGAATATCAACATCACCAGCCCGGTCTGCGGCCAGTTTAGCCGCATTCTTGTCTGACATATCCAGGTCGATTGTTTCAACCCGACTCCCATAGAGATCTTCAAGTCCTTTGGTAGACGTCACATCCCTTACGGCGAGATAAACCTTCTTTGCACCACGAGCTAAAAACGTTTCCACAATCTGCTTACCGATTCCGCGGTTAGCACCGGTTACCAACACCACTTTATTTTCTATTTTCTGACTCATTGTTCTAGCTCCAATTAGTGAATTACAAATTGTACCGATCGGTACAGTGTTGATTAAATTATACCAATCGGTACAATAATGCAAAATATATTTAGAGCGATGAGAAATATCTTATGACTGCAGGTAGAAAATTAGCCTTTGATAAAGACATTGCCTTAGATGCAGCAATGAAGGTGTTCTGGCACAAGGGTTACGTGGGCGCATCATTGTCTGAGCTAACCGACGCGATGCAGATAAATAAACCTAGCTTATACAGTGCCTTCGGCAACAAGGAAGCCTTGTTTATTCAGGCGCTGAATAAATACAGCACTCAGGTTGAAGAAACATATTTTTCGTTGCTTTACACCGAAGGCGTTAACCTGAAACAACGTATCACAAACTTTTTGACAGCCATCGTTAACAGCCAATGTGATGATCAAAGTCCTAAAGGGTGCTTTTTGTGTGCTGGTGTTTCCGAGTCAGCCAATTCTGATATTCCAGAAGCGATAAAGTTGGTGCTGGATGAACGTATACAGGGAATCTACAATGCTCTGCTGGATATTTTTAACACCGATCAGCAAGCTAAAAGACAAGGTTTGGATAGCAACGCCGAGCTGCATGCCAGATTTCTGAGCACACTGTTGCATGGAACCGCCGGGCTTGCCCGCGCGGGTTTAGGACCGGAACAATTACTACCCGTTGTTCAGCAAGGTGTGCGATCGTTAGAATTAGGTGACAACACTGTAAATCCATAAAGGACTTCGCAGTCCGCCTTGTTAAAGGAGAAATGCTATGCCTGAACATCGTATTTTTAAAATGGCGTTTGCCAAGGTGTATCCCATGTACGTTCAAAAGGCCGAGCGCAAGAACCGCACTAAACAAGAAGTGGACCAGATTATTTGCTGGTTGACCGGTTATGATCAGGCCGGTCTGGGAAAACAAATTGAGCAACAAAACGATTTTGCTACTTTTTTTGCCCAGGCACCGCAGCTTCATCCCAATTGTTCACTTATCAAAGGCGTAGTGTGTGGAGTACGTATTGAAGACATTGACGATCCGCTGATGCAAAAAATACGCTATCTGGACAAGCTGATAGACGAACTGGCTAAAGGTAAAGCCATGGATAAAATTCTGCGCCAATAATCGAATTTCAGCTCATATACCTGCCGATCAAAATATTAGCGACGTTAATTTGGAATAGTTACAACTTCATCTGACACTTTTTATTATAGAGCTTAACTAAATCTGACAGTCTGCTTTGTGCTGTGAGTTCAACTGGTAACGCCCGCTTAGGGGCAAAAACATGTGGGCTATAATAACGAGCGAAGCGAGGACAGTCCACGTGTTTTTATCCCAGCAAGCTCCGCTTGCGTCTACCGCGGTTTGTTATATTTTGTCCCGAAGAATGCACCACTCATTGCAAATAGGGTATAAACGAACGACTCGAAAACGCTTGTTACTAACAGACCAGAAAAGCCTACTACTAATATTGTTGCTGATACAACTATGTATCTAGGCCTTACTCCTTTTAAGCCAAAAAAAGAGACAAATAGAAGACCGATTGCTAACAAAAATTTATAACCGATTGATTTATTAGCGCGAGCCTCTCGCTCTGGTGAATTGAGATACTCTTGCTCTTTTTTCTTTAAATAGTCAACTTCGTATTCTGGGATAGAACCTTCCTCCGTTATTTCTTCATATTGTCGCTTATATGACTGTGTAAGATCTGAAGGCGCAGGATTTGTTAAAGACCTAGAATTCCAAGTTAGTAGAGCCAATAAAATTAAAGTTACAGTAGTTCGAAAAATGTTCATTGAAAAATATAACGCCTTACTAATGGGCGCATAAATGCTTGGCTAAAATTAGCGACGAAGGGGCACAAGCCAAGCGTTTTGCTTCCTTTTGAGTAACTTGTTATGAATCACCTACTTTAGGCAAAGAACTTTTGTTTAAGACCTTGAACGTAAGTAAATCTATAACCATTGAATACACTTCATTATTGTTGATAAAAACAACAAAAAGATTACCTTCAGAATTTAAACTAGATTCAACTATGCGGTTATACCCTGAAATAATTTCTGTATATCCTGAGCCGTCCACTTTACTTAAGGCAAATGTACGTTTATCTGTATAATCCAACTTACTATCTTTATTGGTATCGCTATTTATAACCTCATAGGATATTCCACGTGTAATTGAATTTTTGTTAAATTCATTATTAACTAAAGGATTAATATCAATAATTAGTTGTTCAATTGAATCAAATAACCATACGGCTTGATTTGTATTTCCATTTATCAAAAGAACATTCTTAGACCTAGTGGGTGTATAACTACCACCACTAAAATTTTCATACATTCTGCCACGTTCTTTTTTCTCTACAGAAAGCTTCTCTGATTCGAGCGGGATAAAATGAAAATCTGTATTACCAACCTTTCGAGGGTATCCCAAACTCCACTTTTCTTCTTTCTTGTCGTCCTGAGCTAAGTTTAATGTTGGCTGTTCTACTACTTCATCTTTGAAAAAGACTGAGACTATTTGATAGGAAATAAAAAGTGTCCCTATAACAATTCCAATGAATAAAACTAACCCATTAAAATTCCAAATCCATTTAAAAAATCTATCCGTTTTCATATGACTCCATGTGATTCATAACGCCCGCATTTGAGGCTGGTTTGGAGCGCAGCGGAAAACCAGTCCGGCAACATGCGTTTGTTATACCTTAATCTTCTCTTTAATGTCGGAAATGCACTTTTCACTTTTTTCGATTGCTTGTACCGCCTTTTCCAAAGTGCTTTCGTCATTAGAACTTGGCTCTTGTCTTGTAAAAGCATTTGACCCCGAAATATTCCAGTGTTCAAAGGCCTCTTTCACCTCAGACCAATCCGCAGCTGCTCCGTAAGATTGCAGATAAAATTTACCGAAGTTGATTGCATGTCTCCTATCGGCATTCTTTAGTGATTCGTGCATATAGGAACTACTAAACAAATAAGCATATTTTGCAATGGCTGCCAGCAGGCCTACTGTGACTAAGCCTTTAAAGAGCGTAAATATTAAAAACTGCCAAGTAACTTGGTCTACGTCTAATGCGCCATACCTAAAAGTAACTACCACAAAAAATACGACGCCAACCACTAAACACGAAGCCCCGACACCGCTCCATATTTTGGACATAGTATGAAACTGAGACTCCTTTGTGCTGAGCAATTCAAGAGCATCTTCTACATAATTTTGCGAGGTTTGCTCAATTTTTTCCCTACTCTCCTTAGTAAGGCGCTCTTTTTCCAAAACTAAGTCGTCATATGCCTTTTTTAGTTCATATTCGCGACTGGATATCTCCTTCTGCAAGTGGTTCCTTAAGGATTCAGCTTCCAGCTCTCGGCGGTGAAAATGCTCCTCAAATTCCTTTTGTCTCTCGACAAGCTTTTTCTCTCGTTCTAAAAAATAGCGTTCTCTTTCCTCAAGCTCTTTTCTTAGTTCTTTTTCTCGAAGGTACTGCTCTTCTTTTAATTTAGATCGATAAGCGTTTAATTCACTTTCCTGCTTCTCAATAATTTCCCTGTAGTGAGACAGCTCTTTTTCTCGCTCGATAAAGTATCTATTTTTATCGCTAGCTATTTCACGCTTACGCTCATCATCCATTCTTTCTTGCATAAGAAGAGTTCTCGCTTAATTTAGGTATAACAGTGTATTAGCGCGACCTTACAAGCTCGTCTACCTTGTAAGGTAGGGGGGACTTATGTATCGATTCACTAATAGAGTTTCAAGAAATTTTAATAAATCAAACAGTAATCAAAAACAACAAGCCCAGCAAGAGAATGATGGAACCAATCCGGTGCAAAAAAATTCCCAACTTGAGAGGGTAGTAATTATTACCGACTATGACAGTGGGGAGCCAGTAACGCTCAAATTAGAGTTATTCAAAACTGACCGTATTGACTGCTACAAGGTTTTTGTTGACGGGAGACTTTGGAAAGAACGAATTGGATGGAGCAATATTCTAATAGGGATAAGAAAAGCCCTGCCTAGATTACTCAGGGTGTTAATGACTATAATTCGCTCATAACTGCCTGTCAGGGAGAATCTAACCTACTTAGCAAAAGTGTCAGATCAGATATGAGCCACTACACGTTATTCATCCTCCATATACTCCAGAATATCCCCCGGCTGACAGTCCAATACCTTGCAAATCAGTTCAAGGGTGGCAAAGCGTACTCCCTTAACCTTGCCTGTGCGTAGCAGCGACAAGTTTTGCTCGGTGATCCCGACAGCGGTGGCCAGTTCCTTGCCACGAATCTTACGCTTGGCTAGCATCACATCCAGATTAACCACAATCGCCATTGTCCCGCCTCCTTAAAATTGTGCCACCTCTTAAATAAACTGCTTGTTCTCATCCTCAAGTTTGTTGCCTTTAATTAACAACTCACTCATTACCCATAAAATCATTGCCAGAGCCACCATTTTGATTTCATCACTGCCCACTGAAAGCGTTAACATTTTTTGCCCGGCCGGATGATTCCACGACAACAGCAGACTTGAAAGCGCCAAATGCACAGGTTTGGCGAGCGCCTGAATAAACAACATGATTGAGAACCAGCGCAGATCGCGACTATTGCTCAGATTAAACAACTCACCTTTGGCAAAGTTGGCAAAAGCGCGGCGCAGAAAATACAAGCCCACCACAGCAATCGCAACGTAAAGTACGCTAAGCAGCCATAACCCCTGCCACTGACCGGGTGTCACACTATGCCATTGAATTGGCAGGTTGAGACTGTTTCTGGCCAGTGCGATAAACGCATCAAGATCGACGAACAAGTACGCAGCGACAACAGGAGTGATAACCATGATGACCAGACATCCCCAGGCAATCAGCAAAGACAATTGACGGACCATATTCCTTCCTTAACAGAGTTGACATGATTGTAATATAGCAATAAATTATCGTTTTACAATCATTTCATTAATAAGAGATCGATATATGAAACGCTTATTCAAGGTCACAATATGGTTACTAGTGATGTTTTCTTCATTTAATACGGCTGCTTTAACCGCAGAACAGTTTAACCAAATCTGTCAATCTACCCCGGGTGATTGCGGTAATAATGGTACGTTGCAAGCCTACGTCGGTGGCGCTCTGGATTTACTCGCGACATTAAATGAGCAGACAAACTATCTGGATAAACTATATTGCAAGCAATCCAAACAATTATTCGACGTGGCGGCAATCATCGGTTTTATTCAGACCCATAGTAACGAATCGCAACAACAGAATGCGATGTTATTAATGGTTCGCTATTTTGAGCAAAACGGGGGATGTAAAGACAATGAATAAATTCCTGATACTAGTGGCACTCAGTCAAATAACGGCCTGCAGTAACAGGGCGGTATATGAAAATATGCAACAACATCAACGTATTCAATGCCTGGATGAACTGCCGTCCGTTTATCAGGAGTGTATCGAGCGAACCAAAAAATCCTATGAAGAATATAAGCGTGAACGCCAAGAGGTGGTAAAGGAATAATGCACCGATATTTAAACCTAAATAATTAGGTTACTTTACGTATTATTCTGACAAATTTTTAAGCACAATATTATTTGAATATGCTCAACCCAAAAGCTACTGACCAAGGATCAATATGTTAACTCGCTTTCTTATCGGCATTGTAACCATCACTTTTTCATTGGCAGGATTAGCGGCACAAGTGCAGGATGCTTTCCCCGATAAGATAAACCCCAAGCATAACTATGTGTTCTACTCCCACGGTTTTATTGTTGAGGGAGAAAATGCCACGCCTGTTCACCCAAGATGGGGGAAATATGACTTTCCCGCTGTTAAAAACCAATTAAGTGATGATGGCTACCAGTTGATCGCCTATCACCGCCCAAAAGATACTGATCCGCGCGAACATGCAGCATTATTGGCAAAAAACGTTAATCAGCTGATTGACGCAGGTGTACCCCCGCAACATATCGCGCTGGTCGGTTTTTCGCGCGGGGGCTTTATTACTATTGTGGCTTCCAATCAATTAAAGAATAGCCAGGTCAACTTTGCCATTTTGGCCGGTTGTGGTGATTCGATAATCAACCATCCGGAGTTTCAATTCTATGGACGCATTTTATCCATTTATGAAACCTCGGATCAGATTGGTTCCTGTGATGCTGTTAACCAGCGTAGTAATAACGCGACCACTTATACTGAGTTGTCCATTTCTACCGGCAAAGAACATGGCGCTTTTTACCTTCCCCGCGAGGAATGGCTAGTACCGCTAAAACAGTGGCTAAAGGGCGCATTCAATCAGCACTAACATCTTGCCGAATCTATTCGCCCGCATCTAACTTTTTCGCCCTACGCACCATATGTTATAAGCCCGGCCGATAAAAATACCACTAAAGCCCCCGTACAAAACACTGCACACAACAATAAAGGTTTGATGATGCAACATCTCCGGATTAAGGGCAGACAGGACACCGACGGTATATTTAGTGAAAAATATTGCCATCATTAGCATTAAGGGGATCCAACTACCGTTAATGGAGTATTTGCCATGAGTGGGGTCATAATTAACCCCTTGGGCAGTAAAGAATTTTGCCAAAACAATAGCCGTTAGAGCCAAGCTTGCCAGCCACAGGGTCATTGGCATGATTGCAGTACCAAAGCTAGTCAACATACCAAAATAAGACAGCGCAACCATACCTATCGGAAGCAGAAAAATAACATGACTTTTAACCGTACGGTTGCGGCTCTGCTGCCAACCTAAATAAATTAACAACACAAACAAGCCAAAAACCCATAAAGGGGTATGAGTGAGTATTTCAATCAACATTATTACTTCTCTTTTTATATCTAATTTAGTCAGATGATCTATTGATGTGATAGCAGACTATAAAGCAAGAGCAGCAAAATTGCAGGGAGGACGAAAAATAATTCAAGAACAATTATTTTCTTTATAAATCAAGGTTATAGAATTTATGTTCTTCTTAGTTTACATTTAAAGCGTGTTCGGTTTTAGTGATTCTGCATACTTAAAATACTTAAAACGCCGTTGGTACTGAACGTCTCCGGCAAGCTTATATCGGGGCGATATACTCTTCTTGCCTTGATGCTAATCAAAGCAATTTATTCGCCCGTATCCAAATCAAACTTTTTGACTGCCTGTTCAATCAGCGTGTCCGATTCACCCCGTGAAGTCAGCTCCATGCCACCGGCCGACAGGCTAAAACTGCCCAGGCCTTGAATGTACTCACGGCTGCTGGTAAGAAAATTGACCACATCGGCTTCAGGTACGTTGGCTTCCTGCAATTGTTTGGCAAATTCCTGAGTTTGACCAAATTCGTAAAACTCCGACATGGCATTCAGCTGATCAAGTTTTTTCTGCAGTGCCTGATTACGATCCAGATAATCCTGCAAACGTTGCAGCGCCTGTTCGCGTGCTGCCTTGTCAGCCTGAGCGGCAGCCTCTTCGGCCGGATCGGTTATCTCAGATGGTGACTCGGTTTCAGATTCTGACGTTTCTGTGCTTTGCGCTTCTGTGTCAGTATCGGCAACCTCATCATCAGGACTAGTCTCAGAGTCTTCTGTCGTTATTCCCTGCACCTGCCATTTACCTTCAACCAGTTTCACCTCAACCGGATCAGTTATGCCGAACCGATCGGCCATTTGTTGCAGGTCTTCGGCAACCGGCCGCAGGTTAAAGGCAATCATATTGTTGACCGTTTTCAAACTGACGCTACCCATTCCCGATTCCAGCACCTGTAACGGGTTATCGGTTTGGCCCAGACTGATACTGTCCGTCAGGCTGGACAGGTCACCGGAAATATCCTGTTTTTGCTTCTGCGCCAGAGATTGCAAGGTCTGGTTACTTTTATCGGGGTCGGACAGATAATCAAACAGCGATAGTCCGGTTGTCTGAATTTGCATAATATTGCCTGAGTCGGTTAAGCGTTAATCGTTATGGTTGCGATAAACAAAGCAATCTTTACGCCAATCCACCATCGGATAAATCGCACGCTTTTTAGCCTGTTGTTGACATCAATTCAGTCAGGAGGTGATTAAGCCTAATCTGGCAGTGTTTTTAGCCGGCAATTCGGGCTAGAATCAGCCTCAATCCCGTTTGTGTTCTGGCGGGAATCTGATTTTGCCAAGGAGTCGTATGCCAGGTTTACAACGCATCATACTTATCGATACCCATCTGCCCGGCGTGGTAGAACTCAAACTCAACGGTCACACCAATATTTGCGGTACCAATGCCTCCGGTAAAACCACTTTGCAGCGGTTAATCCCGGTGTTTTATGGTGAATATCCCAGCCGGGTGGTACCTGCCACTCGCGACAGTTTTGAGCGCTGGTATCTGCCTCGTGAATCCAGTTTTATTATTTACGAATACGAACGCGCCGAGCAGGATCGCTGTCAGGTTGTACTCAGCTCCAACGGCAACGGGGTACAGTATCGTTTTGTCGGTAAACCCTTCGAGTTGGCCGATTATCTGTACAAGAACAACGCGGGCGAACACCATAGCGTATCGATGAACGAGCTGGCACGCAGCCTTAAACGCAGCAATGTGCTGGTGACCAACCTGCTAAACACCAAAGAATTTCGCGCCATTATCCAGCATGATCGCGCCACTCTCACTGCCAGTGCCAACAGCCGTGAATTACTCGGTTATGCGCGCATCTTCAGCTTATCCGGGAGCAACGGCAATCTGCGCCATATTGAAAAACTGGCCAAGGCGGTGCATTCCAAAGAAGGCAAAATGGAAACCATCAAGGCCATGATCGCCGCGATTCTGGAAGAAGACGGCGTCCAGCCGCCGCGTTCCAGTTTAAGTCGCCAGCGGGTAGAAGACTGGATAAAAGAATCCCATCTAATTCAGGAGTTTGATGCCATCCGCCCGGAATTTGCCAAACTGGAACAGGCCGATGATCAGTTAAGTCAGGCCGAACAACGCCTGGCGGCATTAAACCTGCAATTCAAACAGGATCTCAGTGTACTGGCCGCTAATATTGTCGAAGTAGACGGGCAGCTGAATGAGCTGATCGACAACATTAAATTCAATGAAAAACAGTGGAATGAAAACCGCGATAGCCTCAATCAGGACTTGTCTGCCGCCAAAGCCGATGTCAACAAACTGTCGGCTGATCTGGAACAGGTCGAACAGGAATTCGAGCAATGGCAGGAGCAGGATATCGACAAGCTGCAAAACAACCTGCAACAGCTGCCACAATGGCACACCCAACTGGACAGCCTGAATAACCGTTATCTGCTGTTAACTGAAAAGCATCAGGATGTGGAATCGGCTTACCATAAACGTCTGGCCGATTTAAATGAAAAGCTGCAACAGGAGCTGGAACAGGCCGGCGAGCAAATTCAGCAACTCCAGCAGCAACATGCCAGACAAAAGCAGGCCGAACAACAGGATCTGCAACACATTCGTGACGATTACAACCAGCAACGCGAGCAGCTGAAAAATGACTTTGGTCAGCAGTTGCAAACCTTGCGCATTGAGCAGGCCGAGCTGGTGGCGGGGCTGAAAAATGCCGGTTTTAACGAATTTGAACAAAGCCAGCTGGATATACTGGACGCGACCATCAGCGAAGCCAGCATCGCCGAAGATAGCGCCCGCGAAAGTTTGACTACCGCCCAGCAAAATAGCCATAAAATGCTCAAGCAGCGTGAACTGTGCCGCGACGAACTGGATAATGCCAATCGCCGTCAGCAACAGCAACAACAGCAAATCGATAAAATCGAGGCGTTACTCTACCCCGGTGACAATACCCTGCTGGAATTTTTGCGCCGTGAGCAACCTGGCTGGGAGAACAAGCTGGGCAAGGTGATCCATCCCGATTTACTCAAACGCAAGGATCTTAAACCTCATACTGGTAAAGACAACAACAGCCTGTTTGGCCTGCAACTGGATTTGCATAATCTGGATGCACCGCAATATGCCCAAAGCGAACAGCAACTCCAGGCACAACTGAGTGAAGCCAAATTGGCGCTGGAAGAGTTGATCGAGCAGCATAATCAGGCCGAGCAGGCCATGGCCAAAGCCACCGAAGCACTACGTAACGCCGAACTGGCCGAAACCAAGGCAGAATCGGCCTGCCGCACCGCCGCCGCCAATCGCAAACGTGCTCAGCAGGATCGCGAACAAAACCGGCAGGAATACATGTCCGCGGTGGCAGAGCGTAAACAGCAGGCTAAAAAGCGTCAGCAAAAAAACCAGCAGGAACAGCAAAAGGTTGAAGCCCAGCAGGCACAAGCGCTGGAAAATCTGCACGATCAACAAACCGAAGCGGAAACCGAGCGCCAATTCCACTGGCAACAAGTACTGGGTGATCTGGACAGCCAAATCAGCCAGCTCAACACCGGCCGCGACCAAACCCGCCGGAATGCCGAGCAGGAACGCCAAAAATGCCAACAGTGGTTGCAAGACGAGCTTAATAAACGCGGCGTCGATATTGACGAAATTGGCGGTTTGCAAAAACAGATCAAACAGCTGAAAGACGATATCCAGCACACCGAGAATAATCGCCACAAGGTCAAGGATTTCCAGCACTGGTACAAAACCGTGTTTAGCGGCCATAAGGTGAAATGGCAAAACCAGCTGGAAAAAGCCAAAAAAGAGGCCAGTCACGCCGAACGTGAGCTGCAAAAACAGCAAACTGAATACCATCACCAGCGCGATGCCAACAAGGCACGCCAAACCCAGCTGGAACAGCGGCTAAAATCATCTCGCGAGCAACAGGATGCCACCCAGACACTGCATAGCAGCCTGAACCGCCTCAAGCTGCCGCTGGCCGAAGCAGGCAAGGACAAGTTCGAGCAGCAACAATATGCGCAACGCATTTCCGAAGGGCAGGAATTAATCCAGCAACGGGAACAATTGTTGGCCGATGTACGCAGTTATGTCGATCACTTTGACAAACTGATCGCCCAGCAGGCCGGTACCGGTTTGTCCGACACCTGGGACAAATCCCGCGAAGAATGCACCCTGACCAATCCGCAAGGGTTGCGCTTGCTGGATCATCGCAAGCTGGTGGGACACCTTAACCGTTTGCTTAACGATATCGTGCCGCAAAAACTGGCCGGACTGCGTGAACAAGGACGGATATTTGGTGCCGATCTCAGCCAGTATTACCACGTTCTGGCCGATATCGACAAACGTATTGCCGGACAAAGCAAACGCATCAGCAAAGAGGTGGATGAAGAACTGTTTCTGGATGGGGTATCCGAATCGGCCGTCAAAATCCGCTCACGTATTAGCGAACTGGAATTCTGGCCGGAACTGAGCCAGTTCCAGAAGCTCTATGATGAATGGATCGACACTGGTGCCAACCAGCTCCCGCATGATGACTATGCCCAGAGCATGCGACGGGTAATGGATATTCTCGGCCGTGCAGCGCTGGGAGGCGGCATTATTAACCTGCTGGATATTGAACTGCATTTAAAAGAAGGCAACAGTCACCTGGTGATCCGTACCGATCGCCAGTTAAACGAATCCTCCAGTCACGGCATGGCCTATCTGATTTTATGTAAATTCCTGTTGGCCTTTACCCGCCTGTTGCGCGGCAATACCGATGTAACCATTCACTGGCCGATTGACGAACTGGGCACCCTGCACCAGAGCAATGTGAAAAAAATCTTCGATGCCTGCCATAACAACGATATATCGGTATTAGGTGCGTTCCCCAATCCCGAGTCGGAAGTACTGACCTTGTTCAACAACCGTTACCTGATTGATAAAAGTACCCGTCAATTACAGGTTGTCCAACCGCGGGTTAGCGCCATCAGTGAACGCCTTAAACAACGCCAACAACAGGAGCAAACGGCATGATGACAGAACAAGGCCGCGTGCTGGAACAACTGCTGTCCGGCACTTTTATTTGCCAAATCAGTGACGAAGACAGCTGGCGCTATCTGAAAAACAGCGCCCAGGCTGACCGCATCGAGCAGCAACTAAACATATTGAACCGCACCTTAAGCCAGTGTGCCGATGGTGACGTATTTTATGCCGCCTACCTGACGTTGGGCGAAAACGAACGCAAAGTATTGGCTAACCAGTTTCAGGAAACCGCTGCCGGATTGCTACCGCTGGTGGAATGGTTGTTATTGGTACAACAGGCTGCCGGTAATGATATTCCGCTGACTCAGGGGCAGCCGATACGTCTGCCGGAATTACAAACCCGGATTGAAGATACGCCGGCGTTTAAAGAACAACTGCAAAAAATTGCCCGTTACCGCTTGTTTGGTTCCACCAGTGTTGAGGTGGATGGCCAACTCAAGCAGGTGTTCAAGAAATTAACCGACCTGGGATATCTGCTGCGCCCCAACCCGGAAAAACAAATTTATCTTGCCACCGGCAAGGTGGATTATTTGTTTGAAGTGCTGCGTTTTATTGATGAAACCGAAGCCCTGTCGTTAAACGAGCAGGCCGAGTTAGCCAGTCAGCAGGGGTCATTGCTGTGAGCCAGAATCTGTATCAGGCCGGGTTAACTTTACTCAATGCCATGAGTCGTCATGCCGATGTGATAATGCAGGTTTATTTGTCCGGCACCCTGGATGAAACCGCCACCACCCCACAAGTGGTCGAAAACCTGAAAAAGCTGGGCATTATCTGGCGGCCGGAACCGGAAGCCGAATTACGCCTGAAAAGTGCCGTGCGCAATTTGCTCGAAAACAGCCTGCATGATGAACGCAATCGCCAGATTGATGCCAATATCGGCTCGGCGCTAGCCGGTCTTAAAACCCTGGCCGGCCACTACAAGGAAGCCCTGCATCATGGTCGCTTTGCCGAATCACAGGCCCATATCAATGATTTACGCGAACATGTTTACGGCCTGACCGAATCATTGGGCAACAGCGTGCGTGTGCTGTTTAGCCGCATCAATAACGAATTTGGCTATGTGGTGTCGATTGATGCCAAAATCCGCGAAAACGAACTGGCGCAAAGTCAGGTGTCGGATATGCTCAGCCAGATCGAGCTGTTCCGTTTTGACGAGTTGTCGGAAACCGCCGGTAGCAACCGGGAATTACGCCTGCTACTGATCGTCACTCTGCAACAGGCCTTTTCGCGGGTCACCCAGGAACTGTCGATTGTGCAGGCGCGTTTGCTGGAGTTACTCGGCCGTTTCCGTGAATATCGCGGCCGCACCCGGCTGCTTAAAGGGTTTATCCTGCATCAGGAACAACATCCGGATTTTCAGCCGCCGGATTACACACAACTGTCAAAGGTGCCGTTGTTGTTTAATCAGGCCAGCAAGCTCATTCAGCCAGCGCATGCTGATGTAAACAGTGTGGTTCATGAATCGGTATTGCAGGAACTGGTTGGCCGTATTAAAGCCCTGCAACGTACACCCAAAACTTCAGATGAGCGCAAGGGCGGTCAAATTAATGTCACCCGTCAAACTGAAGCACCGCAAATTGAAAACCAGCTGAAAAAGGCCGTTGAAGACTACTTTTGTAAGGTGATTGACAGCGGCCAACGCCTCACCGCGCTGGATTACTGGCAACAACAAAAACTCGACTGCGATCCGGAAGTGTGGATCTACCGGGTGATCGACGGTTATCAGTCCTTGCCGCTGGAAGAGCAGCAGTATTTTGCCCTGGATACCAACGGCCACCCGCATCCGGATTACAGTGGTAATTTTATTGTGGAAGATGTGGAACTGGGGTTGCGGTGACCCGCTGTTAATTGGCTGCGCCAACTGCAGTACAAAGTACCGTTCGTCCTGAGCTCGAGGAACGAGTAGTCGAAGGATGAACGGAACTAGAAGCTGTCGAAGGGCAACGCCTTTATTTTTATTGGCTTCGCCAACTGCATTCAGATACCTCAAACCCAAACATTCGGTTTATTGCTGCGCAAATCAGCCCTTGTCATAAAATTTAAGTTTGGGCGTCGCGTTGGCGACAACAACCAAAGGGGAATAAATACCGATTCCCCTTTGGAATCCCCCGGTACCCTTGCAGTAAAAACACAAAAACCTTGTTCAGGCATACCGATATCATGCTAAATCCACATCCCTTCAGTTAGCGTTTTCTCGCCATCCATGGCTCGAATATCGGCAAGCTAATCTGAACAAGATTTTTGTTGACTGCAAAGGGAGGTTAAAACCAAATCCGTTCGCCCTGCCCCTTCGACAAGCTCAGGATGCGCGGAACTAGAAGCTGTCGAAGAATAAACTCGTCATTATTACACCGAGTCATACCCGCGAAGGCGGGTATCCAGAAACTTGCGGGTGAAAAGCCTTGTTTGTTTTTTGACACTTCAATAGTGCACAGCTAACAAATTGATTTAGTTAAATATGCGGAGTATGGTCAGAAAATAAAATCAGCAAAGAAGCAATTTCACCCGGTACGAATACGGGGATTTTTCCTTCTATTCAGTTGTTATGTGTAAATGAAGAAATTGATAGATCTCAAACTTACACTTTTAGTGCTCGTGGTGGTTGGCATCATCACCTATGTTATTTCTTACCTCACCTCGCTAAGTTTTTTAGCCGTATTTGGTATTACAGTTGTTGCCGCATTAATTAATGGCTTAGTTGCAACAAAGGAAGATGAAGTGCCCTGTGGGTTTAATAACCCAAATGCAAAGGATGCTACAAAAAAATGACAATTAGGCTATTTACACATAACAAGCCAATGTTGTTCAGCCAGCAAGCTGGCTTGGGAAAATTACTCGCTACCACTGCGTGCCAAAACGCCAGTTTTCACTGGTTAATTGAGGCGTTAGGTTAAATGATTCCGTTTCAGCCTTTTAAAGGATTTACTTGGGTTCTTCTTGGTATTTTCGTTTTATTTGCTTATTTGGACTCCAAAGCAGCTATTGCCAGTGCAATATGGTTTGGGTTCGCGTCACACTATTTGTGTGATATTACAAGTAAGCGGTATATGAATAAGCCGTTTCAGTTTCCACATAAAATAATAGGAAGTCAGAAAAAGTTTACTTGGTTGGACAATGCTCTTGTGTTCCCACTTCTGATTGGAACATTGGTGCCGGCCTTGGGATTAGGTGTTTTAATGGACTGTATTAATAAAACGTCTAATTGGGTTAAGGTGGTCGCATTTTGCCAATGACACCTAGCAAGCCATTCAAGGTAGCCAGTTTCGCTGTCGGAACAAATTATCGCGGGCGGTTAATAAATTAGTGCCAGATCCAAATTAAACCTTAAAGGCTATATAAGCATTTCAATGCCAACCTATGCTTTGCCCACATCCTCTACAGCGTTGCTATATTTCGTTTCCGAATAGCGAGTTGCTATTCGAGATAATATATTCTTCTAACTTTCCGTCGACTCTTACTGTGACTCAACTTTTCCTAATTTATCCAGTACTTATTGCTTATTGAGATTGCTGAGCACAGTATTGCCATTTGTCATCCACCTAGTATTTGCTGTCCATGGGCAACAATGGTATCGGATAACTGGCGATAAATACCTTTGCTTAAAATCCAGCTATGCCAGTACAGTTCTTCGCTTAACCTTGTTTCTGGTAACAGGTTGATTAACTTGCCATCCTTTAATAGCTCGGTTATTTGTAGTTCCGGGATCAGGCAATAACCAATCCCCTGTTTGGCCATTTCCACAAAGGCTTCTGATGAGCGCACAAAATGGCAGGGATAATCACCATACATTAATCCAAAGTGTTGCTGAATAAACTGGTGATGCATGCTGTCACTGGGATCAAAAGAAACCCCTGGTGCTTGTATCAGGCTGTCGCGATTGATGCCATGTTCAAAATAACGCTGACAAAATTCCGCAGATGCCACCAGCACATAGTCCATATTACCGAGCTTTTGTGCGCGATAGCCATTGATGGGCTCTGCCTGCAAGCATACCGCCCCCAGGGCTTCTCCGGATTTGAGTTTGTTGATGGTATGGGATTCATCCGCGACCAAAATATCCAGCTCCACGGCAGTGCTGGTTTTGGTAAAGCGCTTGATCGCATCCAGAAACCATACAGCTAAACTATCGGCGTTCACCGCTATCGCCAGCTTTAGCGGTTCAACCGCACTATTGCCGACAAACTCGGGAAATAAGTCAGCCTGAAGCTGTTCCACTTGCCGATAATGAACCAGCAGCTTGGCCCCGAGTGACGTCAGTTTTAGCGGTTTACTGCGTATCAATACACTATGCCCTAACTGCTCCTCTAATAATTTTATCCGCTGCGAAATGGCTGATTGCGTTAAGCATTGCGCCTGCGCCGCCCGTTCAAAGCTCTGATAGGCCATAACCGCGTTTAACGCTGAGAGTAATTTGTAATCGACTTTCATAAGCAATTCTAATGATGAATTAATTATTATAATTTTACTTAATAAATGACCAGCTTACACTACTGCCATTTTCAATTCATCAAACAGGTAGATGTAACATGTTAGCGGCGTTGTTTCAGGGGTTTGTATTAGGCTTAAGTATGATCCTGCCCATCGGTGCACAAAACTCATTAGTGCTCAATCAGGGGATTCTGCGTTCTCATCATCTCACTGTGGCATCGGTTTGCGCGTTGTGTGATGCGTTGCTAATTTCCGCCGGGCTTTTCGGCGCCGGAACCTTGATTAATCGCAGTCCTCTGGCTCTCAGTGTCATTACCTGTCTGGGGGTCGCTTTTTTACTGTTTTATGGCGCGCAATCATTGAAAAGTGCCCTAGCGATCAAGACAAATAATGCAGTGCAAACGGCAAAAAAGCAGGGATTCTGGGCAGTTATCGCAACGACCTTAGCGGTAACCCTGCTTAATCCCCATGTTTATTTAGATACAGTAGTTGTTATTGGTGGGGTCGGTAGCCAGTTTAGCCACAAGCTACTTTATGGATTTGCTATTGGTTGTATCGGGGCTTCGGTGGTGTGGTTTTTTGCCCTGGCGATAGCTGCAGCCAAGTTGTCGCCATTATTGGCTAAACCCAGGGTGAAACAGGCTATTGATTTTCTGATTTTTGTGATGATGTGGATGATTGCTGCAAAGCTGCTTATTTTCTGGATCAGTCAATAAATTACGGACACAAAAAAGGCCGCTTTCGCGACCTCTTTTAACAAATGTTGCCAGCTTACTTCTTGGAAGAAAGGCCGCCGAAACGTTTGTTGAATTTCTCGATACGACCGCCGCTGTCTACGTTACGCTGTTTACCAGTGTAGAACGGGTGACACTCTGAACATACGTCCAGGAACAAGTCGCTTTTACAAGTAGAGCGGATTGCCATTTTATTACCGCAAGAACAGTTTGCAGTAATTTCGTTGTATTCCGGATGTATACCTTCTTTCATGGGATAGCCTCTTCATTTTGGCCCGTATCGCAATCCGGCCCGAAGCCAAACACCATACGCGTTTTACAATTAACAACCTGCTGGTTGCATTTTTTGGAGGCTGGATTTTAAAGGATGCCACCACCACAGGCAAGCACTATTTGCGGTTTTAGTAACCAATATCGGCTGCGGATTTGATAACCACAGAGGCGCAGAGTTCACAGAGGAAAACAAACACAAGTAACGAGCTTCGTGCTTAGAGCTATGGTACAGCCCCTTCGACAAGCTCATGGAGAACGAATAACTTCACCCTTCGACTGCTTCGCGCTCAGGGCGAACGGGTTTCTTCGGCTGCAGATAAGTTGGCAGACGATACTCGTACTTCGCACCCAAGGTGAACGGAGCTCAATTGCCCTTGTGCATTACCTGTCCGATACTCGTACTTCGCTCGCGGCGAACGATCTGTTGGCAGGCTTATGACAAATCTTAAACATTGTCACCCCGGTAGTCTTTTCGGCCGGGGTCCATTGTTTAAATATTTGCTCTTCCGGTTACTGGATCCCTGCCCAAAACAATGCAGGGATGTCGAAGGGTAAAACACAGAGATGATAGGCCAACGGTGTTTTTGGTTTTATCTAGCGACTGTAACTTTCCCAAATAAAACGCGGGCTTGTCTTTACAGCCAAGCGTAGCTTGGTTACTTCCCTTTGCAGTAAGCAAAAATCTTGTTTAGCTTAGCATACCGGTATTCGAGACAGGGACGTCGAGAAAACAGCGACTGAAGGGATGTGGATTTGTTGTGGTACCGGTATGCCTGAACAAGGTTTTTGTGTTGTTACTGCAAGGGTGACTGGGGATTCCAAAGGGGAACCGTCATTTGTTCCCTTTTGGCTGCTGTCGCCAGCGCGACGCCAATGGTTGATTTGACGACTCACTTTCGATTTTACACCCAAGTCAAAACAATGTGGGGATGACGATGATTACAGTTTTACTTTTAGCTCGCCACTCAAAACCCGTTGCTCTTAGCTATCGTTTACCGCCGTGCAATTCCAATTATTTTGGGTATAGTAATACGCCTGTTTTGTCGGATACCCCAAACTACTTGAGATCCTATGGCCTGCACTATTGCTGATGTGGCAATTGGCGTTCCCAAACGTACCTTATTTGAATACCTGGTTGGCGAAACCCTGCCTGTTGTCGGGGCGCGGGTATTGGTGCCCTTTGGGCGACGCAAGTTAGTTGGCGTGGTGTTGGGGCTAAAATCAGACTCGAACTGGCCGCTGGAAAAGCTCAAACCCATTGAGCAAGTATTGGATGACCAGCCGGTATTTAGCGATAACCTGCTGACCATGCTCAAATGGGCCAGCCAATATTATCAGCATCCTGTTGGTGATGTACTGCAAAGTGCCCTACCGGTATTGCTGCGCAACGGTAAATCCAGTCAAATGCCGCCGGTGTTAATGTGGCAATGCACTGTACTGGGCCAGCAAACTGATGAAAGCGAATTAAAACGCTCGCCTAAACAGCAACAGTTACTGAATCAGTTACAACAACAGTCAATGCTGGACAGTGAGCTAAAACAGCAATTCGGTAGCGCGATTATCAATGCCCTGCATAAAAAACAGCTGATTGAAAAGCAGCAAGTCATTCCGGAACTCAACAATAACTGGCATACAGAGTTACAAATTTCAGCTGGGCCTCAACCCGGTATCGAGCAATCTCTGGCAATTACCGGTATCACCAGCCAGCTTGAGCACTTTCATCCGGTATTGCTTGAAGGCGTGACCGGCAGCGGCAAAACCGAAGTCTATCTGCAAGCGATTCTGCCGTTGTTGCAACAGGCCAAGCAGGTGCTGATTCTGGTACCTGAGATTGGCCTGACACCACAAACGGTACAGCGTTTTAAGCAACGTTTTAATGCCCCGGTTGGCTTGCTGCATTCCAATCTCACCGACAATGAACGGCTGGCGGTATGGCGACAAGCCAAACAAGGCCAGCTAGCCATTGTCATCGGTACCCGTTCGGCAATTTTTACCCCGTTCAAGCAACTCGGGATGATTATCGTCGATGAAGAACATGACAATTCCTATAAACAGCAGGACGGTTTTCGTTATCATGGCCGCGATTTGGCGGTGATCCGCGCCCGCCAGCAAAATATCCCGCTGGTGCTGGGCAGTGCCACGCCGTCACTGGAAAGCCTGCATAACGCGCTGACTAAAAAATATCAGCATTTTCAGTTACACAAGCGAGCCGGTGTTTCACAAATTGCCCGCCAGCAAATTTTTGATATCAAAAACCAGCCGCTGCAATACGGTATTGCCAAAGGGATGCAGGATCGTATGGCGGCACACCTGAAACAGGGTAATCAGGTGATGGTGTTTATTAACCGGCGCGGTTATGCCCCCAGTTTGCTCTGCCATCATTGCGGGCATGTGGAAATGTGTCATCGTTGCGACAAGAGCTATACCCTGCATAAAGGTTTGAATAAGTTGCAATGTCACCATTGTGGCGATGCCAAAGCCATTCCGGCCCGCTGCAGCCAGTGTGGTTCCAACCAGATGATCAGCATGGGGGTCGGTACCGAACAACTTGAACAAGGTTTGAACCAGCTTTTCCCCGCCTATAAAACCTTGCGGATCGATAGCGACAATATTCGCAGCAAGAGTCGCTTTCATCAGATGCTGGACGATATTAATCAGGGTGAATACCAGATTCTGATTGGCACCCAGATCCTGGCCAAGGGCCACCATTTCCCTAATGTGACGCTGGTATTGATTGTGGATGTGGACGGTGCGCTGTTTAGCATGGATTATCGTGCTGCCGAGAATTTATCCCAATTAATTACCCAGGTCGCGGGACGTGCCGGGCGCGCCGAACAGCCGGGCGAAATGTGGCTGCAAAGTCATCATCCCGATCATCCCTTATTGCAAGATTTGCTGCATAACGGTTACGGCCATTTTGCCCGGTATGCATTGCAGGAACGCAAGCTGGCCCAATTGCCTCCATTCAGTTTTCAGGCTCTACTCAGAGCAGAAGCCAATTCAGCCAACAAAGCCCATCAGTTTTTACAACTGGCCCAGCAGTATTTTAATGGTGCCGATAATGTGATTAGCATGGGGCCTTTCCCGGCGTTGATGGAAAAACGTCAGGGGCGCTATCGTATGCAACTGTTGTTGCAAAGTCCCAATCGAGCCAGCTTGCAAAAGACGTTGTTTCAGGCGATCCCGCAAATTGAATTACTGCCTGAGAGCAGCAAGGTGCGCTGGTCGGTAGATGTCGATCCGCAGGATTTCAGCTAATCGCCTGCTATTTGCATATTTAGCAAACAATGAATCCAGCATTTTTGTTGAGTTTATGGCATACTATGCGCCGAAATTTCGCCCTGCTCCTGTAAAACCGGAATCCTGGGCTGTCCGATATCGCTAACCCCGGGAACACAACTTTGCTTACTTCATCCAATATCACCATGCAATTTGGCGCCAAGCCATTATTTGAAAACGTCTCTGTTAAATTTGGCGACGGCAACCGTTATGGCCTGATCGGTGCCAACGGCTGCGGCAAATCAACTTTTATGAAAATTCTGGGCAGCGATCTGGAGCCCTCATCCGGTAATGTCTCCAAAGACCCCAATGAACGTATTGGTAAGCTGAAACAGGATCAGTTTGCTTACGAAAAGTTCTCGGTGGTCGATACCGTTATCATGGGCCATGAAGAATTATGGGCGGTCAAATCCGAGCGTGACGCCATCTATGCCAAACCCGAAATGAGTGAAGAAGATGGCATGCGCGCCGGCGATCTGGAATCCGAGTTTATGGAAATGGACGGCTACACCGCCGAAGCGCGTGCCGGTGAATTACTGTCCGGGTTGGGGATTCCGGTCGAGCAACATTTTGGCCCGATGAGCGAAATCGCCCCGGGCTGGAAACTGCGGGTATTGCTGGCACAGGTACTGTTTGCCGACCCGGATATCATGCTACTCGACGAACCAACCAACAACCTGGACATAAACAGTATTCGCTGGCTGGAAGAAATTCTTAATGCGCGCAATTGCACCATGATTATTATTTCGCACGATCGCCACTTCCTGAACAGTGTATGCACCCATATGGCCGATCTGGACTATGGCGAATTACGGGTTTTTCCGGGCAACTACGATGAATATATGACGGCGGCGACCCAGGCCAGAGAGCGCCTGCTAGCGGATAATGCCAAGAAAAAGGCCCAAATTGCCGAGCTCAAGACCTTTGTCAGCCGCTTCTCGGCTAACGCCTCCAAATCCAAGCAAGCCACTTCCCGGGCTAAGCAAATTGACAAAATTGAACTGACTGAAGTTAAGCCTTCCAGCCGCCAGAATCCGTTTATTCGTTTTGAACAAACTAAAAAACTGCATCGTCAGGCACTGGAAATAGAAGGTCTGGCCAAACGCTTTGATGAAGAGCTGTTCTCCGGTTTTAATTTGATGGTGGAAGTGGGCGAACGTATTGCGGTTATTGGACCAAACGGTATTGGTAAATCCACCTTGCTGAAGTGTCTGGTTGGCGATCTTGAACCTTCTGCGGGCAATATCAAATGGTCAGAAAACTCTAATATCGGCTATTACGCACAAGATCACGCCCATGATTTCGAGCAGGACATGAATTTGATGGACTGGATGTATCAGTGGGGTCAGGAAGGTGACGACGAACAAGTGATGCGCGGTACCTTAGGTCGTTTACTATTTTCTCAGAATGATATCAACAAGTCGGTTAAAGTGATTTCCGGTGGTGAACAGGGCCGTATGCTGTTTGGCAAACTGATGCTGCAAAAACCCAATATACTGGTGATGGACGAGCCGACCAACCACCTGGATATGGAATCGATCGAATCGTTGAATCTGGCGCTGGAGAATTACCCCGGCACCCTGATTTTTGTCAGCCATGACCGTGAATTTGTGTCCTCGCTGGCCACCCGGATTATTGAGCTGACCCCAACCGGTATTGTTGATTTCAACGGCAGTTACGAGGAATACTTGAAGAGTCAGGGTGTGCAGTAACACCAGCATCCTCAAGGCCCGCTTGAAGCGGGCTTTTTAATTTGCCAGCAAAGGTTCGATGTCCTCGGCAGGCATAGGTTTATAGAAGTAAAAACCCTGAAACACCGTACAGCCTTTTTCAGTCAAAAAATTAAGCTGCTGGATGGTTTCCACGCCTTCGGCCACCACCTCAAGCTCCAGATTGTTAGCCAGACTAATAATGGTGGCGCATATTTGCCCATCCTCGACAATACTGGCGCATTCATCGACAAACGAACGATCAATTTTCAGTACGTCAATAGGTAAACGTTTTAGATAATTCAGCGACGAATAGCCGGTACCAAAATCATCGATAGAAATCTTGATCCCCAGGCCTTGCAATTCATCCATTGCCCGAATGCAGTGTTCAATATCGGTTACCAGCACCCCTTCGGTAATTTCAAATTCCAGTCGGCTGCCCGTTATCTGATACCTGTCCAGCGCTTCACGTATAAAGGGTAACAAGGTATCCGAAATCAGCTGCTTGCCAGACAGATTAATCGATATCGGGATCGGCGCTATTTGCTGCTGTTGCCAATGCTGCATTTGTGCCAGCACCAGTTGAATCACTTTTTCGCCAATGCTGATGATTAAATTGGATTGCTCGGCCAACGGGATAAACTCGGCTGGCGAAATAACGCCTTCGGTAGGATGGGTCCATCGGACCAGCGCTTCCAGCCCGACAATATGTCGGTCGTGGTCTACTTTAGGCTGGTAGACCACCGAAATCTGTTGATCGGTTAGCAGTGCCTGACGCATTTCCTGTTCAAAGTTGAATTCGCGCGCAGACTGATTGGCCATCTCCTGTTTAAACAGCTGATAGTTGTCCCTGCCGTTTTGCTTGGCATGATACATGGCAATATCGGCTTGTTGCACTAACTGTCCGGCTTGCGTCTTGTCCACCTCGGACAAGGCAATACCTATGCTGGTAGGAATACTGATTTCACGCCCCTGCAGTTCAACCGGTTCGCGCATCACGGTTAAAATTTCTTGTGCCTTGTTCTGCACAAAATCAACTGTCACCCCTTGCTCAATCAAGATAACAAACTCATCGCCGCCCCAGCGGGCGATAACATCACTCTGCCGCGTTACCCGACTTAATCGGCTTGCTACTTCTCTGAGCAAATCATCGCCTGCATTGTGGCCCAGCGTGTCATTGATTTTTTTGAAACGATCCAGATCCATAAAAAACACCGCCAGCAAGGTATTGGAGCCTTCAGGTTGGCGGATAATACGATTCAGCCTGTCGATGAGATAGGTACGATTGTATAGGCCGGTCAGCGGGTCACTGTAGGCCATGCTTTTCAGTTTATCCTGCAACTTCTGCTGCCGGGTTACATCACGTACATGAAAAGTAAACTCGTTTTTCAGCTCGCCGCCCAACTCTGCGCCGGTAATGGTAATTTCGGCCGGAAAAATATCACCGGAACTGCGACATAAATGAATTGAGTTACGCCGGTTACGCAACAATCCCTGAGAAGCAGAAAACTTGTGCGACAGACTGTCCCTGATATTCTGCTGCTCGGATTGCTGAACGAACAGATCAATAAAATTCAGACCCTCGACCTGATGTTTAAGGTAGCCAAACATCTTTTCCGCTGAAGGATTAAATTCCAGAATGCAGCCGGTTAAATCAATACTGACAATGCTGTCCATCGCTGAATTCAGGATAGCGCTTTTGCGTTGTTCGCTGGCTTTAAAACTGCTAATCGCATCGTCGCGTTGGGAAATCTCGGTTTTAACCCGCTCAATCACCTGATTGTATTGCTGGGCAATTTGCCCCACTTCAGTAAAAGGTTCTACCGGAACGGATTCTATAAAAGAGCCATCCTGCTGTTGTTTATGCATAGAACCCAGCAAATCGATTAATTCGGTCGATGCCCGATGCTCGGATATATTCATACCCAACATTTCATTTTCGGCAGAAACCCGTAAGGCGACAAAATAATTAACCAGCTTTAACAGCATGTATCCCAGTGCGAAGCTGCACAGATTGATCGCCACAATTCCGATCAATTGCACCGACAACTGTTGCATGCGGGTTAAACCGGTATCCAGAATGGTCAGGTCACCAAACAGCGCGACGGCTAGCGTTCCCCAAATCCCGGCAAACAGATGCGTCGGAATAACACCCAACGCATCATCTAGCTTACATTTTTCCAGCAACGCGGTACCTGCGTACAAAATCACCCCGGCAACCATGCCAATCACCGCTGATTGTGCCGGACTCACCGCATGACAGTTAGCGGTAATGGCAACCAGTCCGGCCAGAACACCGTTGAGTATAAAAGTCACATCGGCAAAACGATGAAAATAGTAGTGAACAAGGCTGCTGGTAACGCCACCCCAAACTGCTGCCAAACAAGTATTAAGAATAATAACCGGC
Source organism: Neptunicella plasticusilytica (assembly GCF_047922965.1). Lineage (GTDB taxonomy): Bacteria > Pseudomonadota > Gammaproteobacteria > Enterobacterales > Alteromonadaceae > Neptunicella > Neptunicella plasticusilytica. The sequence goes on from NZ_CP150481.1 coordinate 4,108,745, forward strand.
ACCTGATCGGTGAAAACTAGCGTACTGCCGCCATTAAAACCAAACCAGCCTAACCAGATTAGCAAGGTACCCAACACCGACATAGGCAAATTGTTCCCCACCGGTAGCTGGGAACGGGAATCAAAGCGGCCAATTCTGGGGCCGATGATCATAATGGCGGCGAGCGCAACTGCGCCACCAACCGAATGCACTACCGTCGAACCGGCAAAATCAATAAAGCCCATATGTTGCAACCAGCCGGGATTATCCTGATTATATGCACCAGACCAGGCCCAGTGGCCGGTTAGGGGGTAAATTAGGCCACTCAGTATGGCAGTGACCCAAAGATACCCTCTGAATGTCATTCGTTCAGCAACGGCCCCTGACATCAAGGTCGCCGCAGTGCCACAAAACATAAGTTGAAAAATAAAGAAGCTGACTTGGTAGGCGGAATGATTCTCGCCAAACAAAAAGTGGCTGGTTCCCCATAGTCCGTAGTACGAGTCACCAAACATCAGGGCAAAGCCGAACAACCAGAACATAATGGTAGAAATTATAAAATCGGTAATGTTTTTCGCGGCAACATTGATGCTGTTCTTGCTGCGAATTTTGCCGCTTTCAAGGCATAGAAAGCCAGCTTGCATCAGGAAAACCAGAAAGGCAGCGGTTAACAGCCAAGAGTAATCCACCTACTTCTCCACTAAGGTTTGATGGAATCCAGTTTGCAAGAAAAATCACCTAAATACAAAAATTTGTGCTTGAAATACAAATGGTTATCTATTTGTTAATCAGTCGTTCTTAAAACTAACAAATACCAGGAGCCACTCAACCAACAGCAGACGGATTGTTAATCTGAAAAAGGTAGAAGACCGCCATAAAAAAGCCGGTCAGATGACCGGCGGAGTTTGGAGAATAAAACCGAATTAAACTCTTTTACGTCTTAACAATAACAACGCACCTAAACCGAACAAAGCCAACATACCCGGTTCTGGTACGGTTCCATAGGTGAGATTGTCATAAGTAACCTGGAAATCGTGGCTTTCATTTTTTGCGTTCAAAATCACATCACCAAAGTAAGTGGTTCCGCTGGTTGTTTCTGAATATACCAGCGCACCATTAAGGTAATAATCCACACCACTGCCATTTAATCCAAAAGACAAGGTATTCAAGCCAATGTTAAAAGCCAGATCATTTTCCGGCCAACCCCCATTTGGGCTATCAAAACCGGAATCATAGGCAGAAAATCCGCCGTCCTGGTATTCCAGAATGGCGTAGTTAACGATCGCATCACTCGAGTCGTAACCTACAGCCCAGATACCCGCATAACGATTGTAGATATCGTTGAAATTCCAGTCTTGCTCTACATACATATCAATAGACAAGAATGTTGATTGACCGATATCCAGCTTCATCCCGTGGGTATCATAGAAAACACCGTTTACATTGGGAGCATCGTCTCCTTCAATGGTCATTACCAATTCATTGTTAACGATCTCAAAGCCGTTAGGTACAGTTCGATCACGTTGCCATGCCGAAAGATCATCACCATTATTAAATTCATGGGTTACCAATCCAGCCGACGCTGTGCCGGATACAACTAACATTGCTGCTGCAAAAATATTTTTTATCATTTTTAAGTTCCTTAATTTCCCAACTTTAACTAGCACTATCGTTCCAGTTAACAAAAGCAAAAAACACACCAATGCAATAAAATGTTTATTATTCAATATGTTAGATATAAATATCAGACAGAATAATACCTTGGTGTAAAGAAACTCGACAATATATTGCATACAAATCAATCAATTAGCTAAGTGATGTACAAATTCAGCGATTATTCGCTTGCGTGCTGAGGATCCATCGTTTTATACAGATTTTTGATTGTGCCAGCCCAGATAGTCGGTACAATCCTATGTATCTGTCCTGCGACAATCTGGTCCAGCATCGGTTTTACTCCATTTACCAACAAGCAGTAATACAACACTATGGCTCCAAAAGATTACGTTTCCCGCGGCAAATCCGCTGCTCCATCCCAACCGGAAAAACCGCCATTGCCCTGGTTGCGAATTGTTATTACCACAGCACTGATTGCCGGTTTCGGCTATTTTTTATGGTCAATAAAGGGGACTTCTCCACAAACCGAGCAGAAAAAAGACGTTATAGCCACTCAACAACAAGTTGATCCCCTGCCTGAAGTCCCCAAAGAAGAGTGGGAGTTTATTGATGCACTGGATCACCAAAATATTGAAGTGGATGTGCCAGAGCCAAAAGAAGACAGCGATCCCCGCCCGTATAAAATGCAATGCGGTTCGTTCAAGTTAAAATCTCAGGCTGAAGAAATGAAAGCCAAGCTCGCCTTTGGCGGACTTGAAGCCGACGTCAGTGCATCCAACGGCAAGAACGGTTTGTGGTATCGAGTTGCAGTAGGGCCAATTGAAGACAAGCGAACGGCCGAGCGCAAGAAACACCAGGCCCGCAAACTAGGTATTGCAACCTGCCAGATTTGGCGATGGAATTAATCGCCACAGAAATCAGCCTTGAAATAGCCACGGGTCATCCCTACATACTGAATATCAGTTACACCGCCTCAGGATCGACAGATCATTGTGCGGTGTTTTTTTCAGCGTAGGAATAATTATGACCACTATTGTATCTGTCAGACGTGGTAACCAGGTTGTCGTCGCCGGAGACGGCCAAGTTTCTCTGGGCAATACCGTGATGAAAGGTAACGCTCGCAAAGTACGCCGCTTGTACCACGATAAAGTGTTAGCCGGATTTGCCGGGGGCACTGCAGACGCCTTTACCCTGTTTGAACGTTTTGAAGCCAAACTGGAAGCCCATCAAGGCCATCTCACCCGCGCTGCGGTGGAGCTGGCCAAAGACTGGCGCACCGATCGCATGCTGCGCAAACTGGAAGCCTTATTGGCCGTTGCCGATCACACCGGCTCACTGATTATCACCGGGAATGGTGATGTAGTTCAGCCGGAGAATGACTTAATTGCGATCGGCTCGGGCGGCCCATTCGCTCAGGCCGCCGCCACCGCCTTATTGGAAAACACTGAGCTTTCAGCCCCGGAAATAGCGGCTAAAGCCCTGACTATTGCCGGCAATATCTGTGTTTTCACTAATCAACATCAAACAGTTGAACAACTGGATTACTAAGAGACTTATTCATGTCTGAAATGACCCCAAGAGAAATCGTTCACGAACTGAATCGTCATATTATTGGCCAGAACGATGCCAAACGTGCCGTGGCGATTGCCTTGCGTAATCGCTGGCGCCGTATGCAACTGGCGCCTGAGTTACGTCAGGAAGTCACCCCCAAGAATATTTTGATGATTGGCCCCACTGGTGTGGGCAAAACCGAAATTGCCCGTCGTCTGGCCAAGTTGGCCAATGCGCCCTTTATCAAGGTAGAGGCAACCAAATTTACCGAAGTCGGCTATGTGGGCAAGGAAGTCGACTCGATCATTCGTGATCTCACCGATATGTCAGTGACCATGACCAAAGAACAGGAAATGGCCAAGGTCAGGTTCCGTGCTGAAGAAGCCGCCGAAGAACGTATTCTGGATAAGCTATTACCACGCCCCGAAAACAATTGGGGTGACAAGGAAGAGATTCAGGACAAAGGCACTCGTCAGGCTTTTCGCAAAAAATTGCGCGAAGGCCAGCTGGATGACAAGGAAATCGAAATTGATGTTGCCCTGCCGCAAGTGGGCGTCGAGATCATGGCCCCTCCTGGTATGGAAGAAATGACTAACCAGTTACAGGGAATGTTCCAGAATTTGTCCGGTAACCAGAAAAAAAGCAAAAAACTCAAAATCAAAGACGCCTTTAAATTGTTGATTGAAGAAGAAGCCGCTCGGCTGGTGAATCAGGAAGATTTAAAACAGAAGGCAATTGATCTAGTTGAACAGAACGGCATCGTATTTATTGATGAAATCGACAAGATCTGTAAGCGCGAAAATGCCGGTGGTGGCGATGTATCCCGTGAAGGCGTGCAACGTGATTTACTGCCGCTGGTAGAAGGTTCTACCGTGAGCACTAAACATGGCATGGTCAAAACAGACCATATGCTGTTTATTGCCTCCGGCGCGTTCCAGATGTCCAAACCCTCGGATTTAATCCCCGAGCTACAGGGCCGGTTACCGATTCGGGTTGAACTTAGTGCGCTTTCCGCCGAAGATTTTGTGCGAATACTAACCGAGCCGAATGCCTCGTTAACTGAACAGTACAAAGCGCTAATGAAAACCGAAGGGGTTGATATCACCTTTGCCGAAGATGGTATTCAGCGTATTGCTAACGCCGCGTGGCAGGTAAACGAGAAAACCGAGAATATTGGCGCACGCCGTTTACATACGGTAATGGAAAAATTGATGGAAGAGATTTCTTTCGATGCATCCGAAAAAAATGGCACGGTCGTCCATATCAACGCCCAGTACGTTAATGACAAACTCGACTTGCTGGTAGATAACGAAGATCTGAGCCGCTTTATTCTGTAATACCGCAATATATTTCCCCTCAATGCCGCCTTTTCAGGCGGCTTTTTTGTCTGACTAAAATTTTTTTTAAGCTAACTGCTATGATTATTTTTAGGCACTTTGTGATATTCATGATATATCGCTCCACTGTAATAAAAGATAATCAGGTTATAACTAAGTGAAAACAACTCTAGGCTGGCGTGAATGGGGCTCATTGCCCGAACTGGGCATTGATGCGATTAAAATGAAGGTAGATACGGGTGCCAAAACTTCCTGTCTGCATGCCTTTAATCTGGAACCTTTCGACAAGGACGGAGAACTGTGGATAAAAATCTTTTTGCATCCCTACCAGAATGACGACGAAACCGTGCACCAGTGCGAGGCTCGGGTGATCGACCAACGCAGTGTACGTGATTCCGGCGGACATCAGGAAGTACGCTATGTTATTGAAACCCAACTACAATTAGCCGATCAGCTCTTCCCTGTGGAACTGACCCTGACCAATCGGGACAGCATGAAGTTTAGGATGCTGTTAGGTAGACAAGCAATGCTACACAGGTTTATCGTAGATCCAGCCGCTTCATACTTAATTCAACAACAATAGGCCCTAACATGAGAATTGCTGTTCTATCCCGCAATGCCAATCTGTATTCTACCCGTCGACTCAGGGAAGCCGCTATCGAACGTGGCCATGAAGTACAAGTCGTCGATGCGCTGAAATGTTACATGAACATCAATATGCAAACGCCTTCGGTGCATGTAAAAGGTCATGAGCTTCCTCATTTTGACGCGATTATTCCGCGTATTGGCGCTTCGGTGACGTTTTACGGCACGGCGGTATTACGCCAGTTTGAAATGATGGGCGTTTATCCGGTTAACGAATCAGTGGCGATTACCCGTAGCCGGGACAAGCTTCGATCATTGCAGTTGTTATCTCGCAAAGGGATTGGTTTGCCGGTGACCGGCTTTGCTAACCAGGCCAGTAATATTCCTGATCTGATTGAAATGGTCGGTGGCGCTCCCTTGGTAATTAAACTGCTTGAAGGAACTCAGGGCATCGGTGTGGTATTGGCCGAAACCCGTTCTGCCGCAGAAAGTGTTATCGAAGCCTTTATGGGTCTCAAAGCCGATATTATGGTGCAAGAATATATTCGTGAAGCCGGTGGCGCGGACATTCGCTGTTTTGTGTTAGGTGACAAAGTCGTAGCAGCCATGAAGCGCCAGGCCAAAGCCGGCGAGTTCCGCTCCAATCTGCACCGCGGTGGCACGGCCACAGTCGTGCGTTTAACCCCGGAAGAGCGCAGCACTGCAGTACGTGCAGCCCGCACCATGGGGTTGAATGTAGCCGGGGTGGATATTCTGCGCTCCAATCATGGCCCGGTGGTGATGGAAGTCAATTCTTCGCCCGGTCTGGAAGGTATCGAAGCCGCCACTGGCAAAGATGTCGCCGGAAAAATCATTGAATTTATTGAAAAAAACGCCAAAGCCAGTAAAACCCGTACTCGTGGAAAAGGATAGTCATGACGCGTCGCGCTTCTTTTGAACTTGCCGAAAAAATTATACCTGCCGGCAAACAGGTTTCAGTCAAAATTCCCGCCGTTCGCCTATATACCGATACGCCGATGGACCTTCATGTCGAAGTTTTCCACGGTGTAAAAGACGGGCCGGTGATGCTGGTATGTGCCGCAGTACATGGTGATGAGCTCAATGGCGTGGACATCTGTCGCCGCTTGATCAAAAAACTCAATCCCAAACGTTTGCATGGCACCGTGATGGTGGTGCCTATTGTCAATGTATTCGGTTTTATCCAGCAAACCCGTTATTTGCCAGACAGAAGGGATCTGAATCGTTGTTTTCCCGGATCGGATCAGGGCACGCTAGGCTCAAGGCTGGCTCATCTTTTTCACAGTCAGCTAATGTGCAAAGCCAGTCATATTATTGATTTGCATACTGGTGCTATCCACCGCAGTAACATGCCGCAGATCCGCGCCAATATTAAAGATCCGGTGGCGTTAAAAATGGCCGAAGCTTTCCATGTACCCATTATTTTACACGCCAAGGAGCTAGATGGTTCGGTACGTGCCGCCGCCAGCAAACTGGGCAGCTCGGCGATTATTTACGAAGCGGGCGAAGCACTGCGTTTTGATCAAACCGCGATTAAGGCCGGCCTTAACGGCGTGCTGAACGTGATGAAAGAATTCGGCATGGTGCAACGTCGTGGCAGTCGGGTGAAATTCGAGCCACTGGTGGCCAATAGCAGCCAGTGGGTCCGCAATGAAAATGACGGGGTCATTATCAATCGTATCCAGCTCGGCGCGCGTGTCAGCAAGGGCCAGATCCTCGGTTATTCCGCTAGCCCCCATGGTGAAATGGAACAACCTATACGCTCGCCGGTAGACGGCATGGTGATTGGTTTATCCAATATTCCGGTCGCCAATGAAGGTGAGGCGTTATTCCATATCGCCAAGATCAGTACCGAACAGATCTCCGAGGCTGGTGAAATCGTTGATTCCTTTATCGAAGACTTTGATAGTCGGGTGCTTTAATACTCTTTGCTGACGCTAAAGAAAGTTTTGATTTTGTAACAATGCCCTAATTTACACAATAGCATCAGCAAAATCAGGTAATTCATGCTGCCTCCACCAGGATTAGGACTGCCAGACCTGGGTGGAGATGGCGGTAGAGAAACGTTATTGGAAGACTTAGACGGATCAAGAGGAAAAGCATCCTCTGAGTCACTGACTCCATCATTATCATCATCGGTATCTGTATTGTTACCAATACCATCTCCATCAGTATCTACTGATTCATATGGATCTAAAGGAAAAGCGTCTGCCTCATCCAACACACTGTCGTTATCATCATCAGTGTCAGCATCATCAGTAATACCATCTCTATCAAAATCATTTATATCAATTGTGCCGGCTGAAATACCGTCAATTTTCTCAAAAGTATATATAGGCCCTATACGATCCCCACCTAAACCAAATGAAACAGGAAGATCATACTCACCACCAGTTACCCATATATTGCCCTCTTTATCTAATGCAAATGTGGCAATTTCATTTGACCACACTTCTATCCAACTATATTTATTGCCTACCTGAGTTAAATTAGGTGTGGCATTCATCCCTCGACCTAAGGCTGAAGGAACATACTTTCCTCCCATAGTCCACAATGAACCATCCTTCTTGACTCCAGCAAAATGCCATTCATCCATAGCCATGGATTTCCAGTTATCTGCCTCTAAAAGAATCGGCTCATATACTTTTTCATCTGGTGCGCCATCAAAAACAACCCCTGGGTATGTTCCCCAGCCAAATATTTGCCCATCAACAAGTAATGCACTTCTAAAGGAAGTTATTTGCAAGCCAGACTTATGTCCCTCTAAAGGAATCTCCGCAATATACCCGGACAACTGGTTTCGCCCCAGATTACTATAGTAATTGCTGCCCCAAGAAAAAAGTTTGTTATTTTGAGTTATCGCAACAGTCGCAGCACCATCGGTTAAAACTTCCTGAACTCCATACAATGGTTGAAGCTGAATAGGCATTCCTTCACCAGGTAGAAACTCTTTTCTATTGGTTAAGGAATCATGGAAATTATTTCCCCAGCCCCAAACACTACCATCCGATTTAGTCAATACGACGGGTGTAAGTTCATGCCCACGATCTCCATAACTACTAACTGTTCGCCAATCATCACTTGTTCCTATTTGCCTGAACTCCAATATTTGTTTTTGGGTTACGGGATCATAGCCTGCAAACCATAACGTGCCATCTTGTTTAATTGCGATAATATCCCTACTAAACGCTATATCTAGCCATTCTTTTTTATCAAATGGGGTTGGCTGGTAAACAAACTCCTGGACACTCGGATCAATACCAAGTCCTAAATAACTATTACTTCCCCACACGAAAAGTTCGCCATCTTGTGACAAAAAAGCGGTTCGGAAACGGTCTGAAACAACCTTTTGTTTAATCGTTACCTTCGGAGCTTCAGAAAATTGCTTAATGATCACATTAGCCACTTCAGAATGCAGGCCGTCTTCACCAATAACATAAAAACTAAAACTGTCGGATTGAAAACTGCTATGAGCGGTATAGGTGACCTTGTCAAACAATGGCCATGCAAGAGAACCATGTTGTGGTTCATCGACCATAGTGACTGTCAGTGTTTCACCATCATCGATATCATAAAATGGCAGGAGACGGGTGATAGACTCACCGGGTTTGACATACCACACTACTTCATTCTGCGTCTGAGTAGGATTATATACTGAACGTTTAACGTTAACCTGAATGGTTTTCTCAACCGAATATTCACCGTCGGTATAACCTATTACTACTTCAGTCTGCCCTATATTGAGCCGTTCATGGGCAATATGTAAATTCAGTTCCCCGTCATCGTTTGCGGACACCTTTAGTTGTTCTATCAACGCTAAATTTTTTGAATAAACGTATATTCCCTCAACACTAACGTTTTGATCATCCACAATGGAAACGGGGACTAATGTTGAAGACTGTTGGTCTAATTCAATCTCAGCAGGGACATTCAATGTGGGTGGCCGATTTTCATAACCGGTAATAAACAAGGTAAATTGTTGCACTGTTTTGTGGTTTGTCGCTTGTTCAGTAGCCGATAGCGCCAGAGTTACGGTTTGGTTTTCCGCTGGAATATCTGATAGTTCGATGGTGTATCGCTCCGATGTCTCAGAATTCATAGCCACTATAGGAGGAGCCATACCGGAATATTCTACAACGGCTATTTGGTAATCGAAACCAGCTGGCAAACTAAGTGTTTTCTGGAAATTTTGCTGACCTTGTTTAATTTGTATGTTGTTAATCAGTGGTAAGGCCCATTCTGGATTGGGGCTAGCGTAACCGCTTCTGACTAAACTTTCAGGGCTGGATATATTGTCCAGTAATTGGGCATTAAGTGCCGTAACGGAGTAGCAGTAGATCGTTTCTGCAGTGACATTGGTATCATGAAAAAACGCTCCGCTAACGACAAATTCATCCCCATAGACCGGATAGCTGCATAACGGACCGTTGATACCGTCCACATCAGCAATACGTCTCTGCACTCTATAACCCGTCGCATTTTCAACGGTCGTCCAGCTCAAATCTATTGAATTAGTTTGCTCGCCTTGACTGATTGAAGTGATAACCGGAGCCGACACACCATAAAAGTTAGCTAGCGTCAGCCCGGAAAAATTTAATTGTGCAGCGTTATTGCTCGATTCAGTTAGTGGTTCCGATTTGCCGGTAGGATAATCATTGAACCTAATCTCAGGATTGGAAAAATGCGTAATGGTATCGCAAAATTTGTATGGGTTATGATCATTACATTCGTTGTCGTAGGACATAACGGTTTTAAATTCGTTTTCCAAATCCACATAACCATAATTTGATGTATCAGCGCTTCCACCATTTTCCACATAACGATCATGAGCCGCACCAAAATTGTGACCTAATTCATGTGCGGTAACCAAACTACCGGTACATTGTGCTGCGGTCGTGCCGTAGCTATAATATTTATCCGTTCCACCATCCGGATACGCAGCATACCAAGCTCTTCCACAAATTCCTTCAAGGCGATCAACATACATATGAACTAAATCCGCCTGATACTTGGCACGGATACTATCGATATTGGCAAAAGGCCCAGTCTTATTGGCTAACTCATATATATCTTGGCCATACTCGATAGTTAGCTCATCTACCTCAATTTTCGCCACGATGGAAACACTGGCATTGATATCACTATTATCAAATGCCTGATTAGTATCCATAAATTCAAGATCGATAACATCCAATAAATCAGGTACAAGCTCAAGTGCCTGACGCGTATAATAAACCAACACACTGACATCCGCGCTAGTGGTGAAACCGTCATTGTTTTCTGAATAAAGAGGTAATTCCAGATTTTGTTGACTGACGTCTGCCCCGGATTTTGCCTGTGGTTTATCGCGCACATCATCTGGATTAAGAACATCGGTGCCGGTTTTGGCTGGTGGGCTAAACTCACTGATCAGAATATATCCGCTGGACTGAGTCCGTAACTGAAATACTTTACCCTTATGACGAATATTACCGGTCAATTGTCCTTTGTTGGCAATTAAATTTACCGTGCTTAGCGGTTCACCAATGATTTTGCCTTGCCAAACAATTTTGCCATCTTGTCTGGTAAAATAGTTGTCTACCTCGGCATTAACAATCTCAGCATCAAACAGGTCAAATTGTAACTGTGCAGCCACATGGGGCTGTCCTATCTGACCTTTCGCCGCCAAAAATAAAAAGGATGAATCGTAGCGGACCAATTGATGGCGAGCGCTGTGCTGTAATACCTGCTCATTGATTGATATTGTGTTGCCTTTCGCCGCATGTATCGGATTTAGCAGTGCCGAACTAGCACTTAATGAATACATAAAGGCGATAATAGTCGCTAATAGTTGAAGTGTATTTTTCATTGCGTCCCTGCGAATAATTACAATATTTTTGTAATTAGCCACAATACTTAATTAACTGTTTTAGTTCAATAATTCTTATTTAGTATGGCAAGCTGTGATTAGGAATCGTCGATGTTAATCCGCCCCTAATGCGGAATAAATCATTTTGGATCCAGTTGTTCAACTGATTCATTGCAAATATTAGATACTCAAATTAAAAAATGCTTGACCCTAAAGTACGCTTTAGGGTTTATCCTTATACCACATCGAATACATGACCTAGCATTCATCGAGTGGTGGATAAATGAATAATCAATTTTACCGGATTGGTGAGTTGGCCAAACAAACCGATATTAGCGTCGAAACCTTGAGATACTATGAATCAAAAGGGCTGATCAGTGCGGCACAACGCACTGAATCAGGCTATCGTTTATATAGCAACGCCGATGTGCAGCGCCTTAATTTTGTCTTGCAGGCTAAAAAGGTCGGCTTTTCATTAAAAGAAATCGACCAATTATTGAATTTGCAGGTAGAAAAAGACGAGCATACCTGTGAGGAAGTCAAACAGGTTACCGGCAATAAAATCGAAGAAATTGAACAAAAAATTCATGATCTCAATCATATCAAACAAGCATTACAACGATTGCATCAAGCTTGTTGTGGTGGTCAGGAAAGCGCAGTCAATTGCTCTATCTTACAATCTCTGGAGGATCCTGAATTTTCAGGACAAATAAAATGAACATAGCCGTAGAATTTATCAGCCACTTTACCGAGCTTTTTATTGAGTCAGCCCCCTGGTTGTTATTAGGTTTACTGATTGCCGGGATCATGCAATGGCTGGTCCCCATCAGTTTATTACAGAAACAGCTAGGCAAAAATGATGCGTCGTCGGTGGTTAAAGCTGCGTTGATTGGCGCACCTTTGCCTTTATGTTCCTGTGGGGTGATCCCTGCCGCAGTGGGATTGCGTCGGGCAGGCGCATCCAAACCGGCTAGCATTGCCTTTTTGGTTGCCACTCCGGAAACAGGAGTTGACTCGATTTCTGTTTCCTATGCGCTGTTAGGTCCTTTTATGGCAGTTATTCGCCCTGTAGCCGCCATTCTTAGCGCAATTTATGCTGGTTTGTTGGTGATGCTGGTGGATCGGGCTGAAAATAGCACAAAATCGTCCGTTGTTATCAACCAAAGCAACGGCAGTTGTTGTGCCAGTCAGCAGGCTAAACCTGTCGAAAAAAGTTGTTGCGCCAGTGAGCCACAACAGGTTAAAAAAAGCTGTTGTAGTACCCAAGCTGAACAGACTAAGTCTATTAGTCTCGGTCAACGTTTACTCAACAGTATCAGTTTCGCCAGTGGCAAATTGCTACGTGATATCAGTGTCTGGCTGTTAATTGGTCTGGCGATGGCAGCTTTGGTCAAAACCTTGGTACCGGTTGACTTCTTGACTCAATGGGGCGGTGGATTTATTGCCATGGCGGTTATGGCGCTGATTGGTATTCCGATGTATATCTGCGCTACAGCCTCAACTCCCTTAGCATTGGGTTTTCTGGCCGCGGGTGTATCTCCCGGCGCGGTATTGGTGTTTATGTTAGCGGGACCGGCGACCAATATTTCAACCATGGGCATGATCCACAAAGAACTGGGTACTCCGGTATTGCTCAGCTACCTGTTCAGTATATTTACTGCCAGTATTGGCTTTGGCTACTTAACCAACTGGATAATCGATTACTTCCACATTAGCGTTGTCACCGATGCAATCACGCAACATGGACATGAGCAGTCATGGCTATATATATTATGCGCCCTGTTGTTAGCTGCACTGATGTTAAAGAACCTGCTGCGCTATCTGAATATGCGTTTTCAACAGCCGGCAACAGACAGTCTCTAAAGTTATCCAGAGCGAAGGTTAACCTAACTTGGGGTAGCGGTTTAATAACCGCTGCACTGGTTCCGGGTAAATGACCTGGTCCCAAAGGGCTTTGCATAATTCCCGCGTATCGCTCCAGCGTCTGGCTTTGATCCAGTCCACCAGTAAATTCACATCCTGCGGGAAAATCACCCGATCAGTCCCCGGTTTGACCAGCCATTTATCCAGAATGTCGGTATCCAGAACATCCATGGTGCTGCATAAATCCAGTTCCAGAAGGGTCAACACATTAGAGAGTTGCTCAAATTGACCATGCAGCGGCTTGATCAGCAACTTTTTACCTAACATCAAGCATTCACTGGATAATTCAAATCCACCGTTGGCAATCACCCCTGCGCTGTTAAGCAAGGCTTCCCGGAATCCCAGTTTAGAGGTTTTGCGCCATTGGATATTGTCATCATCAAAATCCTCATCCAGATCAGGATGAAAACAGATAAAGCGGCGCTCACTAATAGGATTAAGGAATTCTCCGATATCTTCCAGACTCTCAAAAGGCAGATAGACCAGATACTGGTCACTGGTTACATTTTGGCTTAATTGAATATCAATTAACGGCGGTAACAGGTTAAAGCCGAAATGATGCCAGTGCACCCCGAGATTGATATCACAGGGCGCAAAATACTTGAGCAGCATGCGGTTCATCACATTATCACCCTTCTTCGGCACAGCATGATTAAAGGCCGCCTGATGACTGATAGAAATAGATGGAATTCCCTGTTTACGAGCCGCCCAGGCCGAAATAGGCTCAAAATCGTTAAGCACTAAATCATATTCTGATAGATCCAGTGTGTTGATATCACTAAAAAACTTGCCCAGTTTAATGGCTTTAAATGTTTGCCAGTGATCAATAGCACCGTGGCGGGTAATAAAGGATAGACCGTTGCGATGTTGAAAATCGCCAAACACTTCCATATCAAAATATTTGTCTTTATCACGTCCGCTAAACAGATAATCGACTTGAATATCATCCCGTTGGGCAAAGGCATTAGCCATTACCCGAGCACGCGTAATATGGCCATTACCGGTCCCTTGTATCCCGTAAAATATTTTCATACTGCTCAACTATAAAAGAATCGAAAGACTGATCAGTGAAATGCTTTCACCTAGTATGGCACCGACAATAATATCGCTGGGATAATGCACACCGAGCAACACCCGCGAGATACCGATTGTAGTTGCCCAGATATACACCAGCGGCGCAATATCCGGATAAAAACTGGCCAATAGCGAAGCCATTAAAAAGGCGGCGGCGGTATGTCCGGATGGCAGACTGAATTTATCCGATGGCGCAATATGGGCGGTAAAGTTACTGAACAGATCGCAAGGACGCTGTCGTTTGAACGCTTTCTTGAGGATCACATATAACGGCAATTCCATTGCGTAAGCCAGTAAGGCAGAATAGAGCAAGATCGTGCCCTTCTCCTGCTCGAAATACCAGATAGCCAAGGCCACAAGCAAGTAAAGGTAACCGTCGCCGGTTTTGGAAACCAGACGAATCGCGTTGCAATTTCTGCCCGCCGTTTTATTAAACATCCAATAAAAAAGCTGCGTATCAGTACGTGAGAGCAAATTCATATAAGAATACCTCTAACTCGTTGTCCACATGCTAGGGGTGTTTTTTGAAACAACTGTGACAGTATCAAGAAGCTTTGATGACAATCTGTACAATCCCGGCCGAATAACAGTAATTTCATTTGAGGCTTTCAACTGTGCCGTTTCTGGCAGTATACTCATGGCTGAATAGTCTGATTTAGGGATCACCATGGATTACAACACTTCTGAGCTTTGTGATTTATTTACCGATAGTGTCGATGTCGTCGAACCCATGTTTGTCAGCTACGGTGGGCGCAGTTCTTACGGCGGTGAAATCACTACAGTAAAATGTTTTGAATCCCGAGGCCTGATTGAGCAAGTTTTACAGCATCCCGGTCAGGGTAAGGTGTTGTTAATTGATGGTGGGGGCTCCACACGTCGCGCATTAATTGACGCCAATCTGGCACGTCTTGCCCTGGAAAATGAGTGGGAAGGCATTGTCTGCTATGGCAGCGTGCGCGATATCGATTCATTAGAAGACATGGATATTGGCATCCATGCGGTGGCCGCTATTCCGGTTGGCGCTGATTTTGAACCTAATGGCGAAATCGATGTGGCAGTCAACTTTGGTGGCGTGACATTTCTACCTGAAGATCATCTCTATGCTGACAGCACAGGTGTTATTTTATCGCCAGAGCCTTTGGACGTCGAATAAACTAATCTCCCACACCAATGTCAGCTTGCCTGCTTTCTTTTAATCAGACTCAACTGGATGCTTTGCTTCACCCCCGCCCGGGAGAAACCCGGCTGGGCGAAACAGTCGGGCTGTTGTCCTCCGAGACAAGCCTGGAAAATGCCTACCAGCAAGGATTTAAATTTGTACTGGTTGGTATTCCTGAAGATATCGGTCCCCGAGCTAATTTGGGCAAAGGAGGCGCCGACAAGGGTTGGTTGGCGTTTCTCTCCTACTTCCTCAATTTGCAGTCCAATACCTTTCTAGGCGGGAATGATATTTTACTGCTGGGGCAGATTTGCTGTGACGATCTCGACGGCGAAAACATTGAATCCCTGCGTCTCGCCTGTGAGGAACTGGATCAGCGGGTTACAGAGGTATTAAAACAATGTTTTGCTGCAAGTTTGATCCCCATCGTAATTGGTGGCGGGCACAATAACGCCTTACCCATTATCAAGGCCTGTCAGCAGATCGCTCAGCACCCCCTTGCTGTGGCAAATCTGGATCCTCACGCCGATTTTCGTCAGCCGGAAGGGCGCCATAGCGGCAACCCTTTTCGTTATGCTTATGATGCTGGCTGGTTAAAACGCTATACAGTGCTCGGGTTACATGAACAAAAAAATTCGCTGTCAGCGCTTAATGCCTTACGCCATGCTGCTTTCCCGTTTTACAGCATTCAACGCTGGAAATGGCGTCAGGAAATTCATCTCGACGAAATTTTAGAAAAGACAGCTGAATATCTGACTGCCGAAAATTTGCCTGTTGGTCTGGAACTGGATCTGGATGCCATTGCAGATATGCCGTCTAGTGCCGTTACCCACTGCGGTGTCAGTAGTACAGATGCCTTACACTATATTGATCGGCTAGCCAGTTTAGATAATGTGCGCTATTTGCATCTCGCCGAAGGTGCGCCTGAACGCCATCCTGCGGGAATGACGGCAGGTAATCAGATAGTGGGCCAAATGCTAACTGAACTGGTGTGTACCTTTATTAAAGCCCGAGAACGCTAGGTTTTAGCTCAAAACACGTAGCTGGATTTATTCACCCTTCGACTGCCATTGTTCACGAGTAATTTTGTACAACACATGCTCGGCCAATGAATGCCCTGCAGGGACCTTGGGATTAATAAAATTCTGCTGCATATCATGCATACCGACTTTTTGCATCACCCCCTGAGAGGGTAGGTTCTGTACTGCGGTAAAAGAGAATACTTGGCTTAATGCCAATTGGCCAAAGCCGTAATCCAGGCAACATCGAGCGGCTTCACTGGCATAGCCTTTCCGCCAACTGTGCTTAGCCAGCCGCCAGCCAATTTCTACTCCCGGTTCTACCGGCAATATATCGGGAATAGGCTGCATACCGACAAAACCGATAAAATCGCCCTCTTGCTTACGCTCCACAGCCCAAAATCCCCAGCCTCGCTGATCAATTCCCGCCTGATAGCGCAGGATCCCTTCATCACTTTGTTCAGGGCTAAAAAACGCAGGGAAAAACTCGGTCACATCAGGATCGGCGTTTAATTCGGCAAAAGGTTGGCGATCGGATGATTGCCATTGGCGTAATATCAAGCGTTCGGTTTGTAATGACATAGTTGTTTATCTAGGACAGCTTAACGGGCACGCCATTTTGCCACATTTTGCTCAGTGTATGGTTACCAATCTGATAAGCCAGTTGATTAGGATGGCTGATATCCCAACACAACAGGTCTGCCTGCTTGCCCACTTCAATACTGCCAATTTGATTATCCATTCCCAGTGCTCTAGCAGCATTGAGGGTTACGCCTTGTAAAGCTTCCTGCGGCGTCAGTGAGAACAGGGTACAGGCCATATTGATCATCAAGGGTAAATTACAAATGGGCGAGGAGCCCGGGTTAAAATCAGTGGCAATCGCCATCGGTACTTTATACTGGCGTAGCAAATCAATCGGCGGCTTCTGGGTTTCTTTTAAATAATAAAAGGCACCGGGCAGTAAAGTCGCGACAGTACCACTCTCGGATATCGCTTGCACCCCCACTTCATCCAAATATTCAATATGATCGACCGATAGCGCATTAAAACTGGCTGCTAAGGCGCTGCCGCCCATATTGGTTAATTGCTCAGCATGCAGTTTAACTGGCAAACCGAGTTGTTGCGCTTTGTTAAATACCCGTCTTGTGTGTTCAAGCGTAAAACCTATCGATTCGCAAAATACATCTACTGCGTCGGCTAACCCTTGCTCTGCAACCTGCGGTAACATATCGTCGCAGAGCATCTGGACATAACCATCCGGATTGCTTGAATATTCTGGCGGTAGCGCATGAGCACCCAGAAAAGTGGTTTTCACCTTCATCGGTAGATATTTTTCCAACTGCCGCGCGACTCGCAACATTTTTAGTTCGGTTTCAAAATCAAGGCCATAACCTGATTTGACTTCGACACAGCTAACCCCTTGTAATAACAGGGTCTTTGCCCGCTGGATTGCCAAGTCTAACAGTTCCGTTTCGGATGCGGCGCGTGTAGCAGTTACAGTGCGCTGAATGCCTCCCCCGTTAGCAGCGATATCTGCATAACTTACACCCTGCAAACGTTGTTCAAATTCATCGGCGCGATTACCGGCAAAGACCAGATGAGTATGACAATCTATCAGTCCTGGCGTCAGCCATTGTCCGTTCATCGATTCGGTCGCTGGCGCGTGGCTAAATTGAGGCAGCTCACCTTGCGCGCCTATCCAGCTTATTTTGCCATTTTCAATTGCCAATGCTGCGTTTTCGAGAATCCCGTAAGACTGGTCATTATTAGCCATGCTGGCAATGTTGACATCCAGCAGCAATTTTTCTGCATTAACCGTTAGCGTCATATTTTGTACTCTTCTACCATTATATTTTAATCTTGGATCAACTTGTCTATACAAGAAGTTTATGCCAGTATCTTGTATAGACAAGTAAATAACAAGCTTATACACAACAATAGCCGAAAGATGTCAGCTTCTAAATACCAGCAAATTAAACAGCATATCCTGGATAAGGTTGAATCCGGCCAATGGCCAGAAAACCATCCGGTTCCTTCAGAGAATCAACTGGCACTCTCGTTCTCGGTTAGCCGCATGACTGCAAGAAGGGCGCTACATGAATTATCCGAGCAAGGGGTGCTGATTCGCACCCAGGGTGCCGCCACAGTAGTTGCCAGCTTGACGTCACAGTCTTCGTTACTGGAAATTCGCAATATTGCCGACGAGATCCGTGCCAGACATCATCACTATCATGCCAAGGTGCTGGCACTGAATACGCTAAAAACCGACGACGCATTAGCCTCCCAATTACAGGTTGAGGTTAACTCGGATATTGCTTACAGCTGTATATGTCATTATGAAAACCAGGTAGCCGTGCAACTTGAACAACGCTATGTAAATTTGCGGCTAGCTAAAGACTATTTACAGCAAGACTATACGCTGATCACTCCCCACGAGTATTTATGCAATACCGCGCCGCTGACTGAGGCCAAACATCAAATAGAAGCAATATTACCGGATGAACTAATGCAATGGAGTTTGTCGATTGAGGCAAATCAGCCTTGCTTGCATATGCATCGACACACCTGGTCAAAAGATGGCGTGGTCAGCTATGCATTACTGACTTATCCCGGCAACCGGTATTCACTTGGTGGACGCCTGACATTTCCACCAAATAATAAAGAGAAAACCCTATGAATATTAATCGACATGATCCCCGGCGTCTGATCAAGGCGCCACAGGGTCCCCAATTAACCTGTAAAAGTTGGCAGACCGAAGCCGCCATGCGCATGCTGATGAACAATCTCGATCCCGACGTGGCTGAACGACCGGAAGACCTGGTGGTCTACGGTGGTATTGGCCGCGCGGCCAGGGACTGGCAGTGCTTTGACAAAATTATTAAAGTGCTGCAACGTCTGGAAGACGACCAAACCTTACTGGTGCAATCGGGTAAGCCAGTAGGCGTATTCCGCACACATCCTGATTCTCCACGCGTATTGATCGCCAATTCCAATCTGGTTCCGCACTGGGCCAATTGGGAGCATTTCAACCAACTGGATAAACAGGGTTTGATGATGTACGGCCAGATGACCGCCGGAAGCTGGATTTATATTGGCAGTCAGGGCATTGTGCAAGGCACCTATGAAACCTTTGGTGCGGTAGCCAAACAACATTTTGCCGGGAAAGCTAACGGTAAGTGGATAGTTACTGGAGGATTAGGCGGCATGGGTGGAGCGCAACCTTTAGCTGCTACCATGGCAGGTTTTTCTATGCTGGCGGTGGAGTGCGATGAAACCCGTATTGATTTCAGATTACGCACCGGTTATGTGGATAGAAAAGCCACCTCGCTAGATGAAGCGCTGAAGATTATCAACCAGTCAGATAAACCAGTTTCTGTCGGTTTATTAGGTAACGCAGCCGATATTTTTGCTGAGCTGGTAGACAAAAACATCACCCCGGACGTGGTTACCGATCAAACCTCGGCACACGATCCGCTCAACGGCTACTTACCGCAAGGCTGGAGCATGCAACAAGCGGCCGAGATGCGTAAAAACGACGAAGCAAAAGTGGTCAAGGCTGCCAAACAATCGATGGCAGTGCAGGTACAAGCCATGCTGACCTTGCAACAGCGCGGTGCGGCCACCCTGGATTACGGCAACAATATTCGCCAAATGGCTTTTGAAGAAGGCATATCCAATGCGTTTGATTTCCCTGGCTTTGTTCCTGCTTATATTCGACCGCTTTTCTGTGAAGGGATTGGGCCTTTTCGCTGGGTAGCGTTATCCGGTGATCCTGAAGATATTTATAAAACCGATCAAAAGGTCAAAGAGTTAATCCCCGATGATCCACATTTACACAATTGGCTGGATATGGCCCGTGAACGCATCCAGTTTCAGGGATTGCCGGCTCGAATTTGCTGGATTGGCCTCAAAGATAGGGCGCGTATTGCACTGGCCTTTAATGAAATGGTCAAAAATGGCGAGTTGTCTGCGCCGGTGGTAATTGGTCGTGATCATCTGGATTCTGGTTCGGTGGCCAGTCCTAATCGTGAAACCGAATCCATGCTGGATGGCTCCGATGCGGTATCCGATTGGCCATTGCTTAACGCCATGCTGAGTACTGCCGGAGGCGCGACTTGGGTCAGCCTGCATCATGGTGGCGGGGTTGGTATGGGCTTTAGTCAACATGCTGGTGTGGTGATTTTATGTGATGGCACAGATGCCGCGGCACAACGTGTTAGCCGAGTGTTATGGAACGACCCGGCCACTGGTGTGATGCGCCACGCCGACGCCGGTTATGATATTGCCATTGAATGCGCTAAACAGAACAATCTCGATCTGCCCATGCTGGAGCAATAAACATGACTGACAATAAACTTAGCTTACAACCTGGAAAATTGACGCTAGCGCAATTACGTCAGATCAGCCGGCAGACTATGTCCATTGCGCTGGATAAATCGGCTCATGCAGACATCCATGCATCGGCTCAAACCGTGCAAAAAGTCATAGAACAAGGTCGGGTGGTATACGGAATTAACACCGGTTTTGGTTTACTGGCTAATACCCGTATTAAACCGGATGAACTGGAATTATTGCAACGTTCAATCGTGTTATCCCACGCTGCAGGTACCGGCGCATTAATGGATGATGACACCGTGCGATTAATGATGGTGTTGAAAATCAACTCCTTGTCACGCGGCTTTTCCGGTATCCGTTTGCAGGTCATCGAGCATTTGATTGCGTTGGTGAATGCCGGAGTCTACCCCTGTGTACCCCAAAAAGGTTCAGTCGGTGCCAGTGGCGATTTGGCTCCATTAGCCCATATGAGTATGCCATTAATGGGCGAAGGCCATGTTCGCTATCAAGGTAACATTATTACCGGTGCCGAAGGGCTTGAAATAGCCGGTTTGCAAGCGCTGACTTTTGCCCCCAAAGAAGGATTAGCCTTACTCAATGGTACGCAGGCGTCCACCGCGTTTGCTTTGCAGGGATTATTTCATGCGGAAGATTTATTGGCGGCAGCCACCGTTAGTGGTGCAATGTGTGTCGAAGCGGCGCTCGGCAGCCGTGCCCCATTTGATGCCCGTATTCACGCCGCTCGGGGTCAACAAGGGCAAATTGATATGGCTGCAACTTATCGCAACCTACTCGACGAGCATAGTAAAATAGGCGAATCTCATCAGGATTGTGAAAAGGTTCAGGACCCCTATTCATTGCGCTGCCAACCGCAAGTCATGGGGGCCTGCCTAAGCCAGATACGTTTTTGTGCAGACATCTTGCTGACAGAAGCAAACGGCGTCACTGACAATCCGTTGATATTTGGCGAAAATATTATCTCCGGTGGTAATTTTCATGCCGAACCTGTGGCGATGGCAGCGGATAACCTAGCCTTGGCGATTGCCGAAATCGGCGCACTGTCGGAACGTCGCAGCGCCCTGCTGATTGACACCAACTTGAGTAAACTGCCGCCCTTTCTGGTTGAGAATGGCGGGGTGAATTCCGGCTTTATGCTGGCACAGGTCACCGCAGCAGCACTGGCTTCTGAGAACAAATCGCTGGCACATCCGGCCTCAGTGGACAGTTTGCCTACCTCAGCCAATCAGGAAGACCATGTATCGATGGCAACCTTTGCTGCAAGGCGATTAGCGGATATGGCAGAGAATACCCGGGGTATTTTAGCCGTCGAGTTATTAAGCGCTGCACAAGGTATGGATTTTCGCCGACCGCTAAAATCCAGTCCTAAAGTAGAGCAGGGTTATCAGTTAGTACGAGACAAGGTGAGTTTTTACGACTCGGATCGCTATTTTTCACCGGATATTGAGCAAGTCAGTCTTCTTATACAAGAAGGAAGATTCAATCGCCTGGTTGAAGATATTTTAATTAGTAGATAAGTCCTGGCAGTTGTCACACCCGCCTCATTTGCTAGTGTTGCTTGGGTGTGACTTGTCAACTGGCGATTTCAAGCATCGGCTCAAATGCCAGACCGATAGACACGATATTATGCTCTTTGCGTTGCGAACAAACCTTGGCATAGGCTTCATGTATCTCGCCGGTTTCCGGATGTTCCAGTTCGATAAACACGTATTCCTGCTTTATTCCTCTGACCGATTCGCCTACTTCAAACTCGAAGCGACACCCCCCGGCTGATATATCAGTAATGACACCCACAATACGGCTACTTTCTTTGGTCATATAGATTTGCGCCGGTTTGCGATATGCCTTGCGCTGTTCGCGGCGCAATTCCCGCATCTGGATCTCGTCAGGAAAACTGACATAGAACAGTTTGTATGGGTGATTGGTCAGGCCCTGCAATACTGCCCGGAAGGCCAGGCATTCGCCGGTGGTTTTTTCACATATAGTACGCAAGACCAGCGGAACCCCTTCCACCAGTTGGTCACGAATAAAGCCATAACGTTTGCTGTCCGGCTGTTCAAGAATAAGATAATGGTTTTCTTTGGCGCCAATCAAATGGCTTTTGAAGCGATCACGCAGGTGATCCTGAATTTCGACGTCAACAAATTGTCCCATGCGGACGTTATCGAAAATGATATGTTCTTGTAGCGCAGCTACTGAAATATCTGGCATCTGCAAACCTCCGTTTAATCTCAATACCAACACAAGGCTGCTCATACTTCCCGTCAGCCCTGAATTTATTATCAGGAGATCTTAAACAAATGCAACATCAATTATTCTTTTATTTTTCAGGCTCTTGCCAAACTGAACGGCTGAACGGCGTCGATATTCGGCAAATCCATTGCTAACATCAACAAACGATCGATACCCAATGCCACACCGGCGCAATCAGGTAATCCATAATGCAACGCCTGCAACAAGGATTCATCAGCAATAACAGCGGGATAACCAAGTAATTGGCGTTTGGCATTATCCTGCTGGAAGCGTCTGCGTTGTTCGTTAGCATTAGCTAATTCATGAAACCCGTTGGCCAGTTCAATCCCCTTGAAATACACCTCAAAACGCTCGGCAACACGTTTATCTTCAGCATTAATTCGAGCCAGGGCTGCCTGACTGGCCGGAAAATGATAAACCATACAAGGACTTTGCTGGCCTATTTTCGGTTCGATACAATGGCTGAACAATAACTGTAATAAGGTGTCAGGATCGGTTTCTTGCCGGGCGAAATCAGCCAAGTCTAATTGTTGCACCAATTGACGCAATTGCGTCAAGGTGGCATTCAGCGGATCAATATCCAAATATTGCTGAAATGCCTGTTGGTAAGTGATCCGTTGCGGTGTCTGGCACTGCAGTATCAAGGTCAGCAAATCGGCCATTTCATCCATTAAATCGAAATGATTAAATCCAATTCGATACCATTCCAGTAGGGTAAATTCGGGATTGTGTAGACGACCCGCCTCGTCATTACGGTAAGCTTTGCAGATTTGATAAATGCAACCACTACCTGCACAAAGCAGCCTTTTCATCGCATATTCAGGTGAGGTTTGCAAAAATAGCGATAAGCCTTGCGCATTGCCCGGGCCGACAAATTCGGTACGAAAACTGTCTAGATGCGGGTCTGTTACAGCATGTTTAGCCAGTTGCGGGGTTTCAACTTCCAGCACATTGCGCTCGGCAAAAAAGGCGCGGATACTGGCCAGATATTTGGCTCGCTGCTGCAAGGTTTGAAGAGATGCACCGGGTTGCCATGTCATGACGGAATTCAACTTCTAAGGTAGGAAAAATCCCCGCCAGCTGGAACCGACGGGGTGAATAAAATTACTTTTGCGCGCGTGAAACGTATTCACCATTGCGGGTATCCACTTTAACCACTTCACCTGTTTGTACAAATAAAGGCACACGAACTACCGCCCCAGTACTTAAGGTTGCCGGTTTACCACCGGTACCAGCGGTATCGCCTTTAAGCCCGGGATCCGTCTCGGTAATTTGCAGTTCAACAAAGTTTGGTGGTGTGACGGAGATGGGTGAGCCATTCCACAGAGTGATAGTGCATTCATCGTTTTCAACTAACCATTTAACATTATCGCCTACCGCATTTTTATCTGCCGCGATTTGCTCAAACGTTTCGTTATTCATAAAATGCCAGAACTCACCGTCTGAATACAAATATGCTAAGCTGGTATCCAGAACGTCGGCACCTTCAAATGATTCTCCGGATTTAAAGGTTTTTTCCAACACTTTACCTGAAATCAGTTTACGGATTTTGACCCGGTTAAACGCCTGGCCTTTTCCCGGTTTAACATATTCATTATCTAAAATGTTGCAAGGCTCGCCATCGAGCATTATTTTAAGGCCCGCTTTAAAATCATTTGTGCTGTAATTAGCCATTTTTTCCTCATTACCCATAAGAGCACTAAATTAATTGACGCAGATAATACCTAAAATTCAGCAAACTGTGGATAGACATTGGCAAAAAGAATTGTCTGCTTGTATTACAGACCCCTCTGAACTGCTTAGTCAGCTAAATCTCAATCCAGCTGAATTTACTGAAGATATACAGGCTAGAAAACTTTTCCCACTGCGCGTACCTCGTCCGTTTGTACGCCGGATGGAAAAAGGCAACCCGCAAGATCCGCTATTTTTACAGGTATTTACCCAAGCCAGCGAGTTTGAGTTACATCGCGACTACACCACCGATCCACTGGATGAGCAGGATAATAGCTCGCCGGGCTTGCTGCACAAATATCAAAGCAGAGTGTTACTGGTGGTACGCGGGGGCTGCGCGATTAATTGCCGATATTGCTTTAGGCGTCATTTTCCCTACGCTGACAATCAGGTGAATAGAGCAGGCTGGCAGAAGGTACTGGACTATATTGCCGCCGATCAGAATATCAATGAAGTGATTTACTCTGGTGGCGATCCGTTGATGGCAAAAGATGATTTCCTGAGCTGGTTAACTTCACAGATCGAGCAGATTCAGCATATTAAGCGCCTGCGAATTCATACCCGCTTACCCGTTGTTATACCGGCCAGAATCAACTCGGAATTGCTGAGCTGGTTCAGCCAGTCCCGGTTAAAACCGGTAATGGTGTTACATGTTAATCATGGCAATGAAATAGATCAGGCTTTTGCCACTGCGATGCAACAACTCAAACAAACTGGCGTAACGTTGCTTAATCAGGCGGTATTACTAAAAGGGGTAAATGATAGTGCCGACGCACAATGTGAGTTAAGTGAAAAGTTGTTTGATTGCGATATTTTGCCTTATTACCTGCATCTGCTGGATAAGGTACAAGGCGCGCAACATTTTGCAGTGGACGATAATAGTGCCAGAAACATTATGGCAGAAATGATAAAGCGTTTACCGGGCTATCTGGTACCTAAACTGGTAAGAGAAATAGGTGGCCAACCCGGCAAAACGCCATTGGACTTATTGCTTCATCCGTAATCTATGCAAACAGATCAACATGTGATCCCAATGCAGGATTGGCAGATGATGCTTTTGGCACGTCAGCGGCTGATTCCAGCAGCTGAAGCGTTTGCTCACCGGTCTGTTCTTGCTGGCTCTTAGCCAGTTTGGCAGCCCGTAATTCGGCAGACGCGTCGGACATTCCAGAGGTACTTGCCCCTTGTAGTTCCATACCATTTCTCCTAAAACCTGTACCTCACCTCATACGCTAGGCTGAAGTGGAATAACCAGGTGTTGCTCTTGTTAGATATTACAAAAACAGGCAGAATTGCCAGCCTTCGGTTGTTTATCGGCCGACATAAATCAATCTTTAGCTTTTTTTTAGGAAAATCTGATTTTTAATATGCAGAATATAATCGACAAACTGAAAGACAACTTGCAAGTGATTTACCGACGCGGCCTGGACGCCGACAAGAGCCTGTCATCGCTCCAACAGCAGGGTAAGGGTAAATATCAGCATGTGTTTGCCGATGATGCTGTTTTTAATGTTAAAAGCAAACGTTTCCAACCTTATATCGAAGAACTGGCCAAAGATATTGTACAAATTGAAAATGCCGATGAAGCGACTGTGAAAGAACGTTTACCCCTGGTGATCAAAAAAATGGAGTTATTGTTTACCACATTGGCACAACTGCAGGACAGCCTTAAAAGCTAGAGATTTAGCCGTTTTACGCCATACTGATATATAGCTGCCTTGCAGGTGGGGTGAAGACAATGGAAATTTCAGCGACCAGCAACATTATCAATTCAACTATCAGCCGTCCAAATAATGGGTCTGAACAAAAAACTAATGCTTACGGTATTGGTTCGGCTAACCAGCATGCTGTAGAGTTATCTCCACAAGCCCGCATTTTGCAGCAAAATGAACAACAGCAGAAACTGCAGCAAAACTCATCCGACGAAGATCCGAAACAGAAAGACCAGCCTGGCATTGGCCGGGATTTTGTTCGGGTTTCCAGTAGCATTGGCAAAGGCACCCAAT
This sequence comes from Neptunicella plasticusilytica, assembly GCF_047922965.1. Taxonomy (GTDB): domain Bacteria; phylum Pseudomonadota; class Gammaproteobacteria; order Enterobacterales; family Alteromonadaceae; genus Neptunicella; species Neptunicella plasticusilytica. Next base: position 4,135,195 of record NZ_CP150481.1, read on the forward strand.
CTAACGCCTTAACCGCAGAACAAGCTTTGGATGTCTATCGGTCCATAGAGCAGTTGCTTTAAAAATCTAACTTGAGTTCGGGAATATCAAGATTCTGAATAGTTTGCTGCAGCAACAAAAACGCCGCAATAAAATTGCGGCGTAATTAAACAATCAAATTGGTTATTTATTTTTCTGAATATAAGCTTCGAAGGTATCTTCAAACCATCTATCCAGCATATCCTTTTCATAGTGTAACCGTTCACTGTCATGGATCCGGCCACCTCTATCCATAAAGGCCATATCCTTAAGCTCTTCGGTGCCTTCTTTTACTACTACACCGGCACTGTCAGTCAGCTTGTAACTAAAATCCATGCGTGGAATGTCCAGATTCTTGACCAAACGCACATCCGAGCTGGAATTTAGTCCGACCATCATGCCCGGCCAGACTTCACCTGCCAGATCCAGATTAGTGACATTCATCGTTAATTTATAGCCATCAGGTACGTCTTTGAGCTGCTTGGTCAGAAACTTTTCAATATCTTCAAAAGTCTGTCTGCGGAAACTGCTGCGCGTCTGGCTGGTCGGTTTAACATCCCGATATTTATCCGGATTTTCCCAGTTAACCTCAAGTTCGCCCTGTGCATAGCCAGGCAACGCATTCAGTAACAGCACGGCTGCACTTAACGCTATCGTCAGTTTTTTCATTTTCGACACCCCCATTCGCCCTTTATTTCTAATCTATGCCATTATTCTACTTAATAAAACTGAATGTCGACTGAATTAACCTAACACGTCATAGAAGAAAAAATCGGGCGGTAAAAAAGTTGGGCAAGCCGGGAGCTGGCTTGCCCAAGAGGAGGAAAAAGCCAGACCAGTAGCTCCTTCCTTATCATGCCAAAGCGAGTTCAGTATAGTGTTAAAAACAATTAAACGCAATTGATAATTGTTATCATTTCTATATGAGAGTAACGAACTCTTCTGCGCTAGTTGGATGAATGGCCACACAGGCATCAAAATCGGCTTTAGTGGCTCCCATTTTAATCGCCACGCCAAAGCCCTGCAGAATTTCGTCCATGCCATAACCTATACCATGTAAACCCACCACTTTCTGCTCGTCACCTGCACAGATGAGCTTCATTTTTGTCATCTGCCGGTGGCGCGTAACGGCGGTATACATGGCGGCGAAACCCGACTGATAGACTTTGATATTATCATCACCAAACTTGGCTTTCGCCTCTGGCTCAGTCATGCCAATAGTGCCAATAGGCGGATGGCTAAACACCACAGTCGGGATATTACTGTAATCCATATGCGCGTTGCTTTGATGGTTAAACAGACGCTCTGAAAGCAAACGGCCTGCCTTGACTGCAACCGGAGTCAACTCTACCTGTCCGGTATTATCCCCCACTGCATAAATCCCCGGCACAGTCGAATTCTGAAATTTATCCACCTTGACATAACCTTTGTCATCCAGTTCCACACCAATATTTTCCAATCCAAGCTGATTATTAGCCGGACTGCGGCCAATTGCCCAGATCAGGCTATCTACTTCTAAAGACTGGTTATTGTCGAAATCTACTGTCAGGCTACCATCGCTATTCTTGCTCACTGATTTCACCTGATGATGAGCTAACAATGTAGGGCCATCTTCGCCCATTAATTCCACCAGGGTATCACTTATCAGCGGATCAAACTGACGCAACGGCTTATCGTGCCGCACGGCCAGATGCGTTTGACTACCAAGTGAATGCATCACACCGGCAAGTTCCACCGCAATATAACCGGCGCCAACAACAAGTACTCTTTCAGGTTGCTGCTGCAGTGCAAAAAAACCATCGGAATCAATACCCAACTCTGCGCCGGGAATATCCGGTAATACCGGACGGCCACCAGTGGCGATAAGAATATGTTCAGCTCGATATTGCTGGCCATCCACTTCAAGGGTATTGGCATCAATAAAACGCGCAAAGCCGTTAATTACAGTCACGTTATTGTTACCCAGCACCCTGTCATATGAGGCATGGATCCGCTCAATATAGGCTTGACGGCTGGCAACCAGACGACTCCAGTCAAACGCTTTGAGCTCCACGTCAAAACCGTAATCAGTGGAATATTTATGGATTGCTTCGGCGACTTGCGCCCCAAACCACATGGTTTTCTTTGGTACACAGCCTACATTTACACAGGTGCCACCCATTTGTTTAGCTTCAATGATGGCTACCTTTTTGCCGTGTTTGGCCGCGCGGTTAGCCGATGCAATCCCGCCACTGCCACCGCCAATACAGATATAGTCAAATGTTGTCATTAAGACTCCTCAGCCAAGCAAATTTATTTCATTGATGATACAGGCCGCCAATGATGACACAGGCAAAAAAAAAGCCAAAACTTTCGTTTTGGCTTATTTTAGATTAGCAATATTTACCGCGAAAAGCGTTAACGCTTTAAACGGTAACCCACCGATAATCCGAGTACCAGGACCAGCCAGCCAAAGCTACCACCACCCGATGAACCGGAAGAATTATCCACTGAATCAATGAGTGTATTCGGTGTAGGTGTAATTTCAGGATGAGTTGTTACATCGGCATCAATCACCACAATATCATTAATCATCACCAGATTTTGTTCAGTGAGAGCAACACCATTATCAGCATCTTCTTCAGTAAAATCACGCAGCGGCATATTGTCGAATGCATCCCCCAAATTAAATCGGGGTAACGCCGCAATAGCATCAACCACATCCATTCCATCCCCCAGTACCTGCCCAAAAACGGTAAAACCACCATTTTGCACATCCAGGTTAGCGCTGTTGTCATCCAGATTGACAAACCATTGTGATGTCGCGCTATTAGGCTTGCCCCCTAATTTCGCCATCGCCAGCGTACCACGCACATTAGACAGTTCAGGCTCATTGGCGACTGCCGCACTGGTAACAACCTCTGTGATTGGAAAGTCATCTTCGAATTTAAAACCGCCGGATTGCACCACAAAATCAGGCATAGAACGATGCACTACGGTGTGGAAATATTCTCCAGAATTGACATAAGCCAAAAAGTTTTCGACTGTTTTTGGGGTAGCATTGTCAAACAGATTGACTTGAAAACTGCCCATGGAAGTTTGTACTTCAACCACCGTAGCTGATGACGTGAAACTGGTTAATCCGATCATTAACGCGATAGATGCGAACTTT